>CAZPAW010000002.1:0-285549 GCA_964584895.1 uncultured Candidatus Saccharibacteria bacterium
TTACGATTGATGATATCAAGCCACTTCTTCGCAATGATTATTCTATGGATCACCTTTACGATCACCTGCCTGGTAGGTAGGTAATTTGCGGTGTAGCGATTAACAACGTAAAATACATCAGTTGATTATGCGAAGGGTTATTGGGCGAGTGGCGGAACTGGTAGACGCGCAGGCTTGAGGGGCCTGTGGGAGCAATCCTGTGGAGGTTCAAGTCCTCTCTCGCCCACCAGATGTGGTATAATTTTGCAGTTGTGGGCGGTTAGCTCAGTTGGCTAGAGCACCTCGTTTACACCGAGGGGGTCACAGGTTCGAGTCCTGTACCGCCCACCATTAACAATAATATTTGCTTCGTTGTTTCCAGAAAGATTGAACTAGCGAGCGGCTTTGCCTACTCGAGTGTTTAATCTTTCTAGAGGAAAAACAGAACAAAAAGTCGTGATTTTTGGTCTTACAAAAATGCGACAAAAGTGAAAGTTTTGACGAGGCTCTGTAGCTCAGTTGGTAGAGCAGAGGCTTGAAGAGCCTTGTGTCCACAGTTCGAGTCTGTGCGGAGCCACCAAAATGCGGGTGTAGCTCAGTTGTTTAGAGCGCGTCCTTGCCAAGGACGAGGCCAGGGGTTAGAGTCCCCTCACCCGCACCATACACGAATTTTTCATCATTTAGGAACCCAGCCCAGGGTTCCTTTAATTTACATGTTACCTCTGACCCCCGTGAAAAACTCTCTTCACCGGGTATAACCGTGAAGTTTAAGAAGAAGATTCTAAGTAGTTGGTCCATTGTGCTCATATCACGAATTTTATTAAGAATAACGGGGGCGGATTCAAAAAGTTTAAGATATTTCTCATATGTAGGTAGTGACTCTTTTGTGCGTCTTCTGATATTGACTTGACGCTCATAATTTGACTTCAATTTATTTATTTCTTCAAGTTGTTTATCTAGGTTGTAGTGTTTCTCAAGAACAGAGTCTTTTAGTAGCAACTTCTTAGTCTGTTCATATGCCTTTTCTTTGTTTGATATTGTGGCCTTAAGGCTTTCGATTTGACTTGCCAAATTAGCATTCATTTTCTTCAGCTCTTTTCGAGCATTTTCGATGTAAACTTCGTAGTTGTCTCTGGTTGTGAATAGGAAAGTATTGAAGAATTCATTTGCTTTGTTGATTACCAGCTCAGCTCTAGCTGAATTGTCGAATACACGGCAACTCTTTGTCTCACACTTGTAGTAGTATCGTGAATGGAGCAGTACACCGTCTTTTTTCTTGCCAATGAGCATGGAAGTAAGAGGCTTGCCGCATGCACCGCAATAGACAGCACCGCGTAGCAGATTTGCTTTGGTTTTAGTACTTTTGGGTCTACTAATCGAGAGAATTTTAGATGAATCAAGATTGTTAATTTTGTTAATTTTTAAGAATTCTTCTACGGTCACCATCGGTGTGAAATCATATTGTTGTGTAAGGTCAACGAAGTTCTTGCCCCATTTGTGAACTCCTGCATAGTGTGGGTCTCTCAAAAGCTCTGAGATATTATCTTTAGACCACGTGTGCGGTACTGGGTCGCTCTCTGGGCGTTTCTGAACGGTATAGTTTTGTGAGTTAATCCATTCTCTAGCTTCTTTTTGAGAATTACCATTTAATACTGTCTGGAATACATGCCTAACCTTTACGAAATTTTCGTTATCAACTTGAAACCTGCGATTTCCGTCTACGACATAGCCGTGCTTGAACTTACCAATAAACTCACCTCTGTCTACTACATTTTTCTGATTACCCCGATTCACGGAATCACTCAAGTGCTCGGAGTACTGTTTAGACATTACAAAAGTTATGCCAAGTGTCATTTTGCCTTCTGCTGTGTTTTCAAAAGTGAACGTGGCAAATTTTAGGTCAGTTATCGTATTCTTATCTATGAGGTCAATGATCTCACCAGCGTCCTTCATGTTTCTAGCAAGTCTATCAGGGTGCCATGCAATCAGACCGTTTACTCGACCAGTCTTTAGGTCGCTAACCATCTGCTTAAATTGTTCCCGCGTATCTGCCTCTTTTGCCGAAAAACTTTCTCTGTATATCTTCTCTACATGTAAGTTGTTAGGAATTACGATACGCTCCATGCAGACAGACACCTGATCTTCAATTGAATGTGCTTGTGAGTCTTCAGATAATGTTGATTTTCTAGCATAAAGGGCATATCTTACGGTGGAAGAGTCAACCTCGGTCTTTTCCTTTGGCTGACCCGCTAAGAGCATTTCTAGTAAATCTTGGGGTGCTCTGTCTTCTTCCATAGTACTAAGTATAGTGCCTATAAAGTTAGAGACCAATCACCCTAAAGAATTATCTTCACGTCGTCGAGCATTAAATACGGCTTTGGGCTGCATTCCGTATCCATAAATGTGCCCAGAATTTCTACTAATACATGGTAGTCCGTTTCACAATCATTTTGAATTTTTTGTTTATCTTTAACTACTGAATTGGTTTGAACTTTTTCCACACTATACCCACTCTCTATAGCACGCAAAAAGAATTACACTTTTAAACAAGTGGACTTTAGGGTGCTTTAGTTGCTGGGAGCGGATTGGCGAGTTTTATTAACCCATAGCCTGCAACAGTTTATAAAGAGTGTTAATAATTAGTCTCAATTATGCCAATATCTGAATGATAATACCTACCCTCAATCCGTGCAACCATCTCTTCACACACAGGAAGGCAACTTTAGCTGTTTGTCACTGTTTCCTCTTTGTTTTTGAGTATTTGTTATGTATTTTTTGGTGAGGGAATTATTACAACATCATCGTCTGTAGATACAAAACGTCTAGATGAAATAGACTCGTATGGTTCGTATGAATTTCTCATCGCATTAGTGAAGTCGATTTTGTAAGGCTTCTTGTCGTGCTTTTTAGCAATCTCTTTGGCTCGGATATTAACTCGCTCAAGTATCGGCTCTGCTAATTGCTTGGCTTCTTCCCTGGTTATTTCGTTGGAATAATATCTTCGTCTTATTTCGGCAATCGCCATTCTATTGCTTATTGCTTCATCTGATATGCCTGACATGCTCGGAGTCTATTAGACTTCTAAATAAAATGCGATACCAAGGCAATCGGTTCAAAGAACATAGCCTGTGAGCCATTCTGAGCCTCTCTGAGCGTTGTTAATAATATAGATTAAATACGGGCAGCCTCAAGGTAATGTTAGTTTTCAACAGAGTTAAATAGGAGATATAATAGCCCTTATATGAAAAGCAACAATTCGAATATTAAGGTCGATATAATTTCTGAAATGAATAATGAGTACTTTGGCAAAAACAAGAGTAGAAATTATCTCAAACACGACTACGCCAGAGTTTTAGAAGGGCTTATACAGAGGGAAGTGATTTTACGGGTGGTCATAGAATGTTCAGAGAAACGGCATTTTACTAAAGAAAATAAGAACAAGTCCGGCGAAGTTGTAGGCATAGTCCAAGGAGATTTTGATCCAGACAATGCTGGCTTTTTATATACGATATTCAAAAATCACGAACTTGGAGTGATGGTTGATTTGAGACAATTACTAACTAAAAAAGAACAAGGGTCAGGGGGTAAGTTTATTCTCGAACTTACAAAAGTGAGTGTTCAAGATTTTCTGAAATTTTATAAATCTAGTAAAAAAGGTGTCACTATAATTCCTCAGTTATTATTACCCATGCTTATTCAAAATCAAAAGGACGGATTGAAACTCACTGGAAATGAATTTACTGATAAATATACGGATGAAATTGCAAGGGTAGTAGAAGAAATTGTTAAGAAAGCTGGTGCTTTTATTGAAAAAGGATACTCAGAATTAATCGTTAAGGACTACGAAGCTCTGAAATTCCACAAAGACTTTCAACCAGATAAATTCGATGTTAAAGTAACTCCCGAAAAGTTCGGGGCAATCAGTATTTCTAAAACTACTAGAAAAGATAAATCTAAAATAGATACAATTACTATCTCAAATGCACTAAATGAGTTCGCAGAAATTATTTATTTATACCAACAACTTAGTAGTGAAAATACGAGTTTCTATAGCTCAAGCTGGCCGTTAAACACATTTGTCAAACGTACATTCGAGTTATTTAAAAAGGATATTTCAGCCAAAAATCAGCAGGAAGTTATAGATACTATCTTGAAGCATCTTCGTCCAACTTTAAATATTTCAGGATGGAGCATTTCTAGTAAGTAGACTTCAAAGATCTTGATAGGTTTCTGTAGGGAAATTAGTACTAAACTAAGGAAGTAGCAAATTAAATTCCCCATCCGCATCTAATGCTCGCCCAGTCCCTCGCTGACTTTGCATAACAGATGGGTAAGTAAAGAACGCTTCGGTATCACCTGTATGTACTCTGCTTGACCGCACTTGAATTTCCTCACGATGATAGATTAGTAATTGGGCAAACGTCTGCTCGATTGTTGATTTATCTTCAATGGGTGCAAGTAGAACTATTTCTTTCGGGTGGAGAGAACCAATTCGTAAGACTTCATCAACAATTTTGTTTAAATCAAGCTTCACATTATCTTCACCTAACATATGAACTACAAGAGAAGTTTCAGCTAGCGAAGCCTTATTCTTTTTCGCTACCTGACCAGCCACAGTTTCTCCGTCAGCTGATGAGCATCTTGTAAGCTGTACAGGGATCTTCGTTAGATGATATGAAGGTTTGTCCTTGTATATTGTTGGAAGTAGGCTATATATCTCAACGTCTGATGGTTCATCTTGAGGAAAAGAGACGAAGTGCTTTCTTCCAGTTGTTTTGGTCCACATGGCTGCAAGAATCGCGCCATTTCTTACTTCTCTATATTGCTTCAACTTGTTGATATTCAAGTGGTCATCGCCATATTTACTAACGATCGAGGCCCAGTAATTCATATACAGGCCGGGTGCAATCTTATCTGCCGGTTTAAATAATCTTTTTTCCATGTCTATATAATCTACATTAGACAGACTTTTGAATAGGAGCTTTGCGTCCATCAAGTCGTTCTAGTAATAGACTTGCGAACGCAAGGTAACGCAGCGTCTTGTGTTTGTCTTCCTGTTCAACTAAATCATGAGCCTTAGGATTTCGAATACCTACGGCTGCACCAGAAAGTAGTAGCATAAATCCGAGTTGTTCGTCTTTATCAGACTGTGTGTTTAAATCATTCAGCTTGATAATCGGATTAGAAAGCGAGAACGCTTTTTCGGCAAGCTGTTTACCATCAAGATTATGAATATTAGCAACATCTTTTATTTCGTTGAATAACACTTTATATGCGGCTAGTATTGCGTCGGCATATTGTCCATTGCCATATCTCTGATTACAATGTTGCTGTATCTTTGTGTGCAAGTTTTCAAATCGTATCACAGCAGGACTGGGTAAGGTGGAAGGTAACTTGCTTCGTAAATAATTATAGTAATGAAGAAATTCTATTTCGGGTAAGTATTGTGGCGTTGTCGATTCGGTCAGTTCGACAAATAGTTCAACTGAATCTAGTAATTTGTCCAGGGAGAGACTACCTTTGTACCATGGGTTGAAATCACCACTGCTATTACTAATCCAATGACCCTCTTTTGTAAGATGTTTTGTTTGCCCCCAAGCGATGTCTGAATCAAGTTCTGCCAGCTTTTTTACATCCGCTTCGTACTGTTTGGTCTTTGTGACTGCAAATTCATATTCCGCTTCGCTACTACTGGTTCGCCAAGTATCACTTACTATAAATGAACAGAGTCGTTTTAGGGCAAAAAATACTTCGGGATCTTTTATATTTCTAATTAAGAATGGTTCATTTTTGACAGCCATAGCATCATTATACCTATATTGAAGTATTGTTGTCTGGACACTCTTGCCATGGGTAAGAATTACGAATATCTTAAAAAGCTTATTTAATTTGATCTGACCTTGAGTCCTGTCGCCATTATCGCTAACACGACCACACTGTTGTATAATTTGGTTAGAAATTTAAAGTATTCCAACATATGTCAAAAATACCAATAACAATTAGTCAATTAGCTAAATATGGACTTGATTACGTCAGTCTTATTTCGAGTGGAGCGTCAAGAAGCCGACCTATTGAAACTGAACAACTCGATAATGAGCTCGTGTCTGTTCCTGACCTAATCTCCAAGGGCGAAGCTGAAACTCTTACTGTTAACCTAGTAACATCGCTCAATAGCCAGTTTGACCCAGATACCCCAAGTGAAGAGAAAAGTGAAGAGCAACTTAAAGCAGAACAAAGAGTAGAACGCGACAGAAAGATTTTTAATAAAATTCAAGAAATTGACACAAAAATTAAGACTGACGAATATACAAAAAGGGTTGTACTACAGACGGGTTTTTTCTCTTTTGAAGCAAAACGACTCAAGGATGGTGAGTTTAGTGAGGAGTACGAGAAGTACGAAGCACCTCTATTGCAGATTCCTATCGCTGCAATTAACTTCAAATACACAAGTGACGGCGCTAATGTAAGTTTTGACCTACCTGATAGCTACATAGAAGTGCTCAGTGGTCCACTTAAGAACTACTTACCTCAGCAATACTTTGATAATGTCTTTAAGTTTATTGCTGACTCTGAAGCAGAAGGGAAAACAAGTCTACCTGTAAGCGATGACTTTATTAAAGACTTGTGGTCTGCTGTCAGGGTGCAACTAGACAGAGCAGACGCCAAGTTGATATCTGAATTACCTAGTTTTGAAACGAGCAAAATCGCAATCACGAACAAAACCAACCACTTCTTGGCTGAAGACCTTAAAGCAATCGCTGCCTTAGAAGATGAAGACCTACTTGAAACATCTCTTGGTAGCTGGGTGTCTGACGAGGATATGGCAATAGAGCAATTAGTGTCAGATGATGGCAGTACAGAAATTTTCTTTCCATTTGACTACGACAAATACCAACTTAAGGTACTTGGCATTACCGCTAATAAAGCGGTAATAGTCGAAGGACCTCCTGGTACCGGTAAATCGCAAACCATTTCAAATTTACTAGTTCATTTGGCTGCAACAGGTAAACGAGTGCTGTTTGCTAGCCAAAAGGACCAAGCTATACGTGGCGTAAAAGACAAACTTAAGACTCTCGATGTACCATTTCTATTCGGCTATATCCCCGACAAGACATCGAAGTTATATTCGGCAGACGATGAAAAAGACAGTGCCGCCAATACTCTGATTGCTTTAAACAGAGAATTTCAAAAAGGTAAGGTCGGTGACTTGAAGGAGCCACTAGGACTGCTTGCCGACCGTTCAAGGAATTTTGTAGAAAATATTAACATTGAACGTTCACTATATGCTTTGTTCGAAGAAAGGAGGACCCTTAGCTACTTGGATTCTTTTTGTACTTATGGAATTAACTCTGAACTTTACAAGCAATGCTTGGAATTAGAAAAGAATATTAGTGAACTTGGCTCTAAGGTTAAAGAATACGAAGCTGGTCATAGTAAGTTTATAAAAAAAGCCGACGCGAAGTTCAAGGAAATTAACATAAACTATCGGAGTACGATTAAATCGTCCGAAAGTATTTACTCATACTTTAAAGCCAATATGCCCGAACGGTCAGGGTTCCTTCGTAGTAAAGTCAACGACCTTAAGCTACGTAGCGCCTTAAAGGAACACTGTCGTGATATTCAGCAGGAAATTTACATAGAATTTGAAAAGATATTATTCTCGGCAAACACCAAGTCAGCCAAGCTAAATATGCTAGATGGGTTAAAGGCATATTTCTTTTACTGTCATGAAAAAGAAGCACTCTCATATGCATGCTCAGAGTTAGATAAAATACTGGCGAGTCTGGATATGTCACAAACTGTATTCGATACTTTCAAGAAAGTTGTAAGTGAACACGGAGGAGAGAGTGAAACCTTTAAAGACCTCGACAGGTACAACGCTATATCTACCCAGATAGAGGAGGCGTCTCTATATTCAGCCAATGAACTTAATCGTGAGATTAAAGACATTCGTAAATTTTACAGAAAGAACGTTACTAACTATGTCCGTAATCGAATATTGACACGAGTAGGAGAGGCAAACAACAGTAAAGAGATTAGGGCAACCCTTGCTCAAGTTGCCAGAAGTCTCACGAAGAGCAAAAAAGCCAATAAAACTTTCGATAGGCTTAAGCATAATAGTGATAACTTCAGCGCTATGTCGAAAGTGCTACCTATCTGGATGATGAGTTTGGATGATGTGAGCCGAATAGTACCGCTAGAAATGAACGCATTTGATTACGTTATTATTGACGAAGCTTCCCAGTGTAATTTCGCATATGCGTTCCCAGCTATGTACCGTGCTGAACATACTATATTCTTTGGAGATTCATTACAGATGCGTGACGATAATATTATGTTCAAATCAAATGACCAACTTTCTGCAATAGCAAAAAAACATAAAATACCGGATGTGTATCAAATTAAGGCTCAAGAGGACACTGTTAAGTCGGTGATGGACATAGCAAGTTTGAACGGCTTCAAAACCACTACGCTCAAATATCACTACCGTTCTCCTAAAGAGCTAATTGGTTTTTCTAACACAGCATTTTATGAGCCCATTGGTCGTAAACTAGAGGCCGTCAACGATAACCTAGTGCCGTTCAAAGACACTGGACGGGTTTTGCTTAACCATTTAGTAACTCCAAACGATGATGAAGAGTTAGGGAGTAAAACTAACTATGCAGAGATAAGAAGAATACAGGAGTTAGTTGAAGAAATTAAGAGTGACCCTGTTCTCAAAGATAAGTCCATAGCTATACTGACGTTCTTCAACGAACAAGCTGAGGAAATAAGAAACGTAATAAAAGACGAAGACATAAAAGTTGCTATCATTGACGGTATTCAGGGCGATGAACGAGATATTGTCATTTATTCGTTTGTAATCAAAGACCCTAGTGATAAACGACGATATGTTAGTCGTACTGGTGAAGGTGGCGAGATAAACAAAGATATTGCAGCTGGAAGGGTCAACGTGGCATTTAGTCGTGCTAGGCTTCAAGTACATTGTGTAACATCACTCCCTACAGAGTTATGGCCGGATGGCATTTGGATTAAAAAGTATTTAGAGTATGTAGATAAAAACGGAATATTATCTCGTAGGCACAGTAAGTCTGAGCAGCGTTTTGACTCAAATTTTGAAGAGCAGGTGTTTAATTATTTGTCTAAAGAATTAGAAGCGGAGGAGTACACCTTAGAGACTCAAGCAGAATCTCTAGGCTTCAAAATTGACCTAGTTGTTCATCATAACGGGAAGAAGCTCGCAATTGAGTGTGACGGACCAACACACTTTGAAGGCGGAGACGGTCAGGTCTACGTACAGAACGACTGGGAACGTCAGGGCGCATTAGAGATTGCTGGATGGACATTCTACCGCATATCTTACTTCGACTGGGTGGACGATCAGGCCGAAGAAGAGAAAGCTCTTTCAGAGCATATCAAAAAGTATTTTGATAATACGCATTCTGCAAGTAAGACAACCGTCGTTAAAGCCCTCGAAAAAGAGACAGTCGCACCTGAAGATGCACCCAAAGATACTTATGTAACAGATTTCTCTGATGAAGCCGTAGATAATGTAAGCCCAGTAAATGCAACGCCAGCACCGAGCGTAAATAAAGCTAAGGTCTCAACCAAAAAAGATTTTAATGTAGGCGACAGAGGTGTAGACCAAGGCGATTTTGGTACATACCTCCAATCTCGTAGAAACGGAGTTATCAGCATGAGGTATCAAAGTGCCCGTGCTGGCAGTGCAAGATATTGGCGAGATATTAAATTGGTTAAGTATGACGATACCTATCTCTATGCGGAGGGTACTGATTATCCAATAAAATACCGTCGCGACCGTGTTATAGAGTTCAGGTAAAGTGATTATGGCTAGTAAATTATAGATTCACTGGTCGTCTCTGGTACAGGTACGGTCGGAGCCTCGCTAAATGGTTCATTAAAGATATACTCCAAAAGTTTAAGATGTTTCTGTATTGGCGCACCATTACGACCCAAACATTTTTTGCTCAGAGAGCTTTCAAGCATTTAGACCTAAATTGGGTCTTTTTTGTTAAGATAGTACTATGAAACGACCACAAACCACACTATTCATGCTGGTATCGGTTGACGGAAAGATATCTACTGGTTCAAATGATGAGCGTGACTTTGACAAGGACTTAAATCGAACAACAGACATCAAAGATGGTTTGCAGCAATACTATGAATTAGAACAACAAACAGATTTATGTTCGTTCAACTCTGGGCGGGTGATGGCAAAAGTTGGCTGGAATGATAAGAAAGAGAGCATTCAGAAGATACCGGTTGATTTTGTGATTGTAGACAACAAGCCACATTTAACAGAACTTGGAATAACTAATCTGCTGGCAAGAGTAAAGAAGTTATATCTTGTGACGACCAATAAAAAACATCCAGCACTAAAGATAACAGATCCAAATCTTGAAGTTATTACTTATGAAGGTGAGGTTGATTTTAATGACTTATTCGTAAAACTAGCTGTTATAGGAGTAGATAAGATGACTATCCAATCTGGCGGCGAGCTGAATGCTGTGCTCATACGAAGCGGTTTAATAGATTATGTTGCATTAGTTTACGCACCTTTAATTGTTGGGGGTAAAGACACGACGAGCTTAGTTGATGGCGAGTCTATCGAAACAAGTGAAGATTTGAAGTTGCTCAAAACTATGACACTCCTAGAAACCAATCCTCTTGAACGCTCATTCTTGCACTTACGATATAAGGTCAATAATCAGTAGGTAATCTATTTAAGGCTAGACTTTAAAGTGGTCAAGTAGATATGTATGATTTATTATCTAGGGCAATCTATTCAAAAAGTTTGAGTAGATTTTTGTAGTTCATAACAAAACAGGAGTGATATCAAATCGGTAACAGTAAATGTATTTTGATATAATCCTAGAATGAATCTAACCCTATCTTCTGTTGAAAATAATCCCGAGTCTGTGACATTTCCTATTACTCTTGCAGGTGGGGATAGTGAAGTACTAAGACCGTTGTTGCCGAATGATGTCAACAAACTTGGCAACTTTCTGTTGGGATTATCTGAGGAAACGAAACGAAATATTATCTCTGCCGATGGTTATCTTCCGCCAGCGGAGGAGCTTTGTGAGGCTATTAATAAGTACGACAAACTAAGATTTGTGGTAGAGACAAAACCAAGATTATCTTCAGAGGATGAGCGAATAATTGGACTTATGGAGTTTAGCTTTGATATTCCAGAAGGTGATATAGAAAGATATAAAAACGCTGGAATAACTCTTGACCAAAAAACAGATTGCAGATTTGGCCCCACGATTGCGGATGATTATCAGAACAAAGGACTTGGCAGTAGGCTGTTTCCATATATCACTCAAATCGCTCGCCGGTTTGGTAAAGAACGAATCATACTTTGGGGTGGCGTGCTAAAAGACAACCAGCGTGCAATTCATTACTACGAGAAGCACGGTTTTAAAGCCGTAGGGACTTTCAGCGATGGCAATGACGAAATGTTGGATATGATTCTTGAGCTTGGTGAAGCACCCAATGTATCGTAGCTATATCTCAAGTCCGGACAACACGTGTTCGTGATTTAGAACTTTTGGCATCACTTCACCCAACTCATTAAATATATGAGGCAAACTTCTCTCTGTATCGATATTGATTGAATTTCATCGGACATTTTTCGAGATCATTATTTGTATTCTGATTAGGTGTATACGATACAAGAGTTATAATAAGTGGGTTATTAAATAAAAAAGGAGATAAAAAAATGGCTACAGGATACTGCGTTAAATGCAAAGAAAAAGGTGTTGAATTGTCATCACCAGAAGTTGTTCAAACTGCAAAAGGTGGTTACATGGCTAAAGGGAAGCATGAAAAGTGCGGCACAACTGTTTGCGCAATGATGTCTAAAGAGAATGCTGAAAAAGAAGTAGAAAACGGTGCAAAAAAGTCTTACTAGATTACTGTTAAGTCACTAATAACTAACTTTGCCCTTCAATACATAGCTACAGAAAAAGAGTGGTTAAGTGTTGAAGGTGTATTGCTAAAAAATGTCTCCAACGAGCTATCTCGCCCCTAATAAGGTGGTTTTTTCAAATAGTCTAATATCTAACATCTGAGTCTTACGGATGTCCTTTTATTGGGAGCGAAATGCGGATATGAATATATGTATTGAAAAAATCACGAATAATGGTACAATATATATTATTTAACGATCTTATGTGGCAATGCAATGAAGGCAATAGGTGATAACTACCCAAAACCAGAAGTTTCCCAAGAACAGCGGAAATTTACAAAAAAAGCTATAAACAATCTACTTGGTGTTAATGCGGTAAGCGCCGCACTGAGTATTGTAAACGAGGTTGTGCTAGGACATAGCGCACTTGGCTTTAATCAGTTCGCCATGGAGGTAACAGATACTGGGCTGGCTGCCGGCTTAAAGACTTCGGAAAAAAACGATGCTTTTGGGAAGCATAAGCGTGCCTCCAGGCAGCGTATTGGACTATACGGGTTGCATATTGCAACTGCAAGCATCGGGATAGCCGAAGGAGTAAGGTTGGTTAGTCTAGACGCTAAGCCAAGTGTTGCTAACATGGCTGTTGCTGGCGTGGTAGGGGTTCTAAATGTTGGTTATATCCGTCACAAAAATAAACATCACAAAAAAGAAGCGCATACGACCATCCCTGATACAGACATGGCTTTTGAAGACCCGATAGAAGTTATCCAAGATGAAATTTATGATTATCCTAGCGCTGAGATTATACATCAACTTAACGATAATGGTACGACAGCAATTGCTCACACCAACATAGCTGAAGCAGCAGGAGGAGTGCTAGGTGCAGGATCTCAATTTTTTTGGGAGCAAGGTTCTGCGGCTGGCGCAATATTATCAAGTGTCGCTGTCATAGGGATAATGGCTCACCAAATATGGCGTGAGCGTAGTGTAATGTCAGAACGTATATCTCAGTCACCACCACTTCAACCAGTATGTCTAAACGAAGTCGTACAAATACAATAAGAATTTGATTTTCAAACTGCAAAAGGTGGTTACATGGCTAAAGGGAAGCATGAAAAGTGCGGCACAACTGTTTGCGCAATGATGTCTAAAGAGAATGCTGAAAAAGAAATAGAAGCGGGCGCAAAAAAATCTTACTAAGCTTAAAATTCAAAATATAGATTTAACAAAAAAGGCCGAAAGGTCTTTGTTGTTATTTTACAAGCAAAAACAAAGATTGTAACAAAAATCGAATGACGTATATGATCTTGGATTCGGTTAATGGGTGTTATGCTATGAATTGTAATGAAAAAACATAAGCGTGAGAGAAAGGTGCTTAAAGTGATATTACTGATAGTTGGTACATTGGTTATTGTTGAAGTGACTGCTCTTATCTGGCTTGCTAATAGCGTTGGACGTTATCGAACATTTTGGGAGAATAAAGCTAAAGAAAAGGGAGAAATCACATATTTAGCGTTAGGTGACTCGGCTGCCCAAGGAATTGGCGCTAGTAGCCCTATGCGAGGTTATGTTGGCCTTGTCGCCTCTAGGTTGTCTGAGAAAACCGGCAAGACAGTGAAAATAGTTAATATCGGTAAAACTGGTGCAAAGATGACCGATTATTTAAAAGAACAATCACCGAGAATTAATACTATAGACGCCGACATAACGACTATTGAAATCGGTGCAAATGATGTAACGAATTACGATGAAAAGAAATTTCGAGAAGAATTTAAAAAAGTTTTACAAACACTACCCGATGGCGCATTTGTATCAAATATGCCGCTATTTAATAGCAGGCCGGGGAGCACCAATAACGCTAAATTGGCAAGTAACGTTATCGAGCAAGAATTAAAGAATTATCCCAGTCTTGTTTTTGTTGATCTTCAAAAGCAAACAACAGAGAATCGAAGCATTTTCGGCTTTGCGCCAGATTTGTTTCACCCCAATAATCTTAGCTACAAAAATTGGGCTGATGCATTCTGGATCCAGATCAATTCAACGATTGACTAGCAGATAAAAATATAGTACAATATTTGAATGATAATAAAAAAATTAAGTAATATCTTATCGTATGTTGCGGTAGCGGTAATGTTGCTCGGCTCTGTCTTTATCTCTTCACCTCCTGTCCTTGCCGTTAGTCAAGAAAATGGAAACTGTCGAATTGCCGTAAGTGGAGTAACTGTTAGACAGGTGCAAGCCAAAGTTGGGGTAGCTCAGGATGGTGTACTTGGACCGGTTACCTGTAACGCAATAAAATCATATCAATGTACAAAAAATCTGAGTGTCGATGGTGTTGTTGGTCCGCAGACTTGGGGAATTATGCGAGGCAATACTCCCCCGAGAGGTGTGCGAATTTGCGCCGATCTTCGTAATCAGAAATTGTGGTTATCAAAAAATGGAGTTCGTACCTACACTGCAGAACGCATGCGATCTGGCGACCCTCGGCTAAGTCAGTCAGAGCCTACAAAAGTGGGTAATCACAGAGTTTACTACAAAGACATTGATCACATTTCATCGATTTTTGGGTCACCGATGCCGTATTCGATGTTCTTTTATGGTGGTCAGGCGATACACGAGTCGACATTTAGTACTCCGGGAAGTCACGGATGTATTAATGTTACACATAACGATGCTAAAAAACTTTGGAATAATTCTCCAGTAGGCACGCCTGTTAGCGTCTGGGGCGCAAGACCCGTTTAGTTGTCATAATTATTTCTTGACCTTTTAAATTATCTTTTTGCTACAATTTGGAGGTGAAAAATAACAAAAAACAGGTTATTGATTTGGGTTATCATCAGCAGATTATCCCAATTGTTCTTACATTCGTTGTTTGCGGAATTTTAATCCTATCATTGTGGCTTGAAGTCTTAATTCTTAACGGGTTTATATCAGAGCCAATTTCGACAGCTGTAAGGTGGTCGGATATTTTGGTCGGGCTAACCGTGTATCTCAAGACTTCAATAGACTTTGCTATCTATATTGGTCGTATGATGGACAAAAATCCAGGGTTAAAGGGTAGGATTGGCATAGAAATAGGTACGGCAATGGGCAATGCCTTTGGTACGATGTTGATATTGTTGATCTGGGCGTTTTTTAAAGAGGTTGATTGGTTACTGGGGATTATGGTACTACTCGCCGGTCTGGTTTTAATGAGATTGGCTCAGGATGGAGTGAGCTTTATAGATACTGAAAACCAGGGGTATCCTAGATTGTTTCGGCTGATAGTCAAAAAACTAAAATGGATTCTAGAATCATGGAATAAGTTAGTAGAACCGTTTTTATCTAAGATCGTCCCGTCGCATTCCCTTAAAGCGGTTACCAAGAATTCGCTCATCGGCCTCTTGGCTCTATCATTTACCGTACCGTTTATACTTGGTCTGGATGATTTTGCCGGATACGTACCGTTGTTCAATATAGTTAATGTGTTTGGTTTTGGAATTGGGGTAATTGTCGGGCACATGATACTAAATATCTTTTTGTATATTTCACCGAAACGTACGATTGCTACGGTCAAGAACCCCGTTGTATCATTTGTCGGATCGATAGCCTTTATTTTCTTAGCAGTATGGGGATTTGTTGAAGCCTACAAACTCTTGTTTTTACATGGTTAATAAAAAAGTCTCACCTAAGTGGTGTTTTTTGCTAGAATAGCTAGGTAGTGCATGCGTGGTGCGTTGGCCGAGAAGTTATTTAGGGTAGGTGTGCCTATACCAATCGTTCTCTTCCGCGGTTTTAATCTTATGACAATTAGCACAAAGCACCTGACATTTATCGATTTCTTTTAATATTGTTTCCCAGCTTAGTACATTTGTTATTGCCCTTGATATACTAAATGATTTCTTTTTTGGGTCTATATGGTCAAACTCTAAAATGCGGGGATCAGATACCCCACAAATAACACAAGATTTATCGGACAAGTATCGCATCATTTGGTGACGTAGTTTATCTTTCAGTCTCTTATTTCTAAGATTAGCATTATCTCGATATTTACTACCGTGTTTGTAGTAATATATTTTCCAAAGTTTTCTACGTTTTTCTGAATAGCAAAGTTTGCACTGAGAGTGTAATCTATTAGTTGCTTTATCTCGGAAGTAAAAATCATTATTGGTTTTCTCCAACTTGCATACGGTACATGCCTTCATATGCGATATTGTAATATATAGTTATTTTGCAGACAAGATTTCCCTTGTAGAATAATAACTGTAAGGTTAAGATTAAATAGTTAAGTTTTCGATTAAGGTACCGTGGCCGAGTGGTTAGGCAAAGGTCTGCAAAACCTTCGACACGAGTTCGATTCTCGTCGGTACCTCCATTAACAATAAAAAGGGCAGGTGGCGGAATTGGTATACGCGTTCGACTTAAAATCGAATGTCCAAAAGACGTGCGGGTTCAAGTCCCGCCCTGCCCACCAGAATCATTGATTATTATTAAGAGCGTAAGTGCTATAATGTAAGTACTAATATTGGAGGTATAAATGTACATTGTTCTTGGAATAATAGCGCTAATACTAATAGTTGGAGTATTGATCTACAACGGTCTTATTAAATCAAAAATCAGGGTTGATGAAGCCTGGAGCGATATAACTGTCCAGCTAAAGCGTAGAGCAGATCTGATACCTAATCTAGTCAAGACTGTCAAAGGCTACGCAAAACACGAAAAAGGTGTTTTTGAACAAGTAACAAAAGCTCGTAGCGATGTTATGTCGGCCCAAGGCCCAGCTGATACAGCGAAAGCAGAGGGTAGTTTTCAGGAAGCGCTTAAGAGTTTGTTTGCTGTTGCAGAGGCCTATCCTGATCTAAAAGCAAACCAGAACTTTCAAGGTTTGCAGGATGAACTAACCGACACAGAAGATAAAATCCAAGCTTCACGTCGTTTTTACAACGGTTCAGTTAGGGACTACAACACAAAATTACAAGTTTTTCCGACAAATATGATTGGTGGAATTTTAGGATTTAAGTCTCGTGAATTTTTTGAAGTTGATCAGTCTGAAAAAGAAAAAATCGACAAACCTACTGACGTAAATTTTGACGAAAAATAATATTTTAAAACACAATGTATTCAGAAATTGCCGCCAATAAGCGAAAAACTATTTTTATGATGGTTATGTTTATTGTGTTGGTTTCGTTGCTCGGTTGGGTTTTTGGATTGTTTTTTGATAATCAATATCTGTCTGTCTATGTTTTAATCGGGGCATTAATATATGTGGTAATTAGTTATTTTAATAGTTCAAAAATGGCTTTGGGTTTAAATAAAGCGCAAGAGATTACAAAAAAAGATAATCCTAGACTATTTAGAATAGTTGAGAATCTATCAATTACTCAGGGATTGCCTATGCCTAAGGTTTATATTATCGACGATAAAGCCTTAAATGCTTTTGCTACTGGACGCGATCCAAGTCATTCATCTGTGGCTGTTACCTCGGGGTTACTTGAAAAGCTTGATGATCAGGAGCTAGAGGGTGTTATGGCTCACGAGCTAGGACATGTAGCTAATTATGATATCAGAGTATCGATGATTATTTTTGCTCTTGTAGCCGTTGTTGCGATTATATCCGACATAATGATTAGGTCGGTATGGTTTCGCGATACTGACGAGGACAATCAAGCCTTTTTTCTTATCGGCATAATTGTTGCAGTATTGGCGCCATTGGCGGCTATGTTGATACAATTATCAATTTCAAGAAAACGAGAATATCTAGCCGACGCAACTGGCGCACTAACTACTAGATACCCAGAAGGGCTGGCTAGTGCATTGGAAAAGCTAAAATCTGGCGGTACAGTTATGAGGGCTCAAAATAAATCGACGGCACATTTATTTTTTGCTAATCCTCTTAGAAAAGGCGGATTAGCAAATTTGTTTAGTACTCATCCGCCAATAGATGAGAGAATAAAAAGGTTAAACGAAATGGGTGGTAAGCAATAATGGCGACAAAAAAATCAAAAACTTCAGCAAGAAAACTCCATCAACCTGGCTATAAATCATTCCGACTCCAAAAAACCATAAAAAGTCCTCACCCGAAGTTGCCGTCTAGTTGGTCGTTGTTCAAAACAAGTTTTTCAATTATTCGAAAGAACAAAAAGTTCTTTGGCTTAATGACGTTAATTAACTGTATCTTTGTTTTTATTTTTGTCAGGAGTGCAGGCGCTTCTGTCGATGTGGTGAGCTTAAAACAAACTTACGAAACCATTTTAGGTCAAGGCGGAAATTTTGCTAGTAATATTGCACTGTTTGGGGTACTTATCGGTAGCAGCGGCCCTAGTGGAGGTATCGTTGGTACATATCAAATTATATTAGCTTTAATTTTTAGCTTAGCGCTCATTTATGGAATTAGACACATTTACTCTGATATCAAGAAAAAACCGAGCGTTAAACAGGCTTTATATGAAGGTATGGGTCCAATCATCCCATTTATACTAGTTTTGGTAGTTATTGGCTTACAATTGTTGCCACTTAGTATCGGCAGTAGTCTTTACTCGACCGTAATTAATAATGGGCTTGCTGTCGCAACTCTAGAAAAAGTGCTGTGGTTCATAATGCTCGTTTTGCTATGTCTTGTTACTCTTTATATGATTTCTTCGTCTATTTTTGCACTATATATCGTAACCTTACCGAAAATGACTCCACTAAAGTCGCTTCGTTCTGCTAGGGATTTGGTTAGGTACCGCAGATGGATGGTAATGCGAAAGATCATTACTCTGCCAATACTGATCCTGTTGTTTTTTGGCCTGATTGTAATGCCTGCAATTATATTTTTGCCAAGATTTGCCGAACTAATATTCTTCTCGCTAACCTTATTTATTTTACCTGTTGCTCACACTTATATTTATACTCTGTATAGGAAGTTGTTATGAGGGTTAATGACCCAAAAAAACGAATCGATAGTCTAGTAAAACAGTTGCAAGAGTATTCTTATCAATACCATGTGCTTGATAAACCTAGTGTGCCTGATGCGGTCTATGATGGTTTGATTAAAGAATTAAAAAGTTTAGAAAATAAATATCCTGAATATACTAGAGAAGATAGCCCAAATATAAAATTACATGCTAAAGCCTTAGATAAGTTTGATAAGGTCGAGCATTCTAGACCGATGATTTCTCTGAACGATGTTTTCTCTCGCGAGGATGTCGAGGCCTGGATAAAACGAATAGACAAACTATTGCCAGGTAAAAAACACGAGTTTTTTTGTGATAGCAAGAAAGATGGCTTGGCTTGTGCACTTGTATATCAGGATGGCTATTTAAAACAGGCTATTACTAGAGGCGACACAAGAATTGGTGAAGACGTTACCCAGAACGTTCGAACGATAAGAAATGTACCTAGCGTTCTCAGAAACAATGCAATAAATAAAAAGTTTTTAAATGGTAGGACGGAAATCCGTGGCGAGATTGTAATGTATAAAAAAGATTTTGAAAAACTTAATGCCGAGCGTGAGGCAAATGGTTTGCCAATTTTTGCTAATCCTCGCAATCTTAGTGCTGGCACTATTCGTCAACTCGATCCAAATCTTGTAGCAGATAGACCGCTGAGATTTGTTGGGTATGATTTGCTAAGGGATGCCGATAATGAGATTACTACTAATATGTTTGCATATGAAGCCTTGACTGACCTAGGTATTACCCGTAGTAATGAGGCGGAAGTATTTGATCAAATTGATGCTGTGATGAATTATATTGATAAGTGGAATACAGAGCGTCACAAGTTGCCCTATATTACAGATGGCATTGTCATAAAGATTAACGATCGCAAATTATATAATGATTTAGGTGTGGTTGGTAAAAATCCTCGTGGCGCGGTCGCCTATAAATATCCGGCCGAGCAAGCAACAACGGTTGTAAAAGACATAGTTATTAGTATTGGACGAACAGGCGCAGCAACACCTGTGGCAGTTTTTGATCCGGTGGTAGTGGCAGGCTCAACGGTTCGACACGCCAGCCTGCATAATGCTGACGAAATCGCCAGAAAAGATGTTCGTATCGGTGACACCGTTGTTATTTATAAAGCCGGTGATATTATTCCACAGGTTGAGTCAGTGATTACCAAGTTACGCCCTAAAGATGCTAAACGGATTGATTTTGAAGCAGAATTAACGCGTCAATACCCAGAATTAGAGTTTGAACGTCCCCAAGGTGAGGTTGTCTACCGTGCTAAAGGTCTCAGTGGCCCGATTATCTTAAAACGCGCGGTGCAACATTATGCTAGCAAGGGAGCGCTGGATATTGATACATTGGGCGAAAAAAATGTTGATGCGTTAGTTGATGCGGGGCTGGTTAAGGATATTGCCGATATCTATAAATTGAAGCAATTTGATATAGAAAAACTAGAACGCTTTGCAGAACTGTCTGCAAAAAATCTAGTTGAGGCAGTCGAGAAGTCAAAAAATCCGAGCTTAGATCGTTTTTTGTTTGGCCTAGGCATAAGACACGTTGGTCAGCAAACTGCCATTGATCTATGTGAAGAATTTGGATCGCTAGAAAAACTTCGTGATGCACAAATCGATACGTTATTGGCTGTAGAAAATATCGGTGAAATTGTCGCAGAGTCAGTTGTAGCATGGTTTGCCGACCCAGATAATGAAGCTTTATTAAAAAAGCTTGAGACCCTAGGAGTAAAACCTCATTATGTGTCTCGTAAAAAAGGCAAGTTAGCTGGTAAAAAGTTTGCAATAACTGGAACACTCAAAACGACAAGTAGAGATATGGCTGCTGAGAAAATACGTGCGTTAGGTGGCACTTTTCAATCGAGTGTTGGCAAAGACACTGATTATCTAGTAGTTGGCAAAAATGTTGGCGCTAGCAAATTGAATAAAGCAAAACAATTTGGAACTAAAACCATTACAGAGAAAGAATTGTTAATAATAATTTGACGCCTAAATATCACAAGCGTTTTATATGATATGTGGTAATCGTGCTTTATCAAGCACAGCCTGTACACTAAAAACTATCAAAAAATTTAACATCACTGGAAGGGCGCATATGATTTTAATTGTAAATGTTTAGCTTAAGCATATAATCATAGTTATATACAAATAATTATTAAGGATTAAAATGAAAAACTTACTAAAGCTTGTTTTTAGCAAACGTAATCTGAAGATTTATTTTGTTATAGTTGTTTTCGGTCTATTTGCATATATTTTAAATGATCTGAGGGCGATTAGGCGGGATTTGTATGCGGTTAGGGTTGATTACTATAACCTTAATAACAAGCAAGAAGACCCATCTAAATTCGTTCCGACTTATACGATTATTTCCCAACAGGTGAAAGATATGAATGTTTACGACGAAAAAGCAAATATCAATAATACGTCTCCTGTTAGTATTTATAAATCAGCGAAGGTTAGAGTTGTACAGGTTGAAGCAAAAAATAATACAAATTCAGTCCAGAGCGCAGATTCTGGTGGGCTTGGTTATGCAGATAAAAATGGGGTAGTAGTAATGCCGGTACAGATAGATCCAAAAGATGATCTTAATAAATCACCAAATAGCACCTATGCTCAGATTATTCCGGGTGGCTCGACGAAGTTCTATATTTACTTTTTAGATACAGGTAAGAATATTGAAAGCCTATTTAGTAATGGATATTACGGAGGCGGTATCTAAATTGTGGTGGAGTCGGGGAGAATCGAACTCCCATCTCATCCATGCCATGGATGCATACTAGCCATTATACGACGACCCCATATTGCTGATAATATTCTACATTACTAAATCCATTTATCAATTCAACCTGATAGAATAGTATTTATGAATAAATTAACAGAAAAACTTACGTTTGATAGCCAGTTAGTTAGATTAATTTTCTTGTCAGGTTTTTTGATTTTAGCTTTTGCTGGATTTATGTGGTACGAGAATATATATAAAAATCCCAGCAACGTGTTTTTTGGAATGATAGATAATAACTTGTCGACCTACGGGGTCACAAGATCAATTGCACAAAAAGAAACTGCTGGTTTTGGGTTTGAAAGAGACACTAAAATTAGCTATATACCAGAGTTTAGCGTAGCTTCAAAAACAAGGTTAGTGCAGAATGTTAAAAAGAATAAAACAGTTGTTGTCACAAAAAGTATAACTAAAAATAACAAGACGGTTAGTAGTTATGTCGAGATAAGTGGTGGCGATAAAGATAAAAATTATAATCCAATAATTAATAGATGGTTTGAGGATAGATTGTCGAAGGATCAGGTTGCGGAAACGGTTGGGCTTGTTCCAGGATTTGTTGCCGGTACCCCGCCTTTTTTAAATTTAGATAATAATACAAAACAATCTGCTATAGAAAAAATTAAGGCAAATGAAGTTTATGATGTGGATTTTGGTTCAGTAAAAAAGACTGAATATAATGGAAAGAGCGCATATGAATATGATGTAGATGTTAACATCGGTCAATACCTTTATATGATGAGAGACCTAAGTAATAAAAGTAATATTGATATATCGCAAATTAACATCGACGCTTATACAAGCAATCCCCCGATAGAATTATTAATGACTGTGAGTATAGACGGAAGACAACTATTAAAGGCGATCGATAAACAGACTGGTCGCGAAGAAACTTTTAGTTCTTACGGTGCGGTATCTTTTGTTAACTTGCCGACGGTTAATATTTCAAAAGTACAAATTGAAAAATTATTCAAATAGATCATAGCAATGTGACAGGTGAAATGTATAATAAAGCTTATGAATATTAATATTAAAATTTGAAGTGGAGAATATTATGCAGCCAGATAATCAAGTTAATAATGATCCTAATAAACCAGTTACTCCGCCCCCGACCTCTGTTCCTGGGGTAGAAAACATATCAGGCACTCAGTTACCTCCTAATTTGAAAAAAAGCAGTAAAAAGCCACTTCTGATCATAGGGCTAGTTTTGTTCTTTCTTGCTTTACTAGCTGGTTCTGCTGCTGCGTACTTTATGGTTTATTTGCCGTCTAAACCAGAGAATGTGCTATTGCAAGCACTGTATAACAGCACTAATTCTTCTGAAGTTAAGAGTGCGAAGGTTGATGGAACTCTCAAAATATCAGGCAAGGGTGTGCCTCCTAGTTTAGGTGATATTGATTTGACTGCTTCTATGGCTGAGAATGGAGACTCTCAAGCTACTATTTCTACTGATTTTGATGGCGTTAGCTTAACTGCAGAATTTCGAGTAATCGGAGAGAGCGACCTTTATTTTAAATTAAACGGCGTGAAGGACCTTGATAAAATCCTCAAGAGTTTAAACTTGGATGATGCGGACTCGCGACAGACTATAAGTTTATTTGCACCGATTTTAGAAAAACTTGATGATCAGTGGGTAAAAACAGACTCAACTTCAGACCAGTTGACTGGTGGGTTGACCGGCAATCTTGATATTCTAAATCTAACAAAAGAAGAAAGTGATAAAGTAGCCGAGATATATAAGAATAATCCAGTCTTAGAGATAACAGAAGTATTACCTGAAGAGGAAGTCAACGGCGAGCCTAGCTATCACTACAAAATAGCAATAAATAAAGAAAATTATGTAGCATTTTTAACTGAACTAAAAGACGCCAATATAGGCAAGCTTAAAGTAGAACAATCCGATATCGAGTCAGCTAAAGATATGGACACATCTAAGTTGAATATTGAAGTGTGGATAAATAAAACATCAAAATCTGTCAATCAAATTAAACTATCAGGTTCAGAAGATGATGTAAACATGGAGCTTCGAATAGCGATCACTGATGTAAATCAACCAGTAACGGTTGAAGTTCCTGAGGACGCTAAAAGCTTTGAAGAAATATTCAGTGGTTTGCTTGGCACTGGATCAAGCAATCCTACCGCGTCACCAGTTTTAACAGCGCCAATAGGTACATAGATTTGGGATCAACTACAGTCTATACTTAATCTGTATGCAAATAGTAGTAGATGGTTTATTGACCACATATCAATCAACAGGAAAAACTGGTTCTAGTATTTTGTTTTTACATGGATGGGCGGACAGTCATAAAACTTTTGAAAAACTTGAGAATAAATTATGTTTAGGCCATAGAATTATTAGCCTCGATCTGCCAGGATTCGGGCAAACGCAAGCTCCAGACGGTGTTTGGGGTCTTTCCGACTATTGTAGTTATATTGTTAATTTTTTAGCTAAAATTAATATGCAAAATATAGATGTTATAATCGGTCATTCTAACGGTGGAGCACTTGGGATTAAATTAGTTGGTGATAAATATGTCACTCCTAGTAAACTAATATTAATATCCTCAGCAGGTATAAGGGATCGTAATAAGGTAAGAAAGCTTGGTTATAAAGTAGTCGCAAAAACAGGTAAAGTCGCTACCTTTTGGCTACCGAAATCATCAAAGCAAAAACTACAAAAAAAGCTTTATGGCACTATCGGATCGGATATGTTGGTTACGCCAGAGCTAAAAGAAACGTTTAAAAAGACAGTATCCGAAGATATCCAATCTGATGCCAGAAAAATCAATATACCAACATTAATCATTTACGGCGACCAAGATAAGGCTACTCCTCCTGAATTTGGCAATATTTTTCAAAAATTGATATCCGGCTCTGAACTTCACATAGTTGAAGGAGCATCTCATTTCTTGCATCACGAGAAACCGGATGAAGTTGCTGATTTAATAGAAGGATTTATTGAATGAAAAAGTTTTTAAGTCGCTATAGTCTTAAATATCCTGTAGCAATTGTCTATATGCTTCAGTCGACAGAATATAAAGCGCCTGAATATCTTGCATGGCTAAATCGAGTTACTAATTTTAGGCAAGTGATGTACCGCCGTGTACTCGATAAAACAAAAGTCGCTAGATTGTTGTTGTTAGCGGTTAGAGTTGGAATTGTTGTACAAATTGTTATAGGGCTATTGATCACAGGCTTTGGTATAAGCAGTGTTAATTATGTAATAGCAATGCTTGGTTTAATAATAATATTAACGTATCCGTTTGTATGGGCGTATTTACTAGTCGTTCCACTACAACTGGGACGTTGGTTTATTATCAACCCTCGTTACCGAAAGCAGATCAGGCGTTCTGAAAAGATTTTTGCTAGCAGTAAAGCTCATAAAATTGCCGTAGCTGGTAGTTATGGTAAAACAAGCATGAAAGAGCTACTAAAGACTGTTTTATCTGAGGGCAAAAAAGTCGCCGCCACACCAGAGAATAAAAATGTTGCAATATCTCATGCTCGCTTTGCCAATAAATTAAAGGGCGACGAAGAAGTGCTGATTATAGAATTTGGCGAGGAAGAGCCTGGTGATGTTGCGGCGTTTGCAAAGATAACTCACCCGGATATTGGCGTAATAACTGGACTGGCGCCGGCTCACCTTAACAGTTATGAGACACTAGCCGCCGCTGGAGCTGATATTTTCTCATTAGCAGATTACGTCGGTCCAGATCAAATATTTGTAAATACCGAATCCGAATCTGTTAATGAATTTATGAAGTCAGAGTTTGTAACGTACAACTCTAAAAATGCTTTAGGTTGGGAAATCTCAAATATAAAGATTGATTTTAGCGGTACTAGTTTTGAAATGAAAAAGGGAGATGAAAAAATAGTTATTCATAGTGGCCTGATGGGGCGACATCAAGTAGGACCTTTGGCGTGCGTGGCAGGACTTGCCCATAAGCTTGGCCTATCCAAAGAACAGATAGAAAAAGGTGTAGGTAAAACAGAAGCCTACGAACACCGTATGCAGCCAAGGCAAATCGCTGGTGCGTGGGTGATTGACGATACCTATAATGGCAATATCGAGGGCATGAAGGCCGGTCTAAAGCTACTAGAGCAATTACCGGGCAAGCGCAAGATTTATGTTACTCCGGGGCTTGTTGATCAAGGTGAAGAGAACGAGCGCGTACATCTAGAGCTAGGTCAAGCTATCGCGGCGGCAAAACCTGACAAAGTAGTGCTGATGTATAATTCGGCGACTAGGTTTATTCAAAACGGTCTTGACGTTGGTAGCTATAAAGGCGATGTCCAGATAGAACACTACCCATTGGATTATTATACTAATCTAGAACATATTTTGGCGGCAGGCGATGTAGTATTGATGCAAAACGACTGGACCGACAATTACAGTTAATAATACAAGTTATTGAGAAATGGTAGAATAATAGTATGAAAACAGTAGCAGTATTATTTGGAGGTAAATCTACCGAACATGATGTTTCGATTATCACAGCAATAGTCAGCATCATAAAGCCGTTAAAGCTGACAAAAAACTACAATGTTGTGCCGGTATATATCACCAAAGATGGATCTTGGTACGCTGACGATAGATTTGCAGACATTGCGACTTATCAATCTGGTGATGTAGAAAATCTTCTAAGAAAATTGCCGAAGTTAAAATTACTTTTTGATAATGGGCTAAAGCTAGTAAAGAATGGCAAAAAACTTGGACGTAGTGAAGTAATTAACGTAGATGTAGTCTTTACGGCCATGCACGGAACACATGGAGAAGACGGTGAATTAATGGGGCTACTAGAGATGGCTAATGTAGCTTACGTTGGTTGCGATATGCCCTCGAGTGTTTTGTCGATGGACAAAGTGCTATCAAAGGCGATTGTTTCGGCTGCAAGGATCGACACACCAAAGTTTGTGCATTTTAGGAAATATCAATACGAGCAAAATACCGACAAATTTATTAAAAAAGTTAATGAGCACTTAAAGTATCCGCTATTTGTGAAGCCAGCCCATTTAGGATCAAGTATTGGAATCACAAAAGTTGATAAACCAGAAGATTTGGCTAACGCTATCGAGGTTGCTTTGCATTATGATGACCGAGCACTGGTTGAAGAGGCGGTAAATAATCTAGTTGAAGTAACATTGCCTATCATGGGAAACGACAATCCAACCCCTGCGTTACTAGAACAGCCTTTAATTG
This sequence comes from uncultured Candidatus Saccharibacteria bacterium, assembly GCA_964584895.1. Classification (GTDB taxonomy): domain Bacteria; phylum Patescibacteriota; class Saccharimonadia; order Saccharimonadales; family JAGQNJ01; genus DAISWO01. The sequence continues at coordinate 26,810 of CAZPAW010000002.1, forward strand.
ATTCTAAAGATTTTTTTGATTTTGAGAAAAAATATCTTGGTAACGGGAAAAAAGGCGGTAAAAATCAGCCAGTTGGCGGAGGGGGTAAACAAGGCGCTCAAGGCTACAGCAAAATACCGGCTGACGTATCAAAAGAGCTTTATGACAAGGCCGTTAGTCTAGCTCTTGATGTATATCAGGTCATTGGATGTAGCGGAATCGCCAGAATCGATATGCTGATTGATAGTAAGGCAAATAAAGTCTACTTCAATGAGATCAATCCATTGCCTGGTAGTTTGTACGCTCATAACTGGAATAAAGCTGGAGTTTCTAATGTAGAGCTAGTAGATAATCTAGTAAAACTGGCTGAAGCAAGGTGGCAAGAAAAACAAAAACTCTCTACCGGTTTTGACACGAGTTTTTTAAAGCAGTTTTAATAATGAGCGAGTTTAAGCTAGAAACAAGTCAAGTATATTTTCGGGATAAATTTGTAGATTTTGATAAAGCCAATGTCAGCATTGCTAGCTCACCAGTACTATATGGTCTGTCTATCTATACAGTTTTTGGAGCTAACTGGAACGAGCATGAAGGAAAGTTATATATTTTTAGACTAAGAGATCATTATAAGCGACTTGTTAACTCGGCTAAAATCATGGATTTTTATGATTTTGAATCAATATGTAGTTATGAAAAGTTTGAAAAAACCATGACTGATTTGTTGAAAAAAAATAGCGTACAACAAGATGTTTTAGTCAGAGTGACGATTTTTATAGATGAACTAGTCGCTGGTACAAAAATTAACGGTCTAAAAAATAGTTGGTCAGCCTATATTTATCCAATGGGTGAAATTTTGCCAAAAACTGGCGCTAATGTCTGTGTATCGAGTTGGGTAAGGGCGGCCGATAATGCGATCCCTGCTAGAGCAAAGGTTAACGGTAATTACGTCAATGCATCACTCATGAAGAACGAGGCGCTTCAGAACGGTTACGATGACGCGATTGCCCTGGATGTCAATGGTAACGTTAGTGAAGGTACCGTGGCTAACATATTTATTATTCGTAATGGATTGTTAATCACACCTCATACATCTAGCGACTTACTTGAAGGGATCACTAGAGAGACAATTATTAGATTAGCAAAACATTTCAAGATAGATATTGAGTCAAGGTCGGTAAATCGGACAGAGCTGAATATTGCAGATGAAGTATTCTACAGTGGTAGCTCGGCCCAGATTACCCCCATAATCTCTGTTGATAAAAGAAAGATTGGAAGCGGAAAACCCGGAAAAACTACAGTCGAATTTATGAATTATCTTGATAGTTTACAACGCGGAAACATCCCTGAGTTTAAGCACTGGCTGACTTTAGTTTAACTCTTGAGTAAATATTGGTTATAATGACCTCTATATGAGACGATATAACCCAAAAGAATTAGAGCCAAAATGGCAAAAAAAGTGGGAAGCTGACGGCACATACAAGGCCGATTTAAATAGCAAAAAACCTAAGTATATTGCTATGAGTATGTTTAATTACCCTAGTGGAGCCGGTATTCATATTGGACATGCTATGAATTACACAATTCCTGACGTTATGGCCAGATTTAAGCGCCAGCAAGGTTATGAGAGTTACCATCCTGTGGGTTGGGACAGCTTTGGTCTGCCTGCGGAGAATTATGCTATAAAAGTTGGTGTTTCGCCCCAAGCATCTATGGCGACAATAATTCCTAATTATCACAAACAGTACAAGGCCATGGGCTGGAGCAATGACTGGAGTAAAGAGATTGCTACTCACGATCCGCTTTATTACAAATGGTCGCAGTGGATTTTTAGCGAAATGTATAGAGATGGATTAGCATATCAAGACTCTCGTATGCAGTGGTGGTGTGAAAAATGTCAAACGGTGTTAGCTAACGAGCAAGTTATTGATGATAAGTGTTGGCGACATGATTCTGTCGACGATCCAATTGTAGAAAAAAAAGAAGTCAAACAGTGGTTTTTCAAGATCACTGATTATGCCGACGAACTATTGGAGGCAACGGATGATCTTGATTGGACCGAAAGCGTCAAGTTGGCTCAAAAAAACTGGATAGGTAAAAGTGCCGGCGCCGAAGTTAAGTTTAAGATCGATGGTAAAAAAATAGATTTAACAGTATTTACCACTCGGCCCGATACTATGTATGGGGCTACCTTTTTGGTGGTTGCTCCCGAACACGATATTGTTGCCCAAGTGACGACGAAAGAGCAAAAGCCAGCTGTTGATGCATATGTAAAAGCATCCGCTAAAAAAACTGAGGTTGAGCGTCAAGCTAGTAAGGAAAAGTCAGGCGTGTTCAGCGGCGCCTATGCGATAAATCCAATTAATGACGAGAAGATTCCGATTTGGATTGCCGATTATGTATTACTTGGCTATGGAACGGGCGCCATTATGGCTGTGCCGGCTCACGACGAACGAGATTATGAGTTCGCGCAACAGTATGATTTACCGATTAGACAAGTAATCGTGCCACAATTAATTGACACATCAAACCCGCCACATCCTGATAAGAAAACTGTTGCTCGTACCGTTGTCTGTCTGGTTGTTGAGCATCCTTCTGAAAAAAAGTTTCTTATTTGTCATCCAGTTAATGGTGCTAATTGGTCTCCAGTCATGGGCGGTATTGATGATAGTGAGTCAATTACTGACGCGGCTAAGCGCGAACTGATCGAAGAAACAGGCTACACAGACGTCGTTATTTGTGAAGCTAAAGAAGCAGAATTCTTTTCACAATTCTTTGCATCTCATAAAGATGAGAACCGGCTGGCGCGCGTTAAGACTGTTTATGTAAAGCTTGGATCTTTAGAGCAAGACCTTGATAAGGCGATAGATATAGATAAACAGGAGCTGAAATGGGTTACAGAGGAAGAGTACCGGGCCGATAAGAGCACAGGTGGAATGCAAGAAGTGTTTGATATAGGGTCTAGCAAGACGATGCCTCTTGTGTTTGAAGGTCGTATGATTAATTCGGGAGATTACAATGGCGTAGCGTCGGCGGAGGCCAGGGAAAAAGTCATAACTAATCTTGAGAAAAAGGGCCAAGCAGAGTCAGTTACTAACTATCGTATGCGGGATTGGAGTGTTAGTCGACAGCGTTACTGGGGCGCGCCAATACCAATAATAAATTGCGAAAAATGTGGGCCAGTACTTGTGCCTGATGAAGATTTGCCAGTCGTACTGCCAGAGCTCAAAGATTTTCAGCCCAGCGGTGATGGCCGAAGTGCTTTGGCTAGAGCGTCGGATTGGTTGAAAGTTGATTGTCCGCAGTGCGGTGGCCCAGGCGAGAGAGAAACTGACACACTCGATACTTACATTGATAGTAGTTGGTATATGCTTCGTTATTTTGACCCTAATAATAGAAACAAAATATTTGAAACCAACATTGTAAATAAATGGATGCCGATAGATTTTTATAACGGCGCTGATCATGCAACCGCACATTTGTTATACGCTCGATTTGTTACAAGGTTTTTGCACAAGAAGGGACTGGTCAATAATCCAGAGCCATTCAAGAAGTTTTTATTTAACGGTAAGGTGACTGCATCGGACGGGCAGATGTTTAGCAAGAGTAAAGGTAATGGCGTAGATCCTCTCGAGATAATCAATCAGGGTTATGGTGCCGACGCGCTTCGCACCTATTTGATGTTTGCTGCACCACTAGAACTGTGGGCAAAATGGGATCCAAGAGGCGTGCCAGCAACCCATCGATTTTTATCAAGATTATGGAATTTGGTCCAAGAGTATTTAGCTAGCCCAGAAAAGGAAGTTAATGATGTCGCAAAATTGCAGATTCTTCGGCTGACCAACAAAATGGTTAAAAAAATGACTGAGGATATTGAAGAAAATCGCTACAACACCGCAATAGCTACAGCCATGGGAACGATAAATGAGCTATACAAAATGAAAGTTGATAATCTAGTACAAGATAAAACATGGGCAACGGCAATCAGTAACTGTGTGGCTTGCACTGCACCTTTTGCGCCACATATAACTGCCGAATTGTGGCAACAATTAGGTAACAAGACTAGTGTTCATATCGACAATTGGCCTAGTTGGGATGATAAATATTTGGTTGACGATAATGTTAATATCGTTGTGCAAGTCAATGGTAAGTTGCGGGCTAATATCTCTGTACCAGCCGATTCTGATGAAACAACGGCTGTTGAGGTTGCTAAAAAGGATGAAAAAATCCAAAAATACTTAGTCAGTGAACCAAAAAAGATAATTTTTGTAAAAAATAGATTAATCAACTTTGTAGTATAAAATCTTGCGACAGAGGTAGTTTTGTGCTAGAGTTAATTCAAGCGCAAAATATTAAGGAGATTCAATGGGAAAACCAAAAAAACGAACTAGCCCAAGACGAACAGGTACTAGACGTAGTCATTTGACATTGAAATTAGCTCGCAAGGTTAATGCTAAGTCTCCGGTAAAGGTTTACACTACAAAGAGAGAATCTGCTAAAAAAGCAGAATCTAATGCAAAATAGTCGTTTTTTACGCTATAATTGTAGATAGTTACGAATAGAACGGAATTTAACAATATTATGAGTGCTAATCGCCACCTAGGAAGAATTGTCATCTTGCAAAGCCTCTTTGAACAAGAGTTTAGGCTCGGCTGTGACGACAAAAAACTCAACCTAGATGAGGTGATAGAGCGTAATATCAAAAGATATAAAAAAGCGCTCAAAGACACAGAGTTTGTTAAAAAAACGGTTAAGGGTATCGTAAAAGAACAGTCGAAGTTAGACGAAGTGTTGCAACCACTTGCGCCAGAATGGCCTATAGAGCATATTGCGCGAATGGACAGGCTTATTCTACGAATCGGTGCCTACGAGCTGCTGTTTAATCAGGATAAAATCCCAGCAAAAGTCGCTATTAACGAGTCAGTAGAGCTGGCAAAAGCTTTTGGCGGAGATAATTCCTCAAAGTTTATTAACGGCGTACTTGGATCGCTATACCGCGAACATGGTGACGCAGAGCTTAATGACGTAGCAAAAGAAACCACAGATAAGATTAAGAAAGAATCGAGTAAGGATGAATAGACCAAAGCCAATACAAGGGTTTAAACGGTTTGTACACCGTCAACCAGCGATAAAAGAGGTATTAAAAGAGCCTACTGCTGGTGGTGTCGTATATCGTCATAACCCAAAGTCAAAAAAACCAGAGATTTTGCTTATCCAAGACGCAAAAGATCGCTGGACGATCCCTAAAGGACACATTGAAGAAGGTGAAAGTGCTAAAGAAACAGCCGAGCGCGAAATCAAGGAAGAAACTGGGCTTAAAAAGGTTAAAGTACTGAATTGGCTGGGTAAAATTAACTTCCAATATCGTCGTAAGCAAAGTTTGGTGCTAATGACGACTGATATATTTTTAGTTGAAGCCCAGGGCGATACGGACGATATTACTCCGGAAGAATGGATGAATGGTATACAGTGGTTTGGCACTAACGAAGCGCTTGATAAGATTGAGTATGAAGATATTGGCAAGCTAATCTTAGTCAGTCTTAAACAGATTAGGGAAGCAAAAGCCTAAAAGGAAGTTATGCAAAAACAACCATATGTCGATTTTGCGAAGAAAAATAACATCGCATTTAACAATATCGATCTGTTAATTACGGCTTTTACACATAGGTCATACGTCAACGAACATCGAAAAAGTGTAAAAATTCATAATGAGAGATTAGAGTTCTTGGGTGACGCAGTACTAGAGTTAGTAGTGACAGAATACCTATACACTAACCATGAAGAAGCCGAAGGCATTTTGACTAATTGGCGTAGCGCTCTAGTTAGAACAGAAAGTATTAGCAAAGCTGCACATAAACTTGATTTTGAGCCACTACTTCGTCTAAGTAAGGGCGAAAAAATGGGAACAGAGCGAGCCCGAGCCCAAATACTAGCTAACGCATACGAGGCAGTAATCGGGGCGATTTATATTGATCAGGGCTATGATAGCGCTAAGCAGTTTATCTCAAATAGTTTGATAACTACATTCGATGAAATATTAGAAACGGGCTCATGGATGGATCCAAAATCACACTTCCAAGAGCAAGCCCAGAGTATAGATAATCAGACGCCGGTGTATAGAGTAATAAGTGAAGTCGGCCCAGATCATGATAAAACATTCACTGTCGGGGTTTACGTTAATAACAAACTAGTCGGAAAAGGCAAAGGACCAAGCAAACAGATTGGTCAACAAAACGCAGCCCAAGAAGCTTTAAAAAAATACTCTTCATAGAAACAACAATAACTATTTATTGACATCAGGGGTGATTATCTGTAGAATAGCTTGGACTAGATAAATATATTAAGTTACTGCTAGAAAGAGAGTTGGATCATCCTAAAATGTTAGCTATTAGATTGCAAAGAACAGGCCGAAAAGGATTAGCCCATTACCGAGTTATTGTCCAGGAAGCCCAAAAATCACCAAAAAGCGGTCGTGTGGTTGCTAGAATCGGACATTACAATCCCCACACTAAAGAGGTTGTAGTTGACAAAGAACAAGCCGAAAAATTTATGAAAAACGGTGCTCAACCGTCAGATAAAGTTGCCAGATTATTTAAAGCAGAAAAAGTAAAATTGCCTTCTTGGGTTAAGCTAGATTCTAATAAAAAACGATCTGTTAAAAATATTGAAAAACTACGTAAAAATCAGCCAGCGAATGAGGAAGTAAAAGATGAGAAGCCAGCCGAACAGCCAGTAGCAGAAAACTCTGCTGAAGATACTTCATCAGATACACCAGCTGGAGCCGCAGATAAAGTTGATGACGGTGCAAAAACTGAGGAATCAAAAGTAGAAAACGAGGAAGAAAAGCAAGCAAATAAAGTCGAAGTTCCTGCCGAGCCAGAAGCACCTAAAGGTGAACCGACTGAAGAAACTACAGAAGTTGCAGAAGATAAAACGTCAGAAGATAAAAAACCAGATCAAAAAGTCAAAGAAGCCAAAGCTTAGTTTGATATAATCATAAATACAGTCAATAAATACCGAAAAAAGGAGATAATGATGAGCAGTACCATAGATGAACAATTTGTAGAGTTTGTTGTAAAGAGCCTAGTTAGTAAGCCTGATGCAGTTAGCATTAAGCGAACCATCGATGAAAAAGGTGTATTACTAGAATTAACGGTAGATCCAGAAGATCTCGGTAGAGTTATTGGTAAGCGTGGAGCAGCAGCACAGGCACTACGCACACTGCTACGTGCTTTAGGGACAAAGAATGATGCACGTTACAACCTAAAAATTGTTGATGTTGGCGGTGAACGTCCAAAACGTGAAGAACAAGATTATAGCGAAGATAAAAAAGAGGAATTGTCAGAGAAAAAATCTGAAGATAAAAATAGCAAGGAAAAACCAGAAACTGGACATATAGATGAAAAAAAGGATGATCTATCTGAAGCTGAATCAGTATCAGAGACCAAAGAGGTTGAGCCAGAAGCACCAGAAGAAAAAGTAGCTGAGTCTAGCTATGAAAAAACTCGCCGAGAACTACAAGACCTCGACGACCTCGATATTTAGGTCGGAGTAGATGAAAATTACAATAATTAGCATTTTTCCGGAGATGTTTGATGGCGTGCTTAATGCTAGCATGATGCGTAAAGCTCAAGATGTTGGCGCTGTCGAATTTGTGCAAGTATCGTTACGAGATTTTGGACTTGGTCCTCGTAAACAGGTCGACGATATACCTTACGGTGGTGGAGATGGTATGGTATTAAAGCCAGAGCCTATTGTCTCGGCTATAGAACATGCAAAAAAGAAATCACCTAATGCTTTGGTAATATTGCCGACTCCAAGAGGGGTAATATTTAAACAATCAAATGCGAAGTCGTATGCAAAACAAAACAAAGACTTGATATTTGTATGCGCTAGGTACGAGGGTTACGATGAGCGAATAATCAAATATGTAGATGAGCAAATTAGAGTTGGAGATTACGTTCTAACTGGCGGGGAATTACCGGCTATGACTATCATCGACAGTGTTGTTCGTTTATTGCCTGGAGTACTGGGTGGCGAGACCAGCGCTGAGCTTGAATCATTTCAGACGAATGATAAAACAGTCGAGCATCCACATTACACTAGACCAGAAGATTTTAAAGGCGACAAAGTACCAAAAGTCTTATTAAGTGGTAACCACGCTGAAATAGAAAAGTGGCGTGACAAAAACAGTCGTTAATTGTATAATAGGCATATGGGAGATGTTGTTTCTTTTGGTAATTCTAGAATTAGTATCGAGGAATTTGATACTGAGTTAAAAAACCCAGCTGCTTTTGAGCGGGTAGCCGAAAGCATAGGTAGAATTTGTAAATTTGCTGATTATCATTTAAGCACAGACGGTATTGACACTCGGATTAGGTTTAATTCGCCAGAAAATGATGTACTAAGTTATGTAAGAGATTCAAATCGGGGATTGATTGTGTCTGTGCCTGGAAGTTTTCCCCAAGCTCTGGTTGATGGTCTTGGATTTGATGATGAAGTTGCAATCCAACTAGCTACTGATTATTCATTAGCGTATGGTCAGTATTCATATTGTAGAGCGCGTCGAAAATTCAAATCACCAAGTTTTGTGGGTAGTCAAGTAGACGATATATGGCAAAGTAGATATTTATCATCAGAATCAAGATCGTTTATCCCACCCTATAGATTTGCGGGAGCTGTCGCTATTAGGTCTGCTAAAGTTCTCGAAATTCCAATCTCTGGATTAACTAATCAGCCGCCTCATATTGCTGGAATACTTAATCCACTTTCTAGAGGCGAGGCTAGATCTCTGCACGGAATCCTCAGAGCTTGATATACTAGAAAGATAAACAGGAGATAAAAAATATGAGTTTTATAAAAAAAGTATATGCACATTGCGATCTGCCGTGCGGGGTATATGACCCGGCACAAGCTAGAATTGAAGCCGAATCTGTAAAAGCTATTATGGACAAATATACTTCTGATTTACATGATGAAGACAAAATCCGGGCAATATTAATCAAAGAACAACGATTAGAGCTCGTTAAACATCATTTATGGGTTTTATGGACAGATTATTTTAAGCCCGAACATTTAGAAAAATATCCAGATCTTCATGATAAATTTTGGCAAGCTACAAAGCAGGCAGGTCAGTGTAAAAAAACAACAGATCCAAAAGAGGGCCAAAAACTACTTAATATGATTGATGAGATAGCAAAAATCTTTCATGAGACTAAAAAGTCTAGCTAAACCATTGTTTATTCGTCGAGTGTCGGGCGACAGCATGTCGCCAACATTACGCGCTGGAGAACTAGTGTTAGTCTGTAGTGCACTAAAACCAAAAATTGGTGACGTTATCGTATTTAGGCATAATGATTTAGAAAAAATTAAGCGAATAGAATCTATTGATAATGGATATTTTTTTGTTGTTGGCGATAATAAAGACTTAAGTACTGATAGCAGAGTTTTTGGTAAGCTATCTAAAGATTTATATAAAGGAAGTGTTATTTTACCTAGAACCAAAAAAGTTGTTAGCTTGATCTAGCTAATCTTTTGAAGAATTTGCGAATAGGCTTAGTAGAACCGGAGCTTTTTGTATGATCAATTGATTCAGTGTTACGAAAAACTTCCATGAACATTTGTAGCGTAGTAACAATAACGATCATAAGCACGGGGCCGAGAACTATCCCAGCGAAACCAAATAATGCTAATCCAGAAAAAACCGACAACATCATTAGTGCAGAATCTAGTCTAGCTTCTTTAGGGACTAATTGTGGCCTTAGAATATTATCGATATTAGTTACAATTAATAGATGGTTTGCGATAACCAGGATACCGCCAGTGACATTACCCGTCAAAATCATAAATATACCAATTGGAATAGTAATTATACCTGCTCCTAATGGGATAATTGACATAACAGTAAGAAGAAGTGCAAAGAAGAAGAATAGATTATCAAGACCTGCGACAGCTAATATTGTGGCACTCTCAAGTCCTTGACATAGCGCGATGATGAATTGACCTCTTACTGTAGCTTTTGTCATGGCGCCCATTCGCTCGAAGTAAAGTTCGCTAATTTCACTACCAAGCGGGTTTAGTTTTCCTAGCGATTTAGTAATTTTTTCTTTATTAACAAGTAGCGCAAAGAAGACGTATATGTAAATTATTCCAACAGTTATCATAGAAAAAATGCTCGAAACTGAAGCAACTATACTTGAGGCTACTTCGGTCCCGAATTGTTCTATTGCCGATTCTAGCGTCTTTGTTAATTGCTCTATAGTAATTTGGTAATTAATCCCAAAATTTGCAAGAAATTGATTAATACTATCAATCAGATCTGTAATAAATTTTCCCACGTCTGCTGAATAATTAGACGTCGATATATCGCTTAACAGACTGTTTATTTGCAGTACTGTGATTGATGCGACAATTATTAGCGGGATTATTACTGCCAGTAAGGTTGCTAAAAAGGTTAAGGTAGCTGCTCGGCCTTTGGTTTTGACGCGTTTTAACAGCCACTCATAAACAGGGTTAAATAAATAAGCAATTATTGCCGCAACCGCAATAAGCAATAAATAGTCTTTTAAAAAGAGAACGCCTATAACAACAGCGAATATTGTAGCTACTGCTAAAGCTTGTTTTTGAGGTTTTGTTACCTTAAGTAATCCCATAATATTTTAGTACTAATACTAATATATTTACGAGAGATTATCAAATACTCTGTATTGATTTTAAAGCCCGAGTATTTGTTTTTTCTTGGCTGAAAATTCTTCGTCTGTTAAAACGCCACTCTCATGTAACTGCCCTAGTTTTTCGAGCTGTGCAATTTGATCATCCTCTGTTGAGGCTTGTGCTTGAGGTTGCTCTACTGATTGTTGTTGGTATTGCTCAGCATCTTGTTCGGCATAGCGTCTAGCTTGGCGTCGACTAACGTTGTTTGATACGGCCGTAGCGGTACCAGATACTACTGCTACTCTCGCCATCCCTCGTAATAAACCCGGCATTTTATTCTCCTCCTTTTTGATTAAGTTCGGCGCTGGCGTCAGGATGTATTCGTCCCTCTGCAACCAATACGCCATTTGCATTTATAATCGCTTGCTTTAGACCCTTGGCCCAGAGTTGTTCTATAATCAGCAGTCCTGCTGAAGTATTATTTTCTAAGAGTTCGCCGGTCTCATTGATATCATCTTCAGTAATTAGCCCCTTAGAGCTTGATTTGGCTTCTGAGACTTTCTGGGCCACTAAACTATCTAGATTATTAAGTTCAACGGAAGTCACATTGCCGTCGTTATCTTTAACAATTATTGCTAAATCAAGCACTGCGATTGTGCCGTCGTTAACTGCTTTCTCTAACTCTTTTAAGATTTCGCCCTTGAAATTATTTCCTTCAAATCCGACGATAATATAATCAATTGGTCCTCTCATATACCTCCTTTACTTTCGTTTTTATTATAGCACTACAACTCAATTTTAATTAAAAATCGGTAGTAAAAAAAGCACATTAATTGCTGATTTATAATGTGCTTTTTTTGAAGAGCTACAGAAAAAATTATGTGCGGACTTCGTCACCTTTGACTGTCAATGCATAAATAATCAAAACGTTGATAATCATAACAATGATTGACCACACAGGGTAAGTATTAGCATAAGACAAGTTTGCTGCGAAACTTAGAATAGCAATAATGACGCCAATTACTCTAGCCCATACTGCTCCATTCATGACCGCAAAACCTGCAGCAAATACCAAAACACCAATTAGTAGATGTATCCAGCCCCAAGTTGTAAAGTTAAATGCAATTAAACTTTGTTCTGTGACCACTAAGTAGTCACTGTTAAGTAGTGCTGTGAAACCAGCAATTCCTTGCACGATACCCATGAGTATCATCATGAATCCTGCAAATACAATCCAGCCTGTCCAGCCAGAAGCTTGTTTATTGTTTACTGCCATAGAACACCTCCTTATTTAATATCTTAAAACTATACGTTGCAAATAATTAAATTGTCAAATTATCCAGCTTATGTATAAATGCTTATGCTTGAAATCTGCTATTCTTTTTTGCTGATATCGTCGTGGTTCAAACCGTAGTAGTGGGCTATTTCATGCCATAAAGTGTGGTGGATTTGTCGGGCAAGATCTTCAATATTTGTTGACATTTTCTCAATTGGTTTTTTAAAAAGTGTAATTTTGTCTGGTAAAACTAGACTGTAGTTATTGCCTCTGGATGTTAGAGGGATTCCTTCGTATAGACCAAGCAGGGTTTGGTGAGGTCCGAGTTTCTGTTTTTGCATTTGTTCTTTAGTAGGCAGGTCTTCGACTACTACCACTACATTATTTAAATTTTTTTGATACCGTTTAGGTAAATCGTCCATGGCGCTTGCTACCAGATCTTCAAATTGTTGTTGAGATACAATAAACATAGCTTCATAATAACAGACGAAAAATAAGATAATCCGAGGAAAATTATCAAAGGAGTCACAAGAGAGTCAGACTGCACAACTTTTATTGTAAACTTTTTATCAAATTTTAGAAAAAAATATCAATAAGGAATGTTTGGTGTTGGCATCTTACTAAATAGTATGGTTATAATATCCTTAAGATGAAAAAAAAGACGGTAATTGCCATACTCGCGATATCTCAATTTGTGATGATTTTGGATAGTACGGTTATGAATGTTTCGATTTCGACGGTTGCAGCTGATCTTGGGACTACCATATCTGGTATGCAGGCAGCAATTACTCTATATGCACTAACAATGGCTTCTTTAATGTTAACGGGTGGAAAGCTAGGTAGTATTTGGGGTAGGCATACGGCTTTTAAAATCGGTTCATTTGTTTATGGGATTGGATCTTTGATTACGGCATTAAGTCCATCTTTGGCAGTTTTGTTGTTCGGTTGGTCGTTTGTCGAAGGATTAGGAGCAGTGCTGGTCATCCCGGCGATTGCGGCTTTGGCGGCGGTTAATTATAAAGGTAAAGAACGAGTCGCAGCTTTCTCGATTCTTGGCGCTGTAACAGGTCTTGCCGCAGCCGTTGGTCCGATTATTGGCGGGTTTTTCACTACCTATTTATCATGGAGATATGTGTTTGCGTCCGAAGCTGTGATTATGACGGGCGTACTATTGTTATCAAACAAGATAAAAGACGAAAAACTTGAGGAAAAGAGCCATTTAGATTTAACGAGCGTTTTTATGTCAGCTACCGGGATGGGGATTTTGGTACTCGGTGTTCTACAGAGTAAAACTTGGGGTTGGATAAACCCGATAAGTTCGCCAGTTATTAACGGTCAAGAAATAGCACCGTTTGGCATTTCTTTAACTGCGTATTTTATTGTTATTGGCTTAATAATATTAAAGTTGTTTATGTCTAGACAGAGGATGTTAGAAGATGCTGGTAAAGATCCATTGCTTAAAACTTCACTTCTAAAACTTCCGATATTAAAGAGTGGTCTAAGTGTGTTTATGTCGCAGTATTTTGTTATTGCGGCTTTATTCTTTGTTATTCCGGTCTATCTACAGACTGTACTCGGTTACGATGCGCTTCAAACAGGCGTTAAGCTTGTTCCGTTATCCATAGGCTTGGTAATATTTTCAGCCGTAGGTTCAAAGTTATCGGCGACAAAACCACCACGATTAATTGTTAGGAGCGGACAAATTGCGATGGCTTTTGGATCGCTGTTGCTTTTAGACTCAATCAACCCAGAATTAAGTAACGGCCTTTTCTGGCTAGGTATGTTTATTGTTGGTGCGGGCTTTGGCTTGCTGGCTTCACAGCTCGGGAATGTCAATATGTCTGCCGTATCCAGCGAAGATACAGTCCAGGTTGGGGGATTGCAGGGTACATATCAAAACCTTGGTACGTCTTTCGGCACAGCACTTGTAGGGTCAATCTTTATGCTAACGCTTACATCGGGTTTTATATCGGCTGTTAACTCAACATCAGACTTATCTTCAGATCAAAAGACTCAAATTACTGCTAAGGCCGAAAGTGGAGTTCAGGTAGTGTCTTCAGAACAGGCTAGCCAGTACGTTATCGAAAATGGTGGAAGTCAACAAACTGCCAACACTCTTACCGGACTTTATCAGGATAGCCAGATACAAGCCCTAAAAGAGGGGATGTTCTTTGTCTTTGTCGCGGCAATCGGCTCATTAGTCCTTGCCAAGAATTTGCCTACTAAAGTTATAAAGCAGTTGAATTAACTGATTGTCTTTATAATAACTAGTAATAATCCTGATATTTTAGACAACTTCGACTGTTTTAGTCTGTCAGTTCAAATCCATAGAACGAAACAATCCTTCATAACTATGCATTTAAAGTATAGTGACGAAGGATGGCTTCGGGACTAGGATTTGAACCTAGATTGCTGGGACCAGAACCCAGTGTCCTACCATTAGACGATCCCGAAATATAACGACCTAGCTGTAAATTGTGACAGATTACTCAATATTTCTCTACACTGAGTTTATTGTCTAATGCTAAGATGTCCTGTCACGATATTTTTTCTTTGAAAAAATTCTCGACCCCACCTCAGCTCGGTGACTTTCGTCATCCGTGCTTCCGGTCTTGCAAAAGTCCATCGGGACTTTCTCACATTTGACGATCCCGAAATAATATATACATTATAAACTCTTTTTCAAATCTTCGAGTCAGATTATTGCCGTCTGTGACCATCTGGCAAATTTGGCATTAAAAAAACGCAATTATTTTATTAAACAATTTATTTAATTCTCTATACAATTTTAAAGATAAATAATACAAAATTAATTCAATATTTTAAAAGGTCTTACAATCTAGAACTAACCTATCTAAATTAGATACTGAACTTGATTGATTTATTGTTATACGATATAGTTGTGCTTATCATACAAAGATAAAAAGGAGAATTAGATATGGATGATCAAAACAACAACCCAACACCAGGAGTCCCACCAAGTGATAACCCAGTAACCCCACCTGCGCCAGCAGTAGATCCAGGTGTAATGCCTGCGGAACCAGCAGCACCAGTTGACCCTGCACCAGCAGTAGATCCAGGCGTAATGCCTGCGGAACCAGCAGCACCAGTTGACCCTGCACCAGCAGTAGATCCAGGCGTAATGCCTGCGGAACCAGCAGCACCAGTTGACCCTGCACAACCTCCGCAAGATCCAAACGCGCCCCAAGTTTAATTAGTGCATATTACATCAAAATAGAGCCGAGGATAATTAATCGGCTCTGTTTTTTTGTTTTCTATCTTCTAGAGAATCTTGTCTTTTTGCGATTCTTTGCATTGCGGCTCGCTTTATCAGGTAGTTAATAACCGCTGCAAAAATTCCGATACCAATAACTACATAAAAAGTAGTAAAGATTTTGCCTGCGTCTGTTCTTGGAACGATATCTCCGTATCCAATAGTAGTAAGAGTGATTACGCAAAAATATAAGGAATCTAACCAAGATAATGACTCTACCTGATGATAAAAAATGACTCCGATTAATATGACGATTACACCAGTTAGTGCTATATATTTAGGATCTGGCGGTCGTCTCAGCTTTGGCTCCATAACGCTATTATACATATGATTTAGTTAATGATGGTATAATTAACAGCGTTATGCATGAGTATAATGAAGACCTAGTGTACCCTCCGCAGGATCTACTAACAAAAACAAATAATAAAGAATACAAAAAGTTAGCACTCGTTTTTGTGCTAATTTGTTTGTGCGCTACAATAATGAGTTTTGTTCTGGGTTTTGATTGGCAAGAATGGTTAAGGTGGTTTATGGCCGGTCTATTTATAATGTTTGGAAGCTTTAAACTAATTGGCTACGAAGATTTTATTAAGTCTTTCCCTGAATATAATCCTATAGCTAAAAAAATCCCAGTATATAACTATATTTATCCATTCATAGAATTGTTTCTAGGTTTTTTATTTGCAGCAAATTTAGCACCATTATTCAGAGATGCCGTAACAATATTTATAATGAGTATAGGATGTATTGGAATCTTGAATGTACTATCGAATACGAATCGATACATTCCCTGGGTATATATAGACGGAATAATACGGTTACCAGTATCAAATTTTACTTTATACAAAGAAGTGGTAATGGATGTTGTAGCGGGAATAATGCTTGTTAGTTTCTTTATTTTTAAGTAAAATTATTGTATGAAAAACTTTTTGATCAAAATGTCAAGAAAACGGAGACTCATGGTTCCGGTTGTGACATTAATGGCAATAGGCATTGGTATCAGCGGTTACTATATTGACAATCAACGAATCTTGAAAGAAGAACAACAGCAACAACAACAAGAACAAATCCAGCTACAAAATGAAAATCAAGATTTACAAAAATTCGATCAAATTGATGAAATTAATGACAATAAAGATACGCAGTCTACGACGGATAATTCTTCAAAATCAAGCCCTGGCCACGGCGGCGTTCAGTACGTAGTAGATGTTGATGCAACATCTCAAAAAGATAAAGTTTATGTTAATGCAGTAATAGAAGCCTCTGAGCCGGGGAGTTGCTTAATTAGCTTAAAACAAGGAGGATTTGGTCCAGAAACAGAAGTCCAAACTGTAGGCGGAAGCTGTGAGGCCGTAATAGAGAAACCTGGTAGTGGAGTGTGGAACGTCAACGTCATTTACAATTCTAATGATGGCAAGCAGACTGGCAGTGGCTCGTCGACCATAGAAATCACATAAGTCTCTTATTAATAGTCATTCATAAAATATTGTATTATTAATCTATATTGCTTATGATTAGATTGGAAGTGAGAGACTTCCAGTATAGACCCGAGCATCACCGCTTGGGTCTCTTGTTTTTAAATGTTAGCATAAGAGTTATTGTATGGCTTCTAAAAAACAAAAGACTACACTTACGACAACAATTGCATTGATTATTGCTTATTCTCTTTGGGGTATCAATACGCCCTTGATAAAAATAGGGGTTGAGGATATACCGATATCTATTTTTATAACCATAAAAATGCTTGGAGCAGCGGTTGTTATTGCCCCTTTTGCTTTTATGTCATGGAAGCCACTTAAAATAAAAACTTATCTAGTTTTAATCACCAGCGCATTAATATGGATTAGTATAGGTAATTTAGCTTTTTACAGTGGTCTCGCCAAAGCGCCAAGTATCAACGCTGCACTCTTAGAATTACTTGGCCCATTATTGCTTTTTGGTTTTTCGGTTCAGTATTTAAAGGAAGGTTTTAGTATAAAAACTTTCTTGGGTATATTAATTGCATTAGTTGGGACCCTATTTGTAATCGGCCAACCCTTAGTTTATGGCGATGCCAATTCACCAGTTAACATCGGTAATTTTTTGTTTTTGTTGGCAGTTTTTTGCCATGTAATTGGAACAGTTCTAGTCAAGCCACAGTTAAATAAAGTTGGCGCAGCACAAGCTACATTCATTCATTTAGTCTTTGGCGTGATTCCAATTGCGATATATTCTTTGTTCCAGCTTGATAATTGGTCGATTACTGAAGTAGACACAAATAGCTCGGTCGCTATTATGTACGGTATTTTTGTTGTAACATTAGCAAATTTTTTATTGGTATTCGCCTTAAAAAGAAAAAAAGCTCAAGATATAGGCCCTTTCTTTTATATACAACCAATAGTGACTTTTATTGTGGCCGCTATTGTTCTTAAGGAATATCCGAATTCTGTATTTATTGTTGGATGTATGTTGGTTTTTTTGGGGATTTATTTAGCAGAGGCCAAATTGCCAGACAGATTACATATTCATTATCGTCATAATCGCTGATTTTTTACGCAAGATTAGCAAAAAAGGTAATCTCGTTTTGCAAAGCTTTGTTGCTGCTGCCTACTCTTTTTTATTGGATTTTACATTTATTGCAAATACCGCGGATTTCTAATTGATGAGTCGTGTCCGTAAATCCATATTTACCGGCTAATGATTTAATACTATCCTCTACAGAACTATCTTCTTTTGTGGGTACGGTAGTGTTACAACTAGTGCAAGTTATATGGTGATGATGATGGTTGTAAGTGTCTGATAATTCGATTTTATATTTCCAGCCGATCTGTAGCCTTTGTACAATTCCTAAACTTTCGAATAACTCTAGATTTCTGTATAAGCTTGCGCGGTCCAGTCGACCTTCTAGATTAGCGAATAGTTCTCCAACAGATTGAGGCTCTTTGTTGAGCAGTGCGTTGAACACTAGTGCTCTGGTTTTAGTAAGACTATTTCCACTATTTTTGAGAGCTTTTTGGAAAAGTTCTGTTTCTGTTCTCATAATGCAATTTTATATGAAATTGCGACAAATTTGCAAATATTGATTTTAGCTTTAAAATGAGACATATTATTAAGAGGATAAAAACATGGCAAATATGCTACAGGTAATAATTTTTTCAGCGTTGGGCGGGGTCGTATCTTTGATAGGTGGGGTTCTATTGCTAGGTAACAGAAAGGCTGCTCAGAAACTCGCTATTTATGCTACGCCGTTTGCTGGTGGTGCACTGCTTGCGGCTGTGTTCTTAGATTTACTATATGAGGGTGTCGAATCTAGCGAGCCAAAAACAGTTCTCATTTCGTCACTTGTTGGTATTTTGTTATTTTTTGTTGCAGAAGGTTTCTTGCACTGGTTTCATCATCATCACGAACACAAGGACAGTAAGAGAGACCCAAAAATATCATTAATTATTTTGGGTGACACGCTTCATAATGCGCTTGATGGCGTGGCAATTGCTGCCTCGTTTTTGATTAGCGTACCAACTGGTATTGTTACGACGATAGCTGTTGCAGCTCATGAAATACCTCAAGAAATAGGTGATTTTGGTTTGCTGTTGTCAAAGGGCATGAAACGAAGAGAAGTTTTAGTTTTTAATTTTCTTAGTGCTATTGCGACCGTGCTGTTTGCGGTCTTAACGTTTGCATTAGGTAGCGAGGACAAACTACCAATAGGCATACTGCTAGGCCTAAGTGCTGGGTTTTTGTTATATATAGCTATGAGCGATGTTATCCCAACCATACACGCTAAAAAAGATCAAAAGAATAAGTTTATGATACAAGCAATGCTTCTACTGTTTGGGGTTCTGTTTGTTGGGCTAACCATTCAACTAGCACATCAATATATTGATGCGGGTCACGACCACGACTCTAAAAATGATACCCAAAATGTTGAGGAACATAATCATAGCCATGAAGCTGAAGAAGTCCATGACGAACATGGCGCTGAAGAAGACAGTCACGAACATTGATATCTGATACAATATATATATGAACGCAACGGGGGTGATTATAATATTGATTGTACTAGGCTTTGGTATGATTATTTTTCTCTTGCAGAAAAATAATAGCTCCAGAGATACAAGTGCGACCCAGCTGCTAAAAACAGATCTTGATAATTTAAATAAAGGTGTTGGTGAGTTAAAAGAGTCGTTAAATGAGAATCTTAATAAAAAGTTGGCTGATTCTCAATCACAAATGGCTAGTAGTATGCAAAAACAATTTTCTCAGAGCGCAAAAATCATTGCTGATGTAACTAATCGATTAACAAAACTAGATGAAACAAATCAACGCGTAGTAAATGTCGCTGATGAGCTTAAGTCATTACAGAATGTACTACAGAATCCGAAACAAAGGGGTGTGCTGGGCGAGTTTTATCTAGAACAAATTTTACAAAATCTTCTACCACGCAGTTCTTATGATTTACAACACAAAATTGATGATGGTTATATAGTTGACGCTGTTATATATCTAGATGATAAGATTTTGCCAATTGACAGTAAATTTAGTCTAGAGAATTATAATCGTCTGGTAGATGCTAAGGGCGAACAACGAAAAATATTAGAAAATAAATTTAAAGAAGATTTGAAAAAACGAATTGATGAAACAAGCAAATATATAAAACCTAAAAAAGGCACTCTTGATCAGGCGTTAATGTTTATTCCGAGTGAAGCTATATATTATGACTTGCTTGCCAATAGAGTTGGTGCGAGTGGTGTGAATGGACGAGATCTGATGCAATATGCCGCAGTGGATAAACACGTGACAATTGTCGGCCCCAGCACTTTATCAGCGATGCTTCAGGTTATTGTTCAGGGCATAAAAAGCCTTGAAATACAAAAAGACACAGAAGTTATAAAAAAGAACATTGAACAATTGCAAAAACACCTGATTGGTTACGATGTGTATTTTAAAAAAGTTGGTACTTCGCTTGGTGCGACAGTTGGTCATTACAATAATGCCAATAGAGAACTAGGAAAGATTGATAAAGATATTATCAAAATTGGTGGCGGTGAAACCGTGTTAGAGCCGATGGTAATAGATCGTCCAATTAGCGATGAATCTTAGGTCGTTTTCGTTCGCATATATAACGTTATTGCTTTACAATAAATATCGATGAAAAGAGTAGAACGATGATTGAAGTTAAAGACGTCAGTAAGGTTTATGGAAAAAAAGATAATCTTTTCATTGCATTAAAAGATGTCAGTTTTAGTATCCCAAACGGTGCGACTGTCGCTATTCTTGGTAAAAGTGGAAGCGGCAAAAGTACTCTAATGCATGTTATGAGCGGAATTGATCATCCAAGCGAAGGTGAGATTGTAATTGATGGTCAAGATTTACATAGACTCAAACGGAAAGCCATGGATAAGTTTCGGGCTGAAACTATGAGTTTTATTTTTCAAGCATTTTTTGTAGAGGCCAACCAATCGTGTTACCAAAATGTAGTATTACCACTAGAAATCGCTGGTGTTGCAAGTAAAAAAAGAAAAGATTTGGTCGAACGAGCCTTAAAAAAAGTGGAACTCGCTGACAAGATTAATTCTAAGGCGAAAGATCTATCCGGTGGTCAAAAACAAAGATTAGCTATTGCAAGGTCAATAGTTAATAAACCTAAGTATATTTTTGCCGATGAACCAACCGGTAATCTTGATACAACTACAGGAGAAACAATCATACAGCTGTTATTCGATCTAAACAAAAAACTAGGTTGTACTGTATGTATTGTTACGCACGATGAAGATCTAGCAGATAGATGCCAGATTCAAATTAAGATCAAAGATGGAGAAGTCCAGTCAGTGAAAAATTCAAAACAACCAAACAAAATATCCAAACAAAGGAAAAATATATGAGGATTTTTGACACGGTTAGAAGGGCTGGTCGCTCACTCTCTAGCGCAAAGGCTAGAACTATTCTTACCTCACTTGCGATAGGAGTAGGTGCGTTCGCTTTGACGCTAACTATATCAGCCAGTAATGGCGCTCAAAATTTTGTTAATCAAATAATTTCAGATAATTTTGATCCAGCTGAACTAGTTGTTACTAAAGACGAGGCTGTGTTTGGTAGCGCTAATACCGACAAGCCTCGCGAGTACGATCCAAGCTTTGGTGATTTTGCATCAAATGCTGGAGCCCCAATACAGATAAAAAGAATAACTGACGATGATATTAAAACGATAAAATCAATTGAGGGGGTGGAATCTGTCAGGGAAGATATTGTAGTAAACCTACAATATATTACTCGGGAAGATCAAAAAAAATATGTTGGAACTCTTGCCGTTTTTAGTCCGTATCAAAAGCCTGATTTATTAGCAGGAAGTATCCCAAATCCACTGAATAATAAAAAACTATTACTGCCCGAGGGTTTTGTTTATTCGTTAGGATTCAGTAGTCCAGAAGATGCGATAGGTAAAAAAATCACCTTAGTCGTTAATAAGCCTTTTGATCAAACTGCGGTTGATAAAGCATTATCAAGTGGCCAGCCTTTTGATAAGAATAATCTAGAAGAGCTATCAAAACCAAAATCTGTTAAGACTGATTTTACGATAGCTGCAGTGTTGAAAAAACCAACCACGGTCCAGCCGGGTACTGAATTATACTTATATGCTGGCGTTGATGACGTTAGAGAACTAAATGATATCAAAACCAAAGGGACGGATAATTATCGGAAGTATTTTGATGTTTTTGTGCGTGTAGTTGATGGAGAAAATAATGAAAAACTAGTTGCGACACAAAATACGATCAAAAATATGGGTTATGAAGCGCAAAGCGTTGAAGACACGCAAGAATTTTTGACCCAAATTATTAGTGTACTTCAAGGTATTGTTGCGACATTTGGTTTTATTGCTGTGATCGCCTCTGTATTTGGTGTAGTTAATACTATGTATATTAGCGTTCTACAAAGAACGCGTGAAATCGGGTTAATGAAAGCATTAGGTATGAGAAAACGAGATGTAGGAAGATTATTTAGGCTAGAAGCTGCTTGGATCGGATTTATCGGAGGGGCTATCGGGGCGATAACAGCCTTTATTCTAGGGACACTCCTTAACCCGTGGATTACAGAAAAACTTCAACTTGGCGAGGGAAATGATTTATTGATATTCGAACCTAGACAAATTGCAATGCTTATCATCGCATTAATGATAGTCGCCACCCTTGCCGGTTTATTGCCTGCACGTAAAGCAGCAAAACTGGATCCAATAGAAGCCCTTAGAACTGAATAATTAACATACCTTATTGTCTAGACAGACATAAAATGCTAATGTTAAAATACAAACAAGACAATAAAATCAAAAATGAAACAAAATAAAAAACATATAAATCCGGCCCATCGTAATATTAGACATGCAACAATTAATTATAATAAGCATAAGTCAGTAAATACTTTAACGAAATTCTTTACGCTAATAATCCTAGTTATTTTGATTGGCTTTGTCGGCCTTAATCTATTGCGAAAGTACAATAATGATTCGAGCTCGTTAGCAGATGCAACAACAGTAGGCAAATATAACGTTAAGCTAAAAAATTTAGGTTCTAAAAAGACCTTTAGAACTTGGACTAGTACAAATCTGTATGACTTAAAAACACTAAGGGTTGTAAAAAGTCTGCCTGTTGGGAGTAATATTGGCTCTAACACTCTTGCCTATAAAAATGGGGGATTCTTTTATTTAGCGAGTTCCGCAAAGAATAAAGGAAGATATCACGGTGTTTTTATTAGTAAAGTTTTCGAAGTTAGGTCAGGCGCAAAAGCAGTTTTTGCAGGCTCTTTAGTACCAATAAGAAACGGTATGCCATTGACGAACCAAAAAACCAATGGCGGGACTTGTACTGCAAGAAGGCTTTGGCATAGTGGTCTAAACAACAATCTTGTAGCGGCAGTACAAAGAGTACAGCTTGAGACAGGTAAACACGTTCCTATGAATACAGCCTACCGTACTTATAATGAACAGCTTTGTCTGTGGAATAAATTAGGTCAAAATCCATCTAAAGTAGCCCGTCCAGGTCAGTCAAATCACAACCGGGGACTTGCCATAGATGTTGAATCATCCTTTGCTAATGCCTATCAAGATACATTTAGAAAATTCAAATTATGTCGGCCGATGTCGTACGAGCCTTGGCATTTCGAGCTTTGTCAGTAATTATTGAGACTACGTGAACTGTCTATTTACTGGGTATAATCACTGCAGAGCTTGTCTATTGGGAGTATAATATAGGTAGATAAACAAAGGAGATATTACTATGAAAAATCAAGTAAAAACTCCGCAAAAGACAAATGCCTTAGCGGTGATAGGGTTAATAACGGCTTTTTTTATCCCACTTGCTGGATTAGT
This sequence comes from uncultured Candidatus Saccharibacteria bacterium, assembly GCA_964584895.1. Classification (GTDB taxonomy): domain Bacteria; phylum Patescibacteriota; class Saccharimonadia; order Saccharimonadales; family JAGQNJ01; genus DAISWO01. The sequence goes on from CAZPAW010000002.1 coordinate 50,324, forward strand.
CGTGTCAATAATCGGACTTTCTCAGATTAAAAAACGTAAAGAAAAAGGCAAAGGGTTAGCAATTGCCGGGATCGTAACTTCGGTCATAATTGGTTTTTTGCAACTATTATTTGTAATGTTGATATTTGCGGCTTTTCGTGGCCAATCAATAGAATTAGTAACATATACGAATTCAGATGTTGGATACAGTGTTAAATACCCAAAAGGCTGGACTCAAGAGACAAATAATACCTCACAAGCAAAAGACACAATTTTTAAAGACAAAGCTGGTGAAACGGGTAAAGTTTATGGACAAGTTGAAGTTGCGTATTTCCCAGCTCCGAAGAATGGATATTCTAAAGACGTTTTAAACGCTATTGCGGATGCACTAATTAAAGACAATCAAAATACAACTGTTGTATACCGCGATCGATCAACAAAGAACGATCGACAAACAATAACTCTGGTCACGACTTATCAAGGCGAGACGAACCTGATGAAATCTAAAACTACAATTATGCTAAACCCGGATAACTCGGTTTACACAGTAGTTACTCAGACCCCAGAAAAGAATTGGGATAAATATTCTGACGAATTCGATGAAATCCATAACACATTTTCACCATGAATTCACTAATTGTTAGGAGGTAGTAAAGTGCCAAGAAAAAAATTTTGCCAAAGTTGCAGTATGCCGTTGGACGGTAAGGACAACGGAACCGAAAAAGACGGATCGCTTAGTCAAAAGTATTGCATAATGTGTTACGAAAACGGTGCACTAAAAGATCCCGATATGACGCTAGAACAGATGACAGAGATCGTAGATAAGGCTTTGAGAGACAAAGGTTGGGGTAAATTTAGGCGATATCTGGCTAAGGGAATGTTACCAAAGCTTGAGCGTTGGAAAAAGTAACGCTTTAGTTTTTGATTAGACTAATTACTAATGCCGCTGTCCACGAAAAGTTTTTCGCACCTTCTCCTTTGCCGGTATCAGGTGAAAAATATTCATAAAAACCCTTATTTTTAACCATCGCTATTGTTGAATTGCGAAGGTCCTCTGCTTGTTTTTTGTGTCCATAACGATCTAAACCATCAATTAAAAACCAGTTTGTGTTTACCCAAGACGGGCCTTGCCAGAATCTATTAGGATTAAAATGACCTGAATCTTTTGACATAGATGGTACTGGATATTTCGCCCCAAATTTTATATCATTTTGGATTTTTTTAACTAAAATGTCGGCTTGTTGTTGAGATATTGCTCCAGAATATAGTGGTAATAGTGAGGCGATTGACTCTAATTCTATATTCTCTTGATTATAGAAATTTCGAGAAAAATAAGACTGACCCTTATCGTGCCATAAATGACTGAGGGCATGGTTTGCTTTATTGAAGCTTTCCTGAAGGTGTTCTGGTAGCTTTTCGTCAATTATCTTGGCAATATGCTCGAGATGATGGTTATTTCTAATTAGGATAGAGTTAAAACCAACATCTTCAATTGCAAGTAGTTTTGATTTTAGTATTTTTCGACTACTGTATTCTCGTCGTCGAATCCTCTGCATAACGCTCAATAGTGCTAGGCCGTCGATGGTAGATTCACGTTGGGTGGTCGGGACTGTTTTGGTGTCTCGCCGAAGCTTTTCGATGAGTTTGTCAAGTTTTAGGATCTCAATTAGTTTGATCCAGATTGGTAATTGAATCTTGTTGATGGCAAACATCCAAGGTGGCGTGTCGTCCATTCCGGTCTCCCACGGATGGACATTAAATACCAGTCCTGTTTTTTTTGGATCACGATCTCTGTATAACCAGCTATGATGACGTACTAATGGTTTATACATTTTTTTGTACCATATCAGTCGTTCGTGTTTTGGCAATTTTTTGCCGATTCTAATTACCGCCTCGGCTAGGATTGGGGGTTGAGTAATGCCGCTTGTTGCTCGATCATCTGATGAGAAAGGTGAAATTTTACTACGCCATAACTCGCGATCTTGACGATAGAATGCACCAGGGTCAAATACCATATGCGGGATCATACCGTTATGCCACTGCCCCTTGATTAGGGAAAGAAGCTCAGCTTGAGCTCTATCGATATCATAGTTAGCAAGTCCGATTGCAATAAAACAACTATCCCAAAACCATTGATGCGGATATATGCCCTCGGCAGGAATAGTATGCTTTCCGTGCCGATTATCTTGCAATACTTGTTTTGCGTTATCTACTAAATTATCCTCGTCATTTATATCCGACATACATAAGTATTATACCCACATAATGAGTCTTATGCTTATAGCTTAGTTTGTTAGTTGATTATTGAGATCTGTGAATTATACCAGAAGACTCAATGATCTTATATCTGTCGTTTGAAAATTCAAGCTTTACAAAAGCACAATCACCAATCTCGATCTCACCCATGTTCAATACTTCTCGAAAAATAAGTCTGATAGGCCCTCCGTGTGTAATTATGCAAATAACTGATTTGTTAGGCTTAACTACACTATTTAAGGCATGTAGAATTCGTTTTTTAAAAACAGGATATCTTTCACCGCCATCGACGGTATTCATTGGATCTTGTGCTTTTATGGCTAATTTCGGGAAACGTTTTTCAGCTTCTCTTTTTGTCAATCCAGTTAGTACCCCATATCTATTACATTCTCTGAAGTCGTCTACAATTTGAGGTTTTAGCTGAGTATGAGTACTTACTATTGCAGCTGTTTCTTTTGCCCTAATTTTTGGACTAGTATAAAGCTGTTGAATGCCAAATTTCGAAAATTTTTTTGCTAGTTCTTCGGCTTGGTTCCTTCCACTCTCAGTTAAATTATCGTCGTAGTCGCCACCATAACGACTTTCAATATCACCTGTAGTTTGTCCGTGTCTTGCTAGGTAAATAATCATGTTTATTTTATCTAAAATTTGTGAAGTTAATTGGGAAGTCGAAGTCTTTTGATTTGATGAGTTGCATTACTGCTTGTAACTCATCTTTTTTCTGGCTGGTTATACGGATTTCTTCGCCCTGGATTTGGGTTTTTACCTTAGGCAATGAATCGCGAATTAACTTTGTAATTTTTTTTGCCTTTTCTTGGTCCAGTCCACGCTGAAACGGTATATCCCATGTCATTTTAAGATTAGTTGTTGTTGGCTCGGCTGAATTATCTAGTACTTTTTGACTTTGACCCCGACTAGCCAGTTTTTTACGAACAATCTCGACAATAGAATCTAGATGAAACTGGTTATCGCCAGTTATCTTAAAACCGGTTTTGTCATTATTAAGCCATTCAAGGTCTGCACTACTACCTTTAAAGTCATATCGATTAGCTATCTCGCGCTTTACTTGATCGAAAACGTTATTCATCTCAGCCTTGTCGAATTCGGATACTATATCAAAACTAAATTGCGCCATATTGATATAATACAATATTTTAAGTTCAGTAGTCTGATATAATTATTCAAATGACAATAACTTTAGTATGTGCAAGCTCACGATCGAATAGCCAAAGTTTAAAAATTACAAAATATTTAGAAAAAAGTCTGGCTGATAACAATGTTGATACAAATATTATTGATTTAAATCAGCTCAAACTTCCGATTTATGATGATAGTGATGAAGGTAGCTGGAAGACAGAGTGGGGTGTAGTTTCAAAAAATCTTGAACAGTCGGATGGTTTTATTGTTGTTAGCCCTGAGTGGAATGGTATGGCTGGACCAGGGTGGTTTAATATGCTTCATTATGTAGATCACGAACTTGCACATAAGCCACTAATGTTAGTTGGTGTAAGCTCAGGTATGGGGGGAGTTTATCCTTTGGCTGATATGCGCCTTTTGGGATCAAAAAATATGCATTTTTGCATTACCCCCGAGAGCCTCAGAATAGCAAATGTTGAAAAACTTTTTAACGATCGAGAGATGGGTAAGGACGCACCAGATTATTCTGTGAAACAAAGAGCAGAATATTGCCTGAAGGTGTTGATTGAATATGCGGTTGCACTAAAGTCGGTTAGAGAAAGTGGTGTGATTGATCTAAAGAATTTTGGCAACGGCAACTAAAATTAGCTAGATTAGCGTGTTAGCGGTGCTAATAACTGGTACAATTAGATTAAAGTATGAGTTACAAGCATAAAAAAATTGCTAGTGTTGCAAAAGATCTCAAAGAGCAGATAGCTAAAGATAAATCTGCTAATGTTCTTCGTTCGCCGAAATTAAAAGCGCTGGCCGGCGAGATTCAGTTACTAAAACCTGATCAACGGGCTGGTTTTGGCAAAGAGCTTAATCAGTTAAAAGCTGAGTTAGAAAAATTAGTTGATGATGACTTTGTTAAAACAAAAAATTTGGATCCAATTGATGTTACGGCGCCGTTCGATGTTAATGCTGAGGCGCCTGAACTTTTACCTGCAGAGAACGGTAGCCAACACCCGTTAATGACAGAATTGCAAAAAATCCTGACAATTTTTGAAAAAATGGGATTTGAGGCAGTCGAATCGCGCCAGTTAGACGATGATTATCATATGTTTGAGACACTAAATTTTCCAGAGGGTCATCCTGCACGTGATGATTATGATACTTTCTCTACTAGAGATGGTTTAATCGCACCAGCACATACATCGACAATGCAAAATAGAGTTTTAATAAAAGGTAAAGACAAATTAAAAAACAAACAACCAATTGCTACTGTGATTCCCGGTAGAGTCTTTCGTAACGAAGATCTGGATGCGCGGCACGAACACACATTTTATCAGCTAGAAGGCGTTTTTGTGGACGAGGGCATAAATGCCGGCAACTTAATAGCTACACTTAAGACATTTTTGGAAGAATACTACGAACAAAATCTTGATGTTCGGACCCAACCATTTTACTTTCCTTTTACTGAACCTAGTTTTGAATTTGCAATTAGTTGCCCTTTTTGTGCCAAACAAGGATGTTCTGTATGTAGTCAAGCTGGCTGGATAGAGCTACTAGGTTGCGGAATGATACATCCTAATGTTTTAAGGATGGCTGGTATTGATAACAGAAAGTACTCCGGTTTTGCATGGGGTATGGGTATTGATAGGTTAGTTATGATGAAGCAAGGTATTGAGGATGTTCGGCACTTTGAATCCGGAAAATTAGATTTCTTGAGGCAATTCTCATGAAAATATCTGTGAATTGGATTAAAGAGTTTACAAACTTGAAGTTGTCTACTGATGAACTTGTTAATAAAATCGGGTCTCAGCTGGGCGAAGTTGAGTCCGTGCAAGAACTGGGCGATAAATATAAAGATGTAGTTGTAGCGAAAGTTATCTCTTGCCGTAAGCACCCAAATGCCGATAAGTTAAATGTTTGTTTAGTTGATGATAATAAAATGACTAAAAACGTCAAACGAGACGGCAATGGTTATGTTCAAGTGGTTTGTGGCGCACCAAATGTTCGGGTTGGTATCACTGTGGCATGGTTGCCTCCGGGTGCTATAGTGCCAAGCACTTACGACAACGAACAATTCAAATTAGATGTCAGACCACTTCGGGGAGTGGACAGTAATGGAATGTTGGCTAGCGGTAAGGAGTTAGCTATTAATGATGATCACGATGGGATTTTGATTGTCGATAAGCCCGCAAAGCCCGGTGCAAAGTTTGCCGATGTTTACGAGCTAAACGATACGATTATTGAGATTGAGAACAAGATGTTCACTCATCGTCCCGATCTGTTTGGGATATTGGGTATTGCGCGAGAGATTGCCGGCATAACGGACCTTAAGTTTAGATCGCCAGATTGGTATACAAAGAGCTTAGAGACGAGAGCTAAGAGTTCAGAGAAAATGTCAGTCAGCGTAGTGAATAAGATGTCTAATCTAGTGCCAAGATTCATGGTGCAACCGATTAGCGGCGTTTCGATAAAGCCTTCGCCATTAATTATGCAAAGTTACTTGTCTAGATTGGGCCTTAAGCCAATAAATAATGTAGTTGATATAACAAATTTTGTGATGACGCTTTCGGCTCAGCCACTTCACGCTTATGATTATGATAAATTATGTGAACTAGATAATGCCAAGCAGGCTATTATTGTTGTGAGAAATCCAAAACCTGGTGAAAAAATTACATTACTAAACGGCAAAACGATTAGTCCGTCAAAAAATGTAATTTGTATTGCATCAAAGTCAAAATTGATTGGTATTGGTGGCGTTATGGGTGGTAGTCAGACAGAGGTCGACAATAATACGAAAAATATCGTGCTAGAGTGTGCATCGTTTGATATGTTCTCGATCCGTCGGGCTAGTATGGAACATGGTCTGTTTACAGATGCAGTAACACGATTTAATAAAGGCCAATCGTTACTGCAAAACGACAAAGTACTAGCCTATGCATCAGCCATGGTAGCAAAGTTGGCGGGTGGTAAAATTTCGGGCAAGGCGATTGATGATCGCGTAAAACCACCACGATCCAAAAAAGTTGCAACAGATACTGAGTTTATTAATTCACGTCTTGGGTTGGATCTTACAACTAGTGAGATTGTAAAACTACTGACTAACGTAGAGTTTGACGTGACTCGTGAAAAAACAAAACTTTTAATAAAACCACCATTTTGGCGAACGGATATAGAGATTCCTGAAGATATTGTCGAAGAAGTTGGTCGATTATATGGATACGACCATTTGCCGCTTAGCCTACCAAATAGATCGCTAAATCCAGCTCAGAAAAACCAACTATTAGAATTAAAAATGAAAATACGACAAACATTGAGCAGTTTTGGCGCTAATGAAATATTAACCTATAGCTTTATTCACGGGAATTTGATTGATAAGGCTACTCAGGATAAAAAACAAGCCTATCAACTCAGTAACGCTCTTTCGCCGGATTTACAGTATTTTAGATTAACCCTCACTCCAAGCCTGCTGGACAAAGTACGCCCGAATTTAAAGGCTGGATATGATAAGTTTGCCTTATTTGAAATAAATAAAACTCATAACAAAACCCATGTTGATAAAAAAGCGAAATTACCAGCAGAACAAGAAATGACAGCATGTGTGATTGCCTCAAAAAATAACCATAAATTTCCAGCGTATTATCAAGCCAGAAAATACCTTGATGAATTAGCGGGTAAATTAGGGATGAAGTTTGCTTATAAAGTAATCAAGGATTCTCCAAAATATGCGGTCACATCGCCTTTTGATCTCAGTCGTAGTGCCTACGTCACAGATGTTGCAAGTGGAGTATTTATCGGGATAGTAGGCGAATACAAACAACAAATAATGAAAGCCTTAAAACTGCCTGAATATATTGCAGGGTTCGAGATTGGGACTGAACATTTACTGGAAGCTATTCCAAAGACAAGTAGCTACACTCCAATATCGAAATATCCTAGCACTCATCAAGACATAACTTTAAAAGTCGACTGTAAAATGGAATTTGTTGACGTAGAACAATCAATCAATAGCACGCTTGAGATAATCTCGAAAGAAAAAAAATACCAATATCAGATAATGCCAGTTAGTATTTATAAGAAACCTAAATCGGATTCAAAGAACGTAACTTTTAGGATTATTCTCACTCACTCCGAAAGAACATTAGTTACAGATGAGGTTAATTTGTTACTAGAGAATGTCGCAAATGACGCTAAACAGAAAGTTAAGGCAACGCGAGTTTAAATGAAATACATTTGGCGAATCATAAAATACACAAAAGAGCTTTGGCGCTACTATGTTGTCGTAAGTATAATTTCAATTCTTGTGGCGTTAACTGGATTGTTGATTCCGATGCTAAGCGGTCGTGCGATTGACGCAATTAAAGTAGGTGCAAGCAACAACGTTAAATACGTAGTGATGCTAGCTACAGGAATATTCTTATTAGATCTAGCCTCAACTTTATTGAACAATATTGGTGGATATTTTGGCGATAGGATGTCGATTAAACTCCAAAGATTGCTGAGTTTTCGATACTACGAACATTTACTTAATTTACCGCAAAATTATTTTGACACTGAGCTTTCCGGAACAATAATCAATCGTTTGAATCGTTCAATAACGCAGGTTAGTGGCTTTATGCAAATGTGGAGTAACAACTTTTTGCAGTTTATATTTAGTACGGTTTTTGCACTTGTGATTATCGCCTATTACAGTCTGCCGATTGCAATACTCCTTTTTTCTCTTTATCCGATATATATTTTTATGACGGTTAAAACTAGTGGCAAGTGGATGGAATACCAGGCCAAGATTAATAAAAATTTGGATATTGCCACTGGGCGGTTTGCCGAGTCGATTGGACAAATAAAGGTTGTAAAAAGCTTTATCCAAGAAAAGCACGAATTAAGTTTTTTTAAGCGTCATTATGATAAAACAGTAAGTGTTGAAAAAGCGCAGTCAGTACTATGGCATAAACGCGACATTCAACGTCGTGGGATATTAAATATAATCTTTTACGTTGTTTATCTCTTGATATTTGTTCAGGCAGTCAATGGACAGTTTAGTCCCGGTCAAGCCGTAGCGCTTATTCTCTACGCCATGCAAATTCGTATTCCTATCTTTACGATTAGCTTTCTAGTTGAGAATACTCAAAAAGCTATCGCTGACAGTAAGGACTATTTTGAGATAATGAATTTAGAGCCTGAAATAGCTGACAAATCAGGCGCAAAACCGATAAAAGTTCAAAAAGGCGAAATATCCTTCAACGACGTCGAGTTTAGCTATGGCGATCAGCAAGTGCTAAAAAACATTGTTTTCGATATTGAGCCTGATAGTAAGGTTGCGCTGGTTGGCGAAAGTGGCGAAGGTAAGACGACGATAACAAATCTACTCATGAGACTTTACGAGCCTCAACATGGACAAATTATGATTGACGAACAAAATATTAACGAGATTACTCAAAAAAGTTTACGAGATAACATAGGGGTAGTATTCCAGGATCCTGCATTATTTAGTGGAACTATCAGCGAGAATATTGCATATGCTAGACCTAGCGCAAAACAGTCAGAGATAATAGCGGCAGCAAAAGCAGCCAACGCTCATGAATTTATTGAAAAATTTGAAAAGGGCTACGATTCAGAGATTGGCGAACGTGGTCTCAAATTATCAGGTGGTCAAAAACAACGTATTGCGATTGCTAGAGCGCTACTAAAAAACGCCCCAATTTTGATTTTAGACGAGGCTACAAGCAGTCTAGATAGTAAAAGCGAGGCAATGGTGCAAGATGCCTTAAAACGACTAATGAAAGGGCGTACGACTCTAATAATTGCACACAGGTTAAGTACCATCCAACATGTAGACAAGATTATTACATTAACTGGTGGTAAAGTTGATGAAGTTGGTTCTCCGCAAAAGTTAGCTAAGACAGGTGGTATCTATGCACGATTACTGGCAATGCAACGGGGCGATAAAGAAAAAAGCAAAAAACAGCTCAAAAAATACGAGATTAACGCGTGAAACAAGATAAACGTCGAACGGCTGCGCGGGCAATTATAATCCGAGACAACAAACTTTTAGTTATGAAACGTAATAAGTTTGGCGATATTTATTATGTTCTGGTTGGCGGTGGTCTTGACCCTGGAGAAACACCAGAGCAGGCACTTGTGCGGGAAGTCGAAGAAGAAGCAAGCATGACTGTAACGAAATATCGGAAAGTTTTTATTGAGCCTGCATGGGATAGATTCGGCGATCAGCATATTTATCTATGCCAAGACCCTGGCGGCGAGCCTCATTTGCAGAGCGATACGTCCGAAGCAAAATTGAATGCTATAGGAGGCAATACTTTTCAGCCATTATGGATGGCTTTTGATGATTTACCAAAAGTTAAATTTAGGTCACCAACAATTCAAAAAGAGATAATACGTTGCCTGAAAGACTCCTTCCCTGATAAACCTGTCAGACTCTAAATTCTATTTGCTATTAAAATCAGCCATGCGTTATACTTAAAAACGAGCAATTTAGGGAGACAAAAATGAGTAAAAAAGTTACAAGAATCAGTGCTTTAGTCCTTGCGATTGTTTTTCTGATTTCTTCACTAGGCGTTACGGGGATTGTTATTTGGCAAATGACACAGCAGGATAATCAGCAAACACAGGAGGATAAAGTGGACGATACACAAGATAACCCAAATGCATTACAGGGCAAACCCTTAGAGGACTTTAAACCAGTAAAAACTGTTGAAAAACTTGTAATAACCGATATAAAAGTTGGTGATGGAAAAAAAGTCGAGGTTGGCGATACGATAACTGCTCATTATACTGGCGCTGATGCTACTACTGGAATAGTATTTCAAAGCTCAAAAGACTTTGGTGAACCAATTGAATTTGAGCTAAAAAAAGGTAGCCTTATACAAGGCTGGGTTGATGGAGTTCCGGGTATGAAAGAAGGTGGAATTAGACGTCTACTTATCCCTTCAGACCTTGCTTACGGCGAAGAAGGGAATGGTGAAATTCCGCCTAATACTCCACTGGTTTTTGATATTGAACTTGTTAAGGTTAAATGAGGCGAATGAATGCAAAAAACACAACATATGGGGGTATTGAAATAAACACAAACACTATATACAATAGATAAAGTAGTAAAATAAAATATACAAAAAACTAAAAAGAGGGTATCAAAGTGGCTAAAAACATAACAATATATACAACTAATACTTGCGCTTATTGCGTCATGGTAAAAAGATATTTGCAGGCAAAAGGACAAAAATACAACGAGGTAAACCTAGATACTAATCCTGAGAGACAAAAAGAAGCACAAGAGATGAGCGGTGCATTGACCGTGCCAGTAACGGTTGTTACTAAAGATGACGATAGTAAACAAGTTGTTGTTGGCTATAATCTGTCGCAACTTGCTCCCGCGCTAGCCTAATGTAGTCTATAATTTATAAAGATCGTAAATGCATTGTAGTATTAACAGTAAAATGAGGTGAGAAGTGGTGGATAAAGATAAAAGTGTTGATTTAGTTATTATTGGGGCAGGGCCAGCAGCGCTTTCTGCTGCTGTTTATACTACCAGAGAAGATATAAAAACGGTGCTCTACGAGAAAGCAGTCGTCGGTGGACTGGCGGCCGTTACAGACTGGGTCGATAATTATCCGGGCTTTTCTAAAGGGATTTCGGGACTAGATTTAGCTGAAGAACTTCGCAAGCAAGCAGAACGATTCGGCGCCGATATTCAATATGGAGAAGTAACTAAAATTACTGATGCTGGCAAATATCGGATTATAAAAACTATTGACGGTGAAGTTAAAGCGAAAGCAGTGCTTATCGCCACCGGTACAGATTATAAAAAGATAGGTGTACCCGGCGAGGAAGAGTACTACGCGAGGGGCGTGCACTATTGCGCGACTTGTGACGGGGCGTTTTATCGCGACAAAAAACTGGTTGTTGTTGGTGGGGGAAACTCTGCTGTGCAAGAAGCGCTATTTTTAACAAAATTTGCCAGCCATATAGATCTGTTAGTCAGAAGCACTATAAAAGCTTCTGATGTTTTAATTGCCGAACTTGATAAAAACGATAAGATTACTGTTCATACCAGCACAACTACAGATGAAATTGTAGGCAAAGAAGGTAAGGTTGTTAAAGTTGTCGGTACTAAAAATGGTAAAAAAACTGATTTTCTTTGTGACGGAGTTTTTGTCTTTGTAGGATTAAAGCCGAATACACAATTTTTGAAAGATTCTCAAATCGAATTAGACGAGATTGGTTTTGTTAAGTCAAAATCAGGGTTAAAAACTAGTATGAAAGGTGTATTTGTAGCGGGTGATGTACGTCAGGGCTCAACAATGCAGATTGCTAGCGCTGTTGGCGAGGGAGCCACTGCAGCCCTACATATCAGAGAATTTTTAGAAGATAAATAACGCTACTGCTTGCAGTTAAGTACAAAAAACAATAATATTCTTTAGAAATGCCAAGCCTAGGACAAAAATTAAATACTCGTCGTTTCGAGATTGAGCCTGCTATAGAACATAATAATGCAGTTATTAGGTCATTAACTGAGGAAAACAAACGTTTGAGGGAAGATCTGGTATCTGGATTAATGACTCACGAAGGACAAACGCGATATGTATGGGGTACGGCATTGGTCCACGGCGCGATTACCGCCGAAAATGCGGTTGTTGTGAGTGAGCCGCTGTATATAGAAAAAGCTGGCTTAGCAACTCCTGAAGAAGTCGAACGATTTGGGGTTATCGCGTTAGTGAAAACAATACAGCAATCCGATGATTTTAGGTTAGTTCGATTTTTCGATCCGTTTCAATCTGAATTTGATATTAAACCCCTTGAATTAGATGAATCCCAGGCTATAGCGTAGTACAATATAGACAACAATTAAACTAAAAAAGGGAGGAGTAATTCATGACAGATGTAAGTTATGGCAAAGACGCACCAAAAGTCATAAATGTAATTATTGAAATTCAAAAAGGTAGTCGCAATAAAATAGAAGTAGACAAGGTCACGAATAGATTATTCTTGGACAGAGTAAACGGAACATTGCTTGGGTATCCAGCTGATTATGGTTATGTGCCAGATACTTTATGTGATGACGGCGACCCGCTGGATGCATTGATAATTATTGACGAATCACTACCTCATGGTGTTGTTGTACCGGCAAGAGCGATAGGAGTTTTGTATTTTGAAGATGATGGCGAGATGGATGAAAAACTTATTTGCGTACCGGCTGATGATATTAGCAAAGACCATATTAAACATGTTGACGATCTGGGTGATGCGTTTAAGAAGAATATTGAGCATTTTTATAATCATTACAAAGATTGGAAAAAAGACTGGAAGGGTGTGAGCGCTAAACTCAAGGGTTGGGGTGGCCCCGATCAAGCCATAGAGGTAATCGAACAATCAATCAAGAGCGCTAAGTAAGTACTTGACTAAAATTACGTCACGTTGTATAATACAAAAGATATGTCAAACCAACTATTTGATAGTCAAAGGTTTAGTAAATCTGCGTGGGAATTATATGGACCATATCTTGAAATAGAACCAGATGATTTTATTCATGGCGTTGAATCTAAGGCTGGCCGTGCATTAGTCAGCGCTCTGACAAGGGTTTTGGAAATTGGGTTAATGGATGGAGCTGTAGTTCCTGAGACAGTCGATGATAATCTAGCTCGCTTTACAGTGATGAGAGCTTTAGAACACGGCCACGCGTCTATCCAAGATTTTCCTGACACCTTCAAATCTATGGATTTAGGCACACAAAACTAAACTGCTTAAGTTTTTTGTGATACAATATTCTCTGAATTAACAGAGGGTATTTTTTAGTATGAAAACTAGGGTGGCGATAAATGGGTTTGGAAGAATTGGACGTAATTCATTTAAGATTGCATTTGATAGAACTGATCTCGATATTGTAGCAATAAATGATTTAACTGATACAAAAACACTAGCCCACTTACTAAAGCACGATACTAATTATGGCGCATATGATGCTACCGTAAAATTTGATGATAATCATATTTACGTAGATGATAAAAAAATAGCGGTTTTATCAATAAAGGATCCAAGCGAACTTCCTTGGCGTGATATGCAGGTTGATATTGTCATAGAATCAACCGGACTCTTCACTGACCCAGAGAAAGCCAAATCTCATATTGCCGCAGGAGCAAAAAAAGTTGTAATTTCAGCGCCGGCAAAAGGTGGTGGCTCTAGTACGATCGTTTTGGGAGTCAATGATGATGAAATCAATAAAAGTGGGGATATTATAAATACCGCAAGTTGCACTACTAATTGCATAACTCCGGTTGCGAGTGTAATTGAATCGGCTTTTGGGATCGAAAAAGCAATGATGACAACAATCCATAGCTTTACTGCAGACCAGCAATTACAAGATTCACCGCATAAAGATTTGCGAAGAGCAAGGTCGGCGTCAGAGAATATTGTACCAACTAGTACAGGTGCTTCGATTGCAGCTTCAGAAGCATTACCAAGTTTGAGTGGAGTTTTTGGTGGTCTATCTATTCGTGTTCCAACACCAGTTGTTTCTTTGAGTGATTTTGTTATCGTTACCAAGAATCCAGTTACAGTAGAATCAGTTAACCAAGTATTTATAAAAGCTTCAAATACGCCATTTTATCAAGGCATCTTGGATGTGACCAATGAACCATTAGTGTCTAGTGACTTTATAGGAAACAGTCATTCGTGCATAGTTGATTTACAATTAACCGCAGTTGTCGATAATAACTTATTGAAGGTGGTGGCTTGGTATGACAATGAATGGGGTTATAGTAATCGATTAGTAGAAGTTGTGGCAGATTGTGCGAAACAACTAGAAGAGAAATAATGGCAAGTTTATCGACAATAATAATTGCTCACATTAGTTATATTGGAGCGCTTAAATAGATGAAAAAGATATACGTTGGCGCTGATCATAATGGTTTTTTTATTAAGGAAAAATTAGTTCAGTGGTTAAAAGATAAGAATTATGATGTTGTTGACATCGGTGATAAACGATTGAATCCTGATGATGATTATCCCGAGTTCGCGTCAAAATTGGTGACCGCTATGTTATCGGGTGATGAACCCGAACCAATGGGTATCTTGCTTTGTGGTAGTGGTCAGGGAATGGCGATAGCCGCCAATAGATTCAAGGGGATACGTGCTTCTTTAGCATGGAATAAAAAGACTGCAGAGATGTCTAGGCACGACGATGACTCAAACGTACTATGTTTGTCTGCGTGGGAATTAGACGAAGATTCAATATACGATATTGCTCAGACTTGGCTGGATACTCCTTATGCCCGGGCAACTAGATATATACGCCGAATCACAGAGCTTGATAACCTAAACTGAAGTTTGCTGTTAAAATATTGTTATGGTCGTAATTTGTCCAACTATCACTGCTCAGAATCCACACCAATATCGTCAACAAATGGAAAATATAAAAGATTTTGCTACTCGTATTCATATTGACCTTATGGACGGCGTGTTTGTAAAAACAAAATCGATAGATATCGAAATGATTTGGTGGCCAGAAGACATTAAGGCTGACCTCCATCTGATGATAGATCGACCGCTAGATGTGTTAAAAAGAGTTATTGATTTAAAGCCGAATATGATATTAACTCATATTCACCCAGATATTAGATCAGCCGAAAAGGCCCTAAATATAATCAAGCAAAGTAATATAGTTGCCGGTATAGTACTAATGCCTGATGATTCAGTTGATGATGAAGCTATAGTTAAAATATTGTCAATTGCAGATCATGCTTTAATTTTCGGCGGTAAGCTTGGTTATCAGGGAGGTTCTGCGGAGATGTCTCAAATAGGTAAAGTCAAGAAAATACGTAATTTATTTCCGCATATTGAGATCGGCTGGGATGGAGGGGTCAATGAAGAAAATATTGTTGAATTATCGGATTCTGGCTTATCTGTAGTAAATGTCGGTGGCTTTATACAAAGCTCGTCCAATCCAAAAGCTAGTTACGATCTACTGAGCGAGCAACTAAAATAACCATTATCGGTATTTAATCTGGTATAATTAACCCTAGTAATGGGTGGATATAAACAGTATTCAATAAAAGACTTGGATCAAATTGCAAATAACATAAGGCAAGATATAATTGCTATGCTTGAGGAAGCTGGTAGTGGTCATAGTGCTGGTCCTTTGGGTTTGGCAGATATTTTTGCTGCATTGTATTTCAATATATTAAAACATGACCCCGATAATCCTGACTGGGATCAGAGAGATCTTTTAATATTAAGTAATGGGCATTGTGCACCAGTACTGTACGCAACATTAGCGCATGCTGGTTATTTTGATAAAAAAGAATTACTTACACTTAGAAAATTTGGTTCTAGGTTACAGGGTCATCCAGAGAGGGTTAAATTGCCAGGCTTAGAAACAACCAGTGGGCCGCTGGGCTGTGGGCTTAGCCAAGGGATAGGGATGGCTCTAGCGCATAGAATTGATGACGAAAAACATCGTTGGGTCTATGTCGTTATGGGTGATGGAGAACAAGATGAAGGTAATATTTGGGAAGCCGCGATGCTTGGAGGGAAAGAAAAGGTCTCTAATGTTATAGGCATAATTGATCGAAATAATATTCAAATTGATGGTCCTACAGAACACGTTATGCCATTAGAGGATTTATCAGCCAAGTGGTCTGCCTTTGGATGGCATGTCATTGAAGTTAATGGCAATAATATAGAATCATTTATTGATGCCTGCGCTATGGCAAGGACGATTGTGGAGAAGCCAGTTGTAATAATTGCACATACTGTTCCAGGGCAGGGAGTGGATTTTATGGAATATGATTTTCATTGGCATGGTAAAACACCAGATCACAAACAGGCGAAAATTGCTCTTCACGAGCTTAGAACATTAGGCGGGAAGATAAAAAGTGAGCACCAATAATAAATCAAAAAATTGGTTAAAGCATCTATTTATTGTATTAATAATGGGGACTATATTGACTGTAGCGACATTTGAAATTAAATCAATTCATAGTATATCGCTTTGTTATCCTCCAGGTAGCGCTCTGCTTAATTATATCGAACCGGCTGATCAGTATATAAGAGGATGGCCAGTGAGATATTATTTAGAATCCGTGCCAGCAGATTGCGAAATCCAAGATACGCTTGATGCTGATATCTCATCAAATTTTTACCCAATTGCATTTGTATTTGATTTAATGTTTTGGACACTAATTTCATCCGCAGTATTTTTTGGTTATAAAAAGCTTAGGAAGAAAAAATGATATATCTTGATTTATCAAAACAACCAATTAATGAACCGATTCGGAAAGGTTTTGGCGAGGCATTGTTAGAGCTTGGCGAAAGCGATAAACATGTCGTGGCATTATGTGCGGATTTGGCTGAATCAACCCAGATGCACTTGTTTGCTAATAAATTCCCTGAAAGGTTTGTAGAAATAGGTGTAGCAGAACAAAATTTAGTTACTGTTGGTTCCGGTATGGCATCTGCAGGAAAAATACCATTTGTTAGTAGTTATGCTGCGTTTAGTCCAGGTAGAAATTGGGAACAAATCAGAACTACAATTTGCTTGAATAACAGACCAGTGAAAATAATTGGGTCTCACGGCGGTCTATATACAGGGGCAGATGGCGCTACTCATCAAATGTTAGAAGACTATGCATTGATGAGAGTTCTCCCAAATATGGTTGTGTTGGCCCCAGGTGACTATATTGAAGCAAAAAAAGTTACGCTGGCTATGGCACAAGATCCAAGACCGAACTATATGAGAGTAACGCGAGAGGCAACCCCTGTTTTTACAAACGAAAATACTCCATTTGTTATTGGAAAAGCCCAGATATTTTCTGCAGGTTCTGACGTTACAATAATATCGACAGGCGCGATGACCTATCAGGCATTAATGGCAACAGAAAAACTCTATAAATCCGGCATAGACGCTGAGCTTATTCATTCACCATCAATAAAACCATTAGATGCAGTAACAATATTATCAAGTGCTAAAAAGACAAAACACGTTATTACGGTAGAAGAACATCAAATTAATGGCGGGCTTGGTAGTGCAGTCTCAGAATTATTGTCAGAACATTACCCTGTTCCGATAAAAAGAATGGGCGTAAAGGATAGGTTTGGAGAATCTGGTAAACCCAATGAATTACTTGAACACTATGGCCTAGACGAAAAATCAATAATATTAACGGCTCATCATATGTTAAGCGAGGGTAAATAATCATGGGCAGAAGTTTACAGCAAATTAGAACCGACTGTATTAAAGCTAGGGCATTGATGGAAAGATCGCGTCGGCAAAAATTCGCAGTCGGTGCTTTTAATATCGATAATCAAGAAACTCTAGTTGCAGTATGTAGAGCTGCTAAAGCAAAAAATGCGCCAGTAATGGTTGAAGTTAGTAAAGCTGAAGTTGATGCACTTGGCTTAGATAACGTACGTGATTTGGTAGATAACTATAAAGAAGAATACGGGATAGAGATGTATATAAATCTCGATCACAGCCCTAGTGTCGATGATGCAATTGCAGGCATTGAAGCAGGCTTCGAATTTATTCACATTGATATATCTCAAGCGAATAAAAAAGCATCGGAATCCGAGATAATTTCGAAGACAAAACGAGTTGTACAATTTGCTAAATCAACCGGTGCATTAGTTGAGAGTGAGCCCCATTATTTTGGTGGTGGATCGAATAAATTTGATTTTAAAATAAATTACGAAGAAATAAAAAAAACGTTCTCTACACCTGAAGGAGCAAAAGATTTTGTAGCTAAAACAGGTATCGATACATTTGCTGTTGCTATCGGTAACTTGCATGGTAAATACCCTGTTCCAAAAAAATTAGATTTAGTATTACTATCACAGATAAGAAAAGCTATTGATTGCAACATTAGTCTGCATGGTGGCAGTGGAACACCAAGTCATTATTTTGAAGAAGCAGTTAAGATTGGTATCAGTAAGATTAATATTAATTCTGATATGAGGATTGCATATAGAGAAACTCTAGAAAAAGTATTAAAAAAAGATCCTGATGAATATGCGGTAGTAAAACTAATGGGAAAGGTTATTACAGAAGTACAAAAAGTTGTTGAAAGTAAAATCGAATCATTTAATGCTAGCGGAAAGGCAAGACCGTAATATGTCTGGCCGGCTTAAGGTTGTGTCTATCGGAGCAGCAATACTCGATGTTTTCTTAAGAGGAAAGATTTTTGAGCCAATTAAAGAAAAAGACGGTAGCTTTACAGAAGAGTTCAAGCTGGGCACTAAGAACGAAGTCGATGCAATAACCTATAGCACCGGCGGGGGCGCAACAAACGCAAGCGTCACATTTTCGCGACAGAATATTGCTAGTTACTTTATGGGAAAGATTGGTAACGATATTGCCGGTAAAGCCATCAGGGATGAATTACGTAAAGATAATGTTGATTGCAGTTTGATTCATATTAATGATCATGTTAGCACTGGCTATTCGACAATATTACTATCACCAAACGGCGAACGAACGATTCTAACCTATAGGGGCGCCTCAAATGATTATCATTTTAAACGAAGTGATTTTTATAATATGGCGCCTGATTGGTTTTATGTGAGTTCTCTTTCAGGTGATATGAATTCGCTCGATGCTATCGTAAAATATGCAAATAATAATCAGATAAAAATCGCTATCAATCCTGGGTCTGGTGAAATAAGTCATAAAAGTTTTTTGCACTTATTAGACAATTTTACAATCTTAAGTTTGAATAAAGAGGAAATGCATCAACTTTTCGGGGCTGACTTATCAATTAAGGAGTTGTTGATATTAGCCTCCAATAAAGTGCCGATAGTTTTGCTTACCGATGGCCCGAGAGGCTCTTATGTGTGCGATGGAGTTAGTATTTATAAAGCGGGAACTTATGAAGATGTTCCTGTGATTGATAGAGCTGGCGCTGGAGATGCGTTCTCTAGTGGCTTTGTTGCAAAAATAATTAGTGGAGAATCGATAGAAAAGGCTCTAACATTTGCAAGCGCTAACTCTACTAGCGTTGTGACAAAAATTGGGGCAAAAGAAGGAATATTACGCCATAATCATAAAATACATGACATGAAAATTGAAATAAAAAGATTATAAGCTGTAAGTCGAATGATGCTTATGCTAATGTGTTTATAAAGGATTGAACTATGTCTAGAATGCTTTCAGAGTTATTAAATGCAGAAGAGCCTCTGTTTAGTTTGTCGATAAAGCAGCTCGAACAAGACAGCGGTAGACAAGGTCTTGATATAAAACTGTGTTCTGAAATTCAAACAAAAATTCGTAGAGCGATAAACGAACTTGGCTTGGACCCTGAAGATACCAAACCACGAGAACTATACTACGCATTAATCAATAAGGTTAAAGCAGATGACATTAATCTTGCACAATCAATCGGCGTCAATGATCCTGAAAACGTTATCGAAGTATTACCGAAGATTAAGACTGCTATTGAAAATCTAAATATTCCTCGTTCATGTTGGGTCCTAAAACGAAGTATTGCAAAAAAAATCTTGAAGGATCATCCACCGAAGGAAGTCATGAAGATAATGAAATATCGATCTATTGATTCGATGCTAAAAAATGAAAATCTTGGTGAGATTTTTGGCGCAGTTCGTTTTGCCGAATCAGCCGATTGGTTAAGCGCTTTTAATGAAAAGTATACGAGCTTAAAACCAAGCGACTTTGAAAGTCGTTTAATCGAAATTATTGAAATGCCAATGGATAGATGGACTGACATTGCCGAGCCGTTTATTGAGAAAAAACGTCACAATATAACGCATGTTAAAGAACTGGGTGTTATATTAATGCTCCCTATTAAAAAAACGAAAATGCCTGGATTATCAATAACAGTACTGCCATTACTACTTCATTACATCAATGAAATTAGGTTATATTCTAGTTTTTTCAAGTTAAAGCAAGTCCAGCCAAATTTTGGGAAAATTGTAGCCGATACTCTTAATGCCGATCCAAGCAATGCCACTATAATCGCTGGTCAAAATATCCACTGGCGTGTTTTACAAAGATATTTTGGTAAACTTGAAAATGAAAATCACCCAGAAATATTTGAACCTCATGTTCAGCCAGAAGATCTTCATTGGAGACACGCCGAATCAGTCTTATTTGATATAGATCCCAAAATTAATTTTTGGAAAGGTCTTGATTACGTAGGTTTAGTGGATGGAAAGCGCCCTGTGGTTTTTAACCTAATGGATATTGCAGTAGCTTATGTAAATAATGCGAGATACGAAAACAGAGTATTCTATCATTTTAGAGAGAGCCTATGGAATGAAATATTTGCTCGATATATGGGCGAGAAAACTTTAGAGGATCAGGTTCTAAAACAACTAGATAACGATATGATTAAGCCAGAGTTAATAGAGTTGGGAGAATAATGAACTACCTTTTTCGCGAAATAAAAGAAGGCGACAAAACAATAATCGAGCAACGATTTACTATATGCGTTTCTGGGGCTGCGGCTGGTCATACTGTCGATATAGACTACGAACTTGCAATAAAACTGGGAAGAGAAATCGCGAAACGTGGCCATATTTTAACAACAGGGGCAAGTGTTGGCTTGCCCAATGCTGCAGCAGAAGGGTCCAGTATGGAAGGTGGTATGAGTATAGGTTTTTCTCCGGCCGGTAGTTTACGTGAACATTTAAGAAAGTATCGATTGCCGTATGAAAATTATAGTTTTATAAATTTTAGTGGCTTAGAATATGCTGGCAGAGATCTATACCTAGTTCAATCAAGTGACGCCATAATTACAATCGGTGGACGGTTTGGGTCTCTTCACGAATTTACATCCGCTATTGAAGCCGGAAAGCCATGCGGAGTATTAATTGGAACTGGAGGCACTGCTGACGTAATTATGCAGTTAATGGACATTCTAGAGGCGCCTCAGAAATCATTAGTAGTTTACGACAATGACCCCCAAATTCTTGTCGAGAAAGTAGAAAAGATTCTAAAGAAAGACAATCAAGATATCTTAAAACAATTCTCTAAAAGAGATGAATTTTGGTATCATAAAAAACAAAAATAACATCTGTAATTAGATTGCCTGTTAAACTATTTCTATGAGTAATTTTAAACTTTCTTCGTTATATGAGCCAAAAGGAGATCAACCAGCTGCAATAGAGTCGTTAATATCTGGTTTAAAAAATAATTGCCATGAACAAACGTTGTTAGGAGTGACCGGATCGGGTAAAACCTTCACAATGGCAAATGTAGTTCAAAAAATAAATAAACCGACGCTTGTTCTAGCGCATAATAAAACTCTTGCGGCTCAACTTTATAACGAATTTAAAAATTATTTTCCTCATAACGCAGTTCATTATTTTGTAAGTTACTTCGATTATTATCAACCTGAGGCATATATTGCTCGATCAGATACTTATATTGAAAAAGATAGTCAAATCAATGAAGAGATTGATAGACTACGTCACGCCGCTACAGATTCGCTTTTAGCTCGAAAAGACGTATTGATAGTTGCCAGCGTTAGTTGTATATACGGCATAGGCTCTGTAGAGGATTATGGAAATTTGGCATTAACGGTAAAAACAGGGGAGCGTCGAGTAAGAGACAAATTTTTACGGCAACTGACCGACATCCAGTATCAACGCAACGACATCGATTTTCACAGAGGAACTTTTAGGGTCAGGGGCGATGTCGTCGACGTATATCCTGCAAGTGAAGAACTGGCTTACAGAATTGAATTTTTTGATGATGAAGTAGAACGAATTATTCAGATTGATCCGTTGACCGGAGAAGTTTTAAAAAGACTATCATTAATAAGTGTTTTTCCAAGCAGTCACTATGTTACCCCTGAATCAAAGCTAAAAATTGCTATGAATCAAATCGAAGATGAATTATCGAACAGATTGAATTTTTTTAAAAAAAATGGCCAGCTATTAGAAGCTCAACGCCTAGAACAGAGAACACGATTTGACCTTGAAATGCTCCAAGAAACTGGTTTTGTGAAGGGTATCGAAAACTACAGTAGATATTTAACTAACCGAGAACAGGGTGAACAGCCTGCTACTTTACTTGATTATTTTCCAGATGATTATTTGATGTTTATCGACGAATCTCACATGACAATTCCTCAAATTAGAGGTATGTATAATGGTGATCGTTCTCGAAAAGAAGTCCTTGTTGAACATGGTTTTCGATTACCGAGCGCGCTGGATAACCGCCCTCTAACTTTTTCCGAATTCGAACAACATATCAATAATGTAATCTACGTGAGTGCTACGCCAGCTGAATATGAGTTATCAAGGAGTAAAAATTTAGTAGAGCAAGTAATTCGTCCTACCGGCTTAGTAGATCCAGAAGTTATCGTTAGACCTGTCGAAAATCAAGTCGATGACTTATTATCGGAGATTAGAAAATCGGTCGATAAACATCATCGCGTACTCGTCACAACACTCACTAAACGAATGGCAGAAGACCTTACTGATTATCTAAAAGATTTAAATATTAAAGTTTCATATGTCCATAGCGGCGTTGATACATTAGAAAGATCTGATATTTTGCGAGATCTTAGATTGGGAACATTCGATGTTTTAGTTGGAATCAATTTACTGAGAGAAGGTCTCGATTTACCAGAAGTCAGCTTAGTGGCAATCTTAGACGCAGACAAAGAAGGTTTCTTACGAAGCGATCAAGCATTGATTCAGACTATTGGCCGAGCGGCAAGACATGTTGAAGGTAGGGTGATAATGTATGCCGATAAAGTAACCGGAAGTATGCAGCGAGCAATCTCAGAGACGGATAGACGTCGCGCTAAACAAGTTGAGTATAATAAAGCTAATAATATAACCCCTAAAGGTATTGCAAAAGCAATTGAAACCAGCATGCTAGCGAATGTTGAAAAACCTGATAAGAAAAAGATTAATCTAAATAAAATTCCTAAAGACGAATACGGCTCGCTAGTAAGGGATTTGACTTCACAAATGGAGCTAGCATCGGCAAATCTACAGTTTGAAAAAGCCGCCGAACTTCGTGATTTAATTGCAAAGATAAAAGAAAAAATCTAAACTGGTGTATTCTCTACTACTTCAATAACATCCGTATCATATAATATTTTCGATATTGCTCTGCCGTTTCTAACTGGATTTATTACTATCCCGTGTGATCTACCTTTAACAGGGAATAGCTTAAGATTTTCAAATTCCTCAACGAGTCTGTTCCACATTTTCAGCTCGCCAACTGGATCTTTATCGCCCGTTAGAACACTAACATTAGCGTGCTCTAAACGTCTTAACATTGATTCAATATCGTTAGGGTCACTTCCGGAAAGTATATCCAGTCCTAGATGAGCTAAAGGGTATACATCATCTTTGCTAAAATGACCTGAATCAACAAGATCCATAAATAAACCCCAAAGTCTATTGGGAGGTGTCGTAGCAATCTCTACGCCTACGTCCGGAACAACTGAGAATAAAAATCTACCAAATTTTTTTAAATGAGAATATTTATCACCTTCACCACCTTCTTCGACCAGTGCAACAGCATTTAAAACTATGCCGGTTACTTGTTGTAATCGTCTCTCGTCCATTCTATTTATTAGCTCTTTTGTAATAATGCTACTCATTGATGTCGAGACAAAGAATAAGGGTGATGCAGAAGGTACTACGTCGTCAATTAATCGGAGTCTAGTGTCGCCCATTGCTACTAAATCATGCTGATGTCGCTGAGAGTGGGTATAACGATCTGCGCCTGGCCCGTAACCATCCGTAGCGATACCGTGAAAATAAACGTGGGGTGCATACCGAGCTAGAGTGTGCTGAAATTTACGTCCAACCCCGTGTCCAGTATGCTCTATGAAGCCAGGTAATATTAAGGCGTGCGGTGGATTATCTACTAGAACTCTCGGCGTAGTCTCGTAGACATTAATTCCAAAACCATCGACGTAATATGTTTCATGCGTTGACCGCTCGGATACAGAGTCGCTAGGGTCCGCATATAATGCAGTTTCATTTGTTAGTTGTATTGGTTTACGGAGTAGCTTTTGTTGTGTTTCGCTATCTTCGTAAATCAGACCACCTCTAAGATTTTCAAAGCTCTGTTCACCGTTAGACATATAGCGTTCTCCATAAAAGAAGTTACGATATCATTATACTCCTTTAATGATATTCAGAATATTTTGCATTTATTGATATACTGTATTTCAGCAATGACAAAGATTTCTAGAGAAGAGATATTAAAATTGGCAAAATTATCAAAACTTCGACTATCAGAAGATGAGATAGAGCAGTATCAGAAAGAACTTTCTGAAATATTGGACTATGTTAGTCAATTATCCAAAGTGGATACAAAAAATCTAAAACCTACCTCACAAGTCACTGGCCTCGAAAATGTAACTAGAAGAGACGAAGTTATTGATTATGGCGTAACAACATCGGATCTCTTAAAAAATGTTCCCGCTATAAAAGACAATCAAATAAAAGTTAAACGAGTAATATCATTATGAAATTTATGTGGCCTAGTATTGCTGAAATCACAGAGGGGGTTAAAACCGGCAAACAAACAGCAATAATGAATTTAGATGAGGCTTTTAAGCGTCTTGATACTAATAAAGATTTCAATACTACAATTTCTCTAACACGTGAACGTGCATTTAAAAGAGCAAAATTAATTGATGATCTTGCGGCCAATAAAAAAGATACAGGACGCTTAGCAGGGGTTCCATTTATCGCAAAAGATAACTTACTTACATTTGGAGGCGAGACTACAGCTGCTAGTAATATATTGAAGGGATTTAGAGCGCCATACCAGGCAACTGCTATAGAATTACTGGAAGCAGAGGGCGCAATTTGTATAGCAAAAGCTAACATGGATGCTTTTGCTCACGGATCGTCTACAGAAAACAGTGATTTTTTCACTACCAAGAATCCACATGATAAAACTAGAGTTCCAGGAGGATCTTCCGGTGGTTCGGCGGCAGCAGTTGCGCTAGGAATTGTGCCGTTTGCCCTAGGGACAGATACTGGCGGGTCAATAAGGTTACCGGCGAGCTATTGTGGAGTTGTGGGCCTTAAGCCAACATATGGATTGGTCTCGCGGAGTGGAGTAATAGCAATGGCCAGTAGTACTGACGTCGTAGGCCCATTAACAAATTCAGTAGAAGATAATACTTTAGTGCTTGATGTTATAGCTGGCAAAGATCCTTTGGATAGTACCACTATTGATCGTGATAAATTTTCATACACTGATGTCGATATAGACTTGAATAATAAAAAAATCGGCATTATTAAGGAATGCTTTGGTGATGGCCTGGATCAGGGAGTACGTAGTTCGGTAGAGGCCTCTATAGCTAAACTTAAAAATCAGGGAGCAGAGTTAGTAGAGATAAGTCTGCCTTCATTACCTTTAGCTTTAGCTGTTTATTATGTTATATGTCCAGCAGAAGTTAGTAGTAACCTTTCTAGATATGATGGTCAAAAGTATGGATTTAGTGATAAAAATGCATCTAATCTAGACGAAAGTTATGAATTATCACGGAGTAATGGATTCGGTAAAGAGGCTAAACGTCGAATCATGATAGGGACTTATGTACTTAGTAGTGGATATTACGATGCATATTATAAAAAAGCTCAGACCGTAAGGACAAAATTAATCAATGAATTTAACAAGGTATTTGAGGAAGTAGATTTTATGTTAAGCCCTTCTGCACCAACAGTTGCTTTCAAGATCGGAGATAATGTTTCTGATCCTTTAAAAATGTATCTGAACGATGTAATGACGGTTAGCCCAAGCTTGGTAGGGGTACCCGCAGTAAGTGTTCCAATCGGTCCCGTTGACGGCATGCCGGTTGGATTGCAATTAATGGCGCCACAAAAGCATGATAGAGATTTATTGGGATTAGCAAAAGTTGTTGAGAGGTTATATATATGAGTCCAGAATATATGTTAATGCTTGGCGGTGTATTTATTATTGTTTGTACTTTTCTGGTAATTTCAATCAAATTTGTTTCTCGTCGGGCAAAATTAAAGCCTAGAAAAAAAAGGTTTGACGCAAAATGGAAAAACCTACAACAATTATTAAAAGATAAGACTAAGTGGCCAGAGGCTATTCTAGAAGCAGATAAATTATTAGACAGAGCATTAATAAAGCGTGGTTATAAAGGTCAATCAATGGGAGAAAGGTTGGTTAGTGCCCAGCGAGATTTTTCTAATAATGATAAAGTATGGTTTGGTCATAAGTTAGCAAAAAAACTCATCGAAGATCCTGAACTAAAATTAAGAGAGTCGGACGTTAAGAATGCCTTAATTGGAATAAGGCAGGGATTACGAGATTTAGGGGCGCTATGAAAAATAACAAGATAGCGACAATTAACGGATACTATCCCACGATTGGCATAGAATGTCATGTGCAATTAAAAACGAATACTAAACTGTTTGCTGGAGTAGATAATGATGCGCGTTCAGCCAGTCCAAATTCTCTTATTAGCCACATATGTCTTGGTCTGCCAGGTGCCCTACCTGTTCTTAATGAAAATGCAGTAGAACTAGCTTCAAAAGCTGCATTTGCCCTTAATACGACTCCTTCTAAGTTCAGTAAGTTTGATCGTAAACATTATTTTTATCCTGACTTACCGAATGGATATCAGATAACACAATTCGATGAACCTATTATTATTGGAGGTCATGTTGATATATCGATAAAAGGTGAGAAAAAAACAATTGGTATCACAAGAGCACATCTTGAAGCTGATGCTGGAAAATCAACACATCCAGCCGTTGGGGATTATAGTTTAGTTGATTTAAATAGAGCAGGCACGCCACTTATTGAAATAGTCTCGGAACCAGATATGCATTCACCAGCTGAGGCAAAAGCTTTCGTAAAAGAACTCTTTCTTCTTATGAAATATGCTGACGTATCAGAAGCGAATTTGTTTTATGGAAATATGAGATTTGATGTTAATGTCTCAGTATCCAAAGATCCTAATAAGCTCGGAACTAGGAGTGAAACAAAAAATCTTAATTCGTTTAAATCAGTCGAGAAAGCGGTAGAATTTGAGATTAAACGTCAAATCGATTTGCTTGAGCATAACAAACCTGTCGTCCAGGAGACTAGAGGTTTTGATGATGCAAAACAAAAAACTTTTTCACAAAGATCAAAAGAAGATGCTCACGACTATCGTTATTTTCCAGATCCCGACTTACCACCAGTTATCATTTCTCAAGAAACTATCAGCCGAATAAAAAATACCATGCCAATTCTACCTTCTGAATTAAGGTCAAAATTGCAACACCTTAATTTAGATAAGTCGGTTATAGAAACGCTTGTTGAACATATTGTTGCAGGAAAATTTATCCAAAAAATTATAAATATGACTAACGAAATTGATTTACAAAGAAAAATTGCTTTATGGTTGGCGACAGATGTTCAATCTCACGTTGTTGATAATAAAAAAGATTGGGCAGATCTACGGCTCGATTGCGATTCTTGGATAATGCTAGCTACGATGGTTCGGGAAAATCAGCTAAGCTCAACGAATGCGAAAACCATTATAAATTCTATGATAAACGGCGTAACTGACCCGATGAAGCTAGCAAAAGAGAAAGATTTACTACAGGCTCAAGATGATGAATTTATCGATACAATTATAGAACGGGTGATGGTTGAAAATCCGAAAGCATGCGAAGATATCAAGAACGGCCAAGAAAAAGCCATCGGTTTTTTACTTGGACAAATTATGAGGCTGTCTAACGGCAAAGCCAATCCGGGCTTAGTAAAAACTAAAATTAAATCTCGGCTTAATAAATGAGCAACTATAAACCTGTAACAAAAGCAATTATTGCTGCGGCCGGCCTAGGTACTAGGTTTTTGCCACAAACAAAAGCGATGCCTAAAGAAATGTTGCCTATTATCGATAAACCGGTTATTCAATTAATAGTTGAAGAGGCGGTAGCAGCTGGGGTAACGGACATAATAATAGTAACGGGTAGCACTAAACGAGCTATAGAAGATCATTTCGATAGGGCAGTAGAGCTAGAAGATCAACTCCAAAGAAGTGGGAAAAAAGATGCAGCCCAGGAAATTAAACAAGTAGCTGAACTTGCAAACTTTATTTATTTACGACAAAAAGGTAGTCCACGAGGTAACGCAAGACCCGTACTAAACGCATCACATTTGATAGGTGAAGAACCGTTCTTTGTTTTTTTTGCAGACGATTTCTTTAGATCAAAAGTACCTCGTGCTAAGCAGTTACTTGACGTATATCTAAAAACTGGAAAATCTGTGATTTCATCAATTGAAGTAGAGCCACAAGATTATTCAAAGTATGGAATGATTAAGCCAGGAAATTCGGTTGATATTGATACTTTTGTCGTGAAAGAGCTTGTAGAAAAACCAGAAAAAGATAATAGCCCATCTAATATGGCTTCAGTTGGCGGCTATTTATTGACTCCGGAAATACTCCCACTAATAAATAAAGAAAAAGTAAGTGCGCGCGGCGAGATTGAGTTGTCTGAGTCTATTAATGAATTATCAAAAATCGACAAAGTATATTCGAAAAAAATCGACGGAATCTATCATGACACTGGAGATAAACAAAAATACCTAGAAGCAATTGTTGATTCAGCCTTGAGCGATAAGTCTATAGGGGCTGTATTTCGTGATTATCTTGAGAAAAGATTAAAAAAGGACTAAAATACTGTTATGGATTCATTCGATATTTTAGTAATTATTCTCTCTATCGCACTTGCAATATTCTTAGTAACCGCAATCGTTCTTGCGATTGGGCTAGTAAAGCTAGTTAAACAGCTAAGAGTAATAACCTCAAAAGCAGAAGAAATAGTCGATGATGTTGAAGTAGTAAGTGGTTTTTTTAGAAAATCAGCTGCGCCTGTGGCGATAACTTCTTTACTTAGTAATATCGTATCGAAAATAACTGAACATAATAAAAAGGGGAAAAATTAATGAAAAAAAATAATGACGGTGGAAAAAAATTAGCTTTGGGTGCTCTAATTGGAGTTGTCGCCGGTTTTTTAACCGGAATACTGACTGCACCAAAAAGCGGCAAAGAAACACGCGAAGATATTAAAAAAACGGCCAACAAAGCTAAAATCGAAGCTGAAAAAAAGCTTAAAAATCTACATAAAGAAATAGCAGTATTGCTAGATAAAGCAACAAACCTCGCAAATTCTAGTAGCAGTAAAATTAAAAAAGAACTAGACAAAGCCATCGCAAACGCAAAAGAAACTCAGCAAAAAATAAAAGAAGTTATTTCTGCCATAAAAAATGGAGAAACTGACGAGCCTGAATTAAAAAAAGCGGTCGCAGAAGCTACTAAGGCTAAAGATCACTTAGCAAAATTTTTCAAACAAGATCGATAGTCTGTAAGTAAAAATTACATCTATAAACTTTCGCTAAGACCACGGCTATTTCATATAATAATATTATGAATAAGGTTTCTTTGACTGGCAAAGATTTTGTACATTTGCATAATCACACTCATCACAGTCTTCTTGATGGATTAACTAAAATACCAGCATTAATTGATCATATAAAGAAATTCGGCATGGAAGCAGTAGCGATGACTGATCATGGAACCCTTTCTGGAGCGATTGATTTCTACATTAACGCTGTTAATAATGAAATTAAACCAATAATTGGTATTGAAACATATGTAGCCGCTAGAAAACATACTGATAAAGAGCCAGGTAAAGATAAACCTAATTTTCATTTAATTTTACTAGCCAAAAACAACAAGGGCTATCAGAACCTGCTTCGTTTAAGCACAATAGCAAACCTAGAAGGTTTTTATTATAAAGCAAGAATTGATCGAGAATTATTAAAAAAATATAACGAAGGTCTTATTGTTCTTAGTGGATGTATCGGAGGTGAGCTAGGGGACGCGTTAAGAAATGGTCAACAAAAAAAAGCCGAAGAAATTGCATTGTGGTATAAAAACATTTTTGGAGACAGATATTTTCTTGAAGTACAAGATCATGGACATCCAGACCATCCTTCGAAGTGGGATCAACAAGTAGAAGTGAATAAAAAGACCCTAGAACTAGGAAAAAAACTAAAAATAAAATGCGTATTGACTTGCGATGCACATTATTTAAATAAGGAGGACCAAGAAGCTCACGAAATACTTCTTTGTGTGCAAACAGGCTCTTTTATCAATGACGAAAATCGCATGAGCTTAAAGGACTTTGATTTGCACGTAACTGATCCTAAAGAGTTAATTGAACGGTGGGGGAAAACTAATCCTGAACTTATTAAAAATACTAGATTGATTGCAGATCAGTGCAAAGTAGAACTTGATTTAGGAAAAATCTTAATACCAAAATTTCCTGTTCCAAAAGGAGAATCTGAAAAGTCGTACTTAGCTAAAAAAGTCTACAAAGGACTTGCGATACGTTACGCTAAAGACAAAAATTCTTCTGTAAAAAAGCAAACTAGCATTAATGATTACATAAAAATACTTCCAAACGATGTTAAAACTAGGGCCGAATTCGAACTTAATGTTATAGATAGTATGGGTTTTAATGGATATTTTTTAATTATTGAAGATTTTATAAATTGGGGAAAAAGCCAATCTATCGTATTTGGACCAGGCCGCGGTTCGGCTGCTGGATCGATAATAGCTTATGCTCTAAAGATTACGGAGTTAGATCCCCTGAAATATGATTTGTTGTTTGAAAGATTTTTAAATCCAGAAAGAATTTCTATGCCTGATATCGATATCGACATACAAGATACCCGTAGAGACGAAGTAATTCAATACTGTGTAGCAAAATATGGCGAAAATCGTGTGGCAAATATAGTGACTTTCGGTACAATGGCTGCTCGAAATGCAGTTCGGGATGTGGCTAGAGTCCTAGAAGTGCCATATTCAGAGGCTGATAGGTTGGCGAAGATGATACCTCCGCCTGTTCAGGGTAGACATATACCTTTAAAGACTAGCTTAGTTGATAACTCAGACCTTAAAAAAGAATATGAGACTAACGATACAGCTAAAACAATATTTGATTTAGCAACAAAACTAGAGGGTACAATCCGGTCCCACGGCGTACATGCTGCCGGTGTTGTGATAGCACCTGACGATATTGTAAAGTTTACCCCTTTAGAAATGGCTCAAAAAGGTGTAGTTGCGACTCAATATCCAATGAATCCTATTGAAGAATTAGGATTGTTGAAAATGGATTTTCTAGGGCTATCCAATTTGACGATCATAAAAAATACTCTCAGGATAATAAAAAAGGTATCAAAAATTGACATAGACTTGACTGACTTACCTTTAGACGACAAGAAGACGTTCGAATTACTTGGAAGAGGTGATACTACTGGGGTTTTTCAATTTGAATCAGCTGGTATGAAGCGCTATTTACGGCAATTAAAACCAGAGGTCTTTGAAGATATTGTTGCAATGGGCGCATTATATAGACCGGGGCCCTTAACCGCTGGGCTAACTGATAAATTTATAGCTCGAAAAAACGGTTTAGAAAAAGTTAGTTTCGAACATCCTTTGATGAAAAAAGCTTTAGGCAGTACTTACGGTGTGTTGGTTTATCAAGAACAAGTTATGAGAATTGCGCGTGATATGTGCGGATTTTCAGGAGGTCAGGCAGACACATTAAGAAAAGCGATTGGTAAGAAAAAACTAGATTTAATGGCTAAAATGAAAATCGAGTTTGTTGACGGTATGGTGTCGAATTCTGGAGTAGATAAAACTTTTGCTAAGAAATTCTGGAAAGATCTTGAAGGCTTCGCTGATTACGCATTTAATAAATCGCATTCAGCTTGTTATGGCTTAATCTCGTACCAAACTGCTTATTTGAAAGCGCATTACCCGAATGCTTTTATGGCGGCACTAATGACTAGTGATTATGATGATACGGATAGGCTGGCAATCGAGATTAAGGAATGTCAACATATGGGGGTCGAAGTACAGCCACCGAATGTTAACGAATCATTTTTAGAGTTTGCAGTGGTTCCCGGTTCGAATCAGATTAGATTTGGTCTAAGTGCTGTTAAGAATGTCGGTTCAGCAGCTGCAGAAGAAATAGTTAGAGCACGAGAAAAAGTCGGTCTATTCAAATCGCTTGAAGATTTCTTTAAAACAGTAAATTCTAGAATAGTTAACAAAAAAACTGTAGAAAGTCTAATCAAATCGGGAGGATTCGATGATTTTGGAGACAGAGAATTCTTGTTAAATAACATCGATATCTTACTGGCATTTGGTCAAAAATTTCAAAAAGATGATAACTCTGGCCAAATAGACTTATTTGGCTCTGATAAAGATCAATATGCTTCAACAAAACCGTCATTAAATCTTGGAGACTCTTCTACCGAAACTCCAACAAAACAGAAATTACTTTGGGAGAGAGAATTATTGGGACTGTATCTGTCGGAGCATCCACTAGATAAATATAAGGATATGTTTGAAGAAACAGTTGTACAGATAGATCAGTTAAAGCCTGAACACCATAATAAAACTGTAAAAGTTGGAGGTGTTGTCATTTCTGAAAAAGAGATTATTACAAAAAATGGACAAAAAATGGCGTTCGTGCAACTGGCTGATCATAATAACGAGATAGAGTTGGTAGTTTTTCCTTCAATACACCAACAAACAGTTGGTTTGTGGGAACGAGATAAAATACTTTCAGTTAGCGGCAAAATAAGCGCTAGAACTAAACAAGGGGATCCAGATGATTTAAAAATTTTAGTTGATGAGGCCAGAGAAATATCCGTTGAACAAGCCGAGGCATATCAAAAAACAGGGAAAAGAAAAAAACCTCCAAAAGAAAACAAAATAAAGAATACTGATTCTAGGTCAAAAAAGTTATATATCAGGATAACGGATTCAAATGACACAGAAAAACTGCAAATAATCAAAAAAAATATTGACGAAAATAGTGGCGCTACCGAAGTTATTTTAGTTGTAGGACGAAATAACGAAAAAAAGGCAATAAAGCTACCATCCAAGGTCGAAATAAATGATAATATTATTTCAAAGTTTAGTGAAGTTGTTGGAGCTGAAAACTGTAAACTTTATTGATTTTTGGTTGTTATTAAAAAATCAAAGGATAACGCCAATTTTTTGACTGACTAGTAGACAAAGAACTATTAGCGAAATAAGCGTAACGTCAAATAATGGATTTTTTACAATGTAACGTTCGCCCTTTGAAATCATTTTTCTTATTTGGTTTCCGTGTTTAAGTAATAGGTAGATAGATATACCTCCAAGCACAAAACTAATTACATATTTTAACCATGAGTAGTTAGCGCCTGTAATGACTTGAAGTCGGGTTATATTAACATTTTCTGCGTCGCTAGTTTTACTTCCTAAAGTTGTGTTATAGCCTATGCTTCGACGAGATTCGGTTGTGCTAAATGAACCGACTGGACTTTTTTCAGGTTTGGCGTAAAGTGCAACTACTACTGTAGTAGGACCTTCGTTTAAGTAGTCCGAACTATTAGCATAGCCAAATCCAACTTCACTGTAATTTTCATCCAAAACATTCTCTTTATGACTTTGACTATTTAACCAACCTGATACAACTTGACTCGAATCGAAAAATCCGTAGGCTAGATTCTCGCCAGCTTTTTTGTACTTGTAGTTAAATTTATTTACGAAGGTCCAAGGAGTCTTTCCATCAGGAGTGTCGTGAGACCAGTAGTTTCTTCTAGTCATATCTTCTGCCTTGGCTTGAGCGGCTTTTGTCAATCTTGAATTTATTTTAAGAGGTTTTTTGTTGTTTTTGGATCGAGCTTCGTTGGTTGAGTCAAGGAGTCCAGAAGGGCTAACGTTTGTAGCGTATGCCAGAACACCAATATTATTCGAACTTGTTCGCCATGGCTGCACAATTGATACAATCAATAACAATATTACCAATAATGGCAAGTATGGATAGTATGGCTTCAGAAAGCTTTTTGATTTTGATTGTTTGGGCCGAAGATTTGAGTGTAATTTAGTTTTTGGCGCTAAGCTTACTTCTCTATATTTTTTGTTTTTCTTCGTTTTTGCGCCCCTTTGGTGCGACATAGTATTATTATAACACTAATGTTTATTTTGAGAAATGACTTTTAGCTGATACATAGCAATCGCTGAGGCTTGGGAAACATTGAACGATTCTTTTGCTCCGAACATCGGAATTTCAACAATTTTATCACATAAAGATAATACATCTCGATCCAAACCATCGACTTCATTACCTAATAAAATTGCAATATCATTGTTCGACTTGTAGTCATTTAACGGTAATGATTTTTTATCTTGTTCTAGTGCGATAATGTCAATTTTATCCGTTTTTAATTTCTCTATTAGATTGATTAATTCTAGACAATGGGACCATTGAACGTTATTTTCAGCACCTAAGGCCGTTTTCGTTATTTGATTAGATATTTTATAAGCTATGTGAGGAAGTCGTAAATCATTTTTTTGCGCCGGGTATGGAGTGTATCCTGTAAAATAAATATGACTAATACCAAAACCGTCTGCAGTTCTCATTATCGAGCCCACGTTATGAGCGCTACGAATATTATGTAAAATTAACGAAATTCTATTACTCATTTATATTTATTATATGACTATTTGTCGTAATTGAGGTGCTTATGGTTAAATGATATACATGAGCGATGATGCTAGAAGAGACGAAGAACAGGCAACGCTAAAGCGTGCCAGTATACTTGGACTCGATTACACTGATACAAGTGCAATACAAAATAAACAATTGTTTAAAGATATATTAACGATAAATGAATTAGAGTCTATGAGGGTCGTGCCAATTAGCTCTGACAGATTTAATATTAAGTTTGGTGTAACAAATACCACTTCACAGCAGACAACTTCTCAGTTAAAACAAAGATTTTCTGACCAACGTGTAGAATTTACATTGATTTCTGACAGTGGTTTCAGGGATTACATGAGATTGTACAATCCGCCTCGCAAGATTGTATATCAGAATATAGAATTAACTAATGCAGGGACAGAAGAACTCGTCAGGAGCGTATCTTCGTCGTTAGAGCAGGTTAGAGCAGACGATATGTTGGCTTATCTAGTGTCCCAAGCCCATAAACTAAACGCTTCAGACATTCATATCGAAAATCAACGTGATAATGTTAGGGTTCGATTCAGGATTGACGGGGTCTTGCATCCTATCGCAAAATTAACCCAACAAAAGAATAGAATCTTACTTTCGGCAGTTGCTAGTGCTGCTAATGTTAGTACTGCCGCTGAAGATGCCCAACAAGGTCACATATCAGAAAAAATTAGTATGGCTGATGGATCCTTTGTGAATGTAAATTTACGAATCGAAACGGTCCCAACTATTAACGGTATGGACGTAGTTATGAGACTATTTAATCTTAAAGAAGATATGTATACGTTAGACAAGCTGGGTTTGAGTCAAAAAGAACGAAAAGTTGTCGATGATATTATCGCAAAACCTAGTGGGTTGGTATTAGCTGTGGGTCCTACGGGATCCGGTAAAACGACCACTCTGTACTCTATGCTAAATACTTTAAATATTGATACCCGTAAGATTATTACAATTGAAGATCCTGTAGAGTATCAATTCGGGGGTATAACTCAAATTCCAGTCAGGTCAACAAGTGGTCAAGAGACAAAATTTGCAGACAAATTGCGGGCAGTACTTAGGCTTGATCCAGATGTAGTGATGGTTGGCGAAATAAGGGATCTAGATACTGCAAAAACTGCCCTTCAAGCCTCACTGACCGGCCATTTAGTGCTTTCTACGTTTCACGCAGGCTCTGCAGCAGCGGCCTTGACGCGAATTTTGGATGTAATTGAAGAGAATCCATTGCTAGCAACTGCTATAAGGCTAGTTATGGCACAAAGGCTGGTGCGAAAATTAGACGATAGCTCAAAGGTAGCGTATAAACCAACTGAGGCGGAGTTAGATCATATTCAAAAAGTGATAGCTACACTTCCATCAGATGTTACAAAACCAAATCTCGATCAGTTACAGTTATATCGCCCAGGAAAAACCGCAGACAATCTATATGGATTTAAGGGTCAGATTCCTTTGCGTGAACAGTTTTTAATGAATGATAATATAATCGCAGTTTTACAAAAAGGTGCTAGTGGTACATCTACAAAAGATATCGAAAATGTTGCTGTGACGAGTGGCATGGTAACAATGTTACAAGACGGAATTTTGAAAGTATGTGCCGGATTAACAACTCTAGAAGAAGTTGCTAGAGTGGTCGGCTAATTAACTGGCAAATTAGGCGGTATTTGTTTAGGTTTTGCTATCACCTCAAGACCAGCAATATAACCAACGTAAATGTCATGAGGTAATAATTCTGCTGTATTATTTAGTTTTATTTCAGTTACAGGAACTGGTTGATCTGTAGATAATCTAGTTAAATCTTTTGGATTATCCATTGTCATTTTATTACTTTATCACTTTCGAGATAACAGGGACCAGTCGACCGTCTAAAACGCTTGGGATTATGCAATCAGCTGTAGGATTTTCAACGAGTTTAGCAATAGTTTCTGCAGCAGCAATTTTGTGCTCATTTGTTATTTGACTTACTTTGTTATCAAGAGCTCCTCTGAAAATACCCGGAAATGCTAAGGCGTTATTAACTTGGTTTGGAAAGTCACTTCTACCTGTGGCCATGATAGCTACACCTGCTTTTTTAGCTTGATCTGGCATTATTTCTGGTACAGGGTTAGCCATAGCAAAAATTATTGGATCTTTTGCCATAGTTTTTACCATTCGCTCTGATAAAAGGCCAGGCGCTGAGACGCCTATAAAAATATCTGCATTTGTTAGTGCGTTAGTTAGACTGCCAGATAGATTATTGTGATTTGTGTATTCTAGGAGTTTTTTCTTCTCACGGTTTAAATCTCTGCGATCTTTACTGATTATTCCCTTGCTATCAACAACTAAAATTTCTGGCTTAGCATAGAGGTGTATTAGTTTCATTACAGCTGTTCCGGCTGCTCCTGCTCCGACCACTACAATCCGACATTTTGATAAATCGCGTCTGGTTACTTTTATGGCATTGATAAGTCCAGCGAGGACTACTACTGCGGTCCCGTGTTGATCATCGTGAAAAACTGGTATTTTAAGCTCTTTTTTCAGTCTCTCCTCGACTTCGAAGCATATAGGAGCGGCAATGTCCTCTAGGTTAATCCCGCCGAAGCTTGGTGCAATGGCTTTGACTGTGGCGACTATATCATCAGCACTATGTACGTCGATAATAATCGGGATAGCATCAATGTTTGCAAAGTGCTTAAAAAGCATGGCCTTGCCTTCCATCACTGGTAATGCACCATATGGTCCAATATTACCTAGCCCCAGAACTGCTGAGCCATCGCTGATTACTGCAACAGAGTTATTTAACCATGTATATTCACGTGTTTCGGATGGATGGCTAGCCACATAACTAGAAACAGCGGCTACACCTGGGGTGTAATAAGTGCTTAGTTTGTCGGGTGAATCTAGCTTATCTTTTAAAGATACTGATATTTTACCTTTTAGTTTTTTATGTTGATTAAGTGCTAGTTTTGCAAAATCTTTACCCATATTAACTAATAATAACATGTTCGCAGTTATAACTGCTAACAGAGGTTGCATTATTAATAACTTTAGTGTAAAGTGCATTAGTCTATGAGTGATCAATTACAAGAATTAGCAAATTCTTATAAAAAAACTAAAGTTGTCGATGTTCGATCTGGCGATACTGTAAAAGTCCATCAAAAAATTCGTGAAGGCAAAAAAGAACGAATCCAGATTTTTGAAGGATTAGTTATCCGAACCGATAACAAAAATAGTCATTTATCGCGAATCACTGTTCGGCGTGTCACTAGTGGTGTGGGTGTAGAAAAATCCTACCTACTACATTCTCCGATTGTCATGAAAGTTGAAGTAGTAAAAAGAAGCAAAGTTCGTCGGAAGTATCTTAGTTATATGCGTGAACTTACCGGTAAGTCAGCACGACTAACTGGCGTAAAGTTTGATAAAGAAGGCGTTAACTCTGTTATTGATGAAAAAGCTGCAGAATTAGAGCGCAAGTTACATGAAGAACAACAAGCCAAACACGAAGCCGAGCAAGCCAAAAAAGCCGAAGAAGAAGCTAAGCTTGAAGCTAAAGTAGAACAAGCCAAAGCAAAACACGAAGTTGTTGAAAATAGTACCGAAGAACCACAAGATACAAAAACAGGCGAAACAAAATAAAAAATCTTACTTAATTAGCAAAATTATTTGATATGTAATGGCTCAAAAGATTATACGGTGTGTATAATTATAAGTATGTCTTATGGAGAACATAATAATACTGGGAGCATTTTGGACACTAACGTTCCGTCGTCGTTGCAAAGAGCTAGAGAAAGAAACTCGCTTACTCTCGCTCAAATGCGTAGCGCTGACCTTGTAGAACGAGCCGTGTTAAAGCAAGAAGTTGAAGACTTAACTTTTGCACATACAGGACAAACACCCCAAGAAATCGAAGCAGCACGGGATGAATACTACACAAGAATGATGCATTCTGACGCTGACCTAGGTTGGGTGGCATTAAATGGTTGGGATTGACGAAGTTGGACGTGGTGCTTGGGCAGGACCTCTACTGGTAGTAGCGGCAATTACTAAAACAACACTACCTGTAGGGTTAAAGGATTCAAAGGTTTTATCAAAAAAGAAGCGAGAACAACTATTTTCTCAACTAATTGATTCATGCTATTTCGGAGAAGGCTGGGTTAGTAATACAGAAATTGATAAATTTGGGCTAACTAAGGCGATGAAGTTAGGTGTAAAACGTGCACTCTCTACTCTTGGTTGTCAACCCTCAGATCTTATTATTATGGATGGCAAGATTAATTACTGTGGCTATGAGTTTACGAATGTACGGTGCTTACCAAAAGCGGACGCGGCGTATCCGATTGTTAGTGCGGCTAGTATCTATGCAAAAGTAGTTCGTGATAATAGAATGAATGATCTATCGACACAGTATCCAGGATATGGGTTCGAAAATCACGTAGGATATGGTACAAAAATGCATCAAAAATCACTAAAATTGTTGGGTGTTTCCACAATTCACAGATTGTCATACAAACCCGTCAAATCTTTTGTATGAATACTACCTCTATTGGTCGACGAGCAGAAAATGCGGCAGTAATTTATCTAGAAGATCAAAGTTTTTTAGTTATTGATCAAAACTGGCGAAAGCCACAATGTGAAATTGATATTGTCGCAAAAAAGAACAACCGAATCTATTTTGTCGAAGTAAAATATCGCAAGTCAACTGAATTTGGGGGTGGTCTTGACTATATAACGTCCAAAAAACAAAAACAGATGCATTTTGCGGCCTCGACATGGTGTGCATACAATAATTGGGCAGGTGATTATTGTCTGTCGGCTATTGAGGTAACTGGAAATAATTTTATTGTTAGTGAATTTATTGAAGATATTTTTTGATTTTTAATTCGTCTCGTTTACGCCAAGCAATTCTTGATTGAATATCCGATAAGCCTATTTCGATATTATGTTTCAAAACTTTATTTTCAATTAATGGCATAAAGAGATCCTCGTATTTCTTTTTATGTTTGTCGGTCGTTACTACGCTTGCAAAATATGTCGGGAGATAATCAAATGATTTGCTTTCTCCGATTTCTTTTTCTATCCATCGCCAATTATCTACACAAAATTTCCACATTATATCTCGGGTGTAGTAGTTTCTTAAAAATAGCACAATCCATCTAGATAGATCTTGTGCCCGTACAAAACCTGATTTACCCAAGGCTTTAGAAATCACTAAATTAGCGTGTTCTGGGTTTCTTGTAGAGGAAAGACCAGCCACGATATCCAACTGTAGATCAGGCGAGGCATGTTCGTATCTATCTACAAGGACATTAATTGTTTTTATTCCAAGCTCTCTAACGGCGGCACTGATTATAACTGATCTAATTTCAGAAGGAATGTCATCGATTTTTTTGGAGTTATACAAAGAAACTGCTGTTTGTAAAGACTTTTCATCATCGGAGCCAACCATTATAGATATTAGCGTTCGTCTAAATTGTTTTGTGTTTGAGTCGTCAGTTTTTTTATCGTGCCAACCGAGTTTTTTAATATGACTTATAGCTAAATCCATTTTTAATTTTTTTAATCTTTTCTCGGTTATTTTGTCCCCCTCTGTTAACTGATGAGCGGCGCCTATTATACGTAGCATTAACGACCATACGCTATCGCGGGTTTCTGGTTGATTTGCAACAACAATTTTTAAGCCGTCAACAATTGAATTATCCCCACGGCGCGCAAGCATATATAAGTCATTTAAAGTGTTGATTCGGCCTTCTGCTGGCATAGAATCTTCATGTAAGGCTTTTGTAACTGTTTTTTTGTGAGCCTCTGATAAATAATCTACAAAATAATGACCACTTCCGTGAGTGTTGAGAAGTGTATTAACGTCGCCGTCTACAGTCAATGATTGAGTTTTCATTATTTCAGGATGGATAGAGTTGTTGGCGAGAAGCGGAATAGGCCATATAGTCGCATCTTTTTTGTCAGTATCAAGCAAAAAACGCTGTTGTTTTATAAGTAGCCCATCATTAGATTCGCTAACGTGAATAACGGGCATCCCCGGTTGGGTAATCCAGGCATCCATAAGAGCTGGCACATCGTGCTTAGTAACAGAACCAAGCGAGTCCCAAAGATCGTTTCTAGTAGCATTAGAATATGCAAATTTTTCAAAGTATTTTTTTAAGCCTATTCGAAAATCAGAATCTCCGATATATTCGCGCAACATTTTTAGTAGACGTCCGCCTTTAGCATAGACAATGCCGGGATCAAATAGACTTTCAATTAGTTCTGGATCACTGACTTTTACTGTAACTGGCTGGATATCTTTGTAGATATCACGGCTTGAAGTCGATAAAACGTCCTGCGATGTATATAGCTCCCATTGATTCCATTCTGGGTGAATGTTATCTAGCGCAATATGTTCCATAATGCTGGCAAAACTTTCATTCAGCCAGAGATCGTCCCACCATTTCATTGTCACAAGATTTCCGAACCATTGATGCGATATCTCGTGCGCTATAACTAGGCTAACGTATTGTTCAGATGAAATCGATCGATTATTTGGATCAGCCAGTAGTACGATTTCTCGATATGTAATCAAGCCCCAGTTTTCCATTGCCCCCGCGTCAAAGTCGGGTAAAGCTACCATGTCGAGTTTTTTCAAAGGAAAAGGAACTTGAAAATAATCACTGAAGAAATCGAGTATTTTTACGCCTTCATCAACCGAATATTGCAGATGAGTTTTGTCACGAGCGCTACAGGCCCAGCTCCTAATAAGAGTGCCATCTTTTGCTATCGACTCAATGTAATGCATGTCTCCTGTTACGAAAGCCAGTAAATAGGTTGACATTTTAGGAGTTGTTTTAAAGGTGGTTATTTTGCGACTATTGATGATTTTTGTTGAATCTTCTTCCGTATTCGACAAAACTATATCCGATTTATCGGTTATAAGAGTTAGGTCGAAAGTTGCTTTTGCAGAAGGTTCGTCGATGCAAGGGAAGGCTTTTCGAGCGTGGTGGCTTTCGAATTGGGTTGCTATGAGTGATTTTTTCTTGCCTTTATCTGTAAAATTACTCTTATATATCCCGAGCATTTCTTTAGAAATTTTCGCTGAAAATGTTAATCTGACTTTATATAGTCCGGGATAAATTATTGAATCAGTATGTAGCCTAGCTTCATGTAGCTTATTTTGTAAATTAATACGCGAGACCGTGATTTGCTCATAAAGTTTAACGTTAAATATCTCTGCTCTTGATATTTTTAAATGATTTTGATGAAAAGTTATTCGTTTACTTGGCCGTCCGACTTTTTTGCCGAGCACAATTAGTTCACCAGTAACTTGGTTATTGTCTTTATCAATATCAAATTTAATTTGATAGTTTTGAGGCTCGAATTGACCTATGAGTTGCTTTACAGATTTTGCCATATAACAAATATACTAACATGTAGAAAGGCTTAAGCTTGACTGATTATCAATAGACTGATAATATCATAACTAGTTTGGTCGGCCGGAAGGTCGACTTTTTAAATATTTAACGAAAGGAATAATTATGGATTTAGACATGAAACAACTCGCTCTTGCCGTGAGAACAATTGCTGAAGAAAAAAACCTACCAGAAGAGACTGTTAAGGAAAGTGTCGAACAAGCACTAGCTGCTGCTTATAGACGTGATTATGGCGATAGAGAACAAGAAGTAAGAGTGTCGATGAACCTAAATACTGGTGATGTTGATGCGTATGTTACTAAGGACATCGTAGATAATGTAGAAGATGATAAGACCCAGATTAGCATTAAAGATGCAAGTGTTATGAAAAAAGACGCAAAAGTTGGTGACCAAATAGAGGTTCACCAATCTGTTGAAAGTTTTGGTCGTGTTGCTGCTCAGACTGCTAAACAAGTAATTTTACAGAAGCTACGTGAGAGTGAGCGTGAAATCATCTTAGCAGAATATGAAGACAAAATTGGAACAGTGATAAATGGGATCGTATCCAGAGTAGAGGGAAGACTTGTACGCGTTGATATTGGAAAAGCTCAGGGTATTATGCCCTCTAGCGAACAAATTCAAGGAGAGCACTACTACAGCGGTCAGAGGGTTAAAGTATATCTAAAAGATGTCGAAAAAGGACTTCGAGGACCTCAGTTAATCGTATCAAGAGGAAATGCTGAGTTTATTGAATGGTTATTCAGAAATGAAGTCCCAGAGATGGAGAACGGCGCAGTAGAAATTAAAAAAATAGCCCGTGAAGCTGGAGTAAGAACTAAACTAGCTGTTAATTCAACAGTTCCAGGCGTAGATCCTGTAGGGACATTCGTTGGCGGTCACGGTACTAGGGTAAACGCGGTTATGAGCGAAGTTGGCGAACAAGAAAAAATTGATATTGTTGTTTGGGATGATGACGTAAAGCAATTCATTATTAATGCGCTTAGCCCAACAAAAGTAACTAAAGTAGAGATCGACGAAAAGACGAAAAAAGCAAAAGTATTTGTACCAGAAGATCAATTATCGATTGCAATCGGTAAAAGTGGCCAAAATGTACGATTAGCAAGTAAAATTTCTGGATACGAACTTGATATTGAAGGCGATAATTCGACTGCTCAACAATCTGAAACTGAAGTAAATGAAAAGTCGTTACATCAACAACAATCAGATGCCTCTACAGAAGTAAAACCAAAGAAACTCAAGAAAAAATCAGAATTAGAAAGTAGTTTACTGGAAGCAGTCGAAGAACACGGTGAAGAATAATATATATCAACAATAGAAAAATTAGTAATACACACTTTACTCATGTCAAGAATACCGACCAAACATCATTGCTAGAATTCCCCAATAACAGCATATATTGCATCTATTTACTGCAGTCCTGATGAAAGAATGTTAATGAGCTGCACTCTTGACCCATGTCAAGACTGCCAAGTACTTACATGCACTAATACATCTATCATCGTACAGTTGACCTCTACTTTCTCCAGTCCAACCAGTAGTAGCCATAGCTACAACTGGTTCAGGGCTTCAAAACTATAGTCCAACTGCATCACTGCTAACTGCATTATTGCACGCAAGTATTGGCACTCTTGACATGAGAGTGCTAATTTCATAATATGGGAGTACGATTAAAAAATCGGCAATAAATTTTATAGAGGGATAACTAACAAATGCACCCAAATTCATCAGACTTTCAAGAATTTTTAAACCACTTGTCAGAAAACGCATTGCAAAGTTTGCGTCATGCGGATGCAATTGCAAGAACCGCTAACGATCCATATGTCGGCACTGAACATTTACTTTTAGGTGTTTTAGCTCAAGAAGGATCTTTGGGGCATAAGATTTTAGTAGACGCCGGTGTAACTTTAGAAAAAGCAAGAGTCGCACTAAAGCTCAATCCAAAAAATATCATTATTAATCTTGGTGCAAAAGGCCTGAGTGAAACAGCGAAACTGACACTTAAGATGGCTTATGATATCGCACAAGAGTTTAACCAAGAGTTATGCGGTACAGAACATATTGTTTATAGTATTTTGAGTCAAAAAAATGCACGGGCTACAGTCTTAATTAGAGAGATGAGTGTTGATGTTGATAGGTTGGTAGCTGAATTAGAACAATTCTTGAATAAACAACAGTATAGCGAATCAAACGGCATAAGTTCATCTAAACGTACAAAAAAGACACGAAAAACAGCTTTAGATTTTTTTGGGACTGATTTAACTCTTCAAGCAAGAGAAGTAAAGTTAGACCCAGTTGTTGGCAGAGACCCTCAAATTCGACGCCTTATTACAATTTTAAATCGAAGAACCAAAAACAATCCTGTTTTGATTGGGGAGCCAGGTGTTGGTAAAACTGCAATAGTCGAGGGTCTAGCTCAAAGAATTATTAGTGAGGACGTACCAGATA
Organism: uncultured Candidatus Saccharibacteria bacterium; assembly: GCA_964584895.1. Lineage (GTDB taxonomy): Bacteria > Patescibacteriota > Saccharimonadia > Saccharimonadales > JAGQNJ01 > DAISWO01. The sequence goes on from CAZPAW010000002.1 coordinate 95,077, forward strand.
GTCTGCTTGAAAAGCGGGTTGTTATGCTTGACTTAGCTGGAATGATTGCTGGTACAAAATACAGAGGTGAATTTGAAGATAGATTAAAAAAGGTAATGGCTGAACTAGAACAGAATAAGAATACTATAGTCTTTATAGACGAACTTCATTTAATAGTTGGGGCCGGTTCTGCTGAAGGGGCTATGGATGCAGGCAATATTTTAAAGCCAGCATTGGCACGCGGAAAAATACAATTAATTGGCGCAACAACTACTAACGAATACACTAAACATATTGAAAAAGATGCAGCTTTAGAACGTAGACTGCAACCAATCCAAGTACCAGAGACGAGTATTAATGAAACGATAGCTATATTAAAGGGTTTGAGAAAAAATTATGAGTCTTTCCATGGAGTAACAATCAGTGATGACGTAATTGAGGATACTGTACAACTTGCAAAACGATATATAAATGACAGGTTTATGCCAGACAAAGCGATTGATTTGATTGATGAAACAGCAGCGCATTTAAGATTAGACAAAGGACGCACTCCGCCCGAAGTACGCAGATTAAAGCAAGAACTAAAACTTTTAAATACAAGAATCGAAGATGCTGTAGAAGCCGAAGATTACGAAAGAGCGGCTCAAAATAAGCAACGAGCAAGCCAAATTCAAGAAGAACTCAAAAAACTACATTCAGATGAGAAGAACAATAAGCCTCTTACAATGAGCAGTGATGATGTTGCGGCTACTGTAGCAAGAATAACTGGAGTACCGACAAAGAAAGTAATACGTTCTGAAGCAAAATACCTTATGACCTTAGAGAAGTCATTAGGAAAATACGTAATAGGTCAAAATGAGGCTGTTGAAGCGGTCTCTAAAGCAATTCGCAGAAACCGTTCAGGTGTAGGTAGCGAAAAACGTCCTGTAGGTTCATTCATATTTTTGGGCCCGACAGGGGTTGGAAAGACTGAACTTGCACGAGTCTTAGCAAGAGAATTTTATGGTTCTGAAGAAGCTTTGGTTAAGATTGACATGAGTGAATTCAGCGAAAGACACACAGCTGCTAGGTTGGTTGGAGCACCTGCTGGCTATGTAGGGTACGATGACGGCGGACAATTAACAGATAAAATCAGGCGGCAACCGTATAGTCTAGTTTTGTTTGACGAAATTGAAAAAGCACATCCTGACGTGTTCAATATGTTACTTCAAATGCTTGAAGATGGACATCTGACTGATGCAAAAGGTAGAAAAATTGATTTTACTAATACTATTGTAATCATGACTAGTAACATTGGGGCTGAAAAACTTCAGAAAGAAGCTAATCTTGGATTCTCTGCAACATCTGCAAAACAATTAGAAAACCTTGACGAACTACATAAAGCAAACAAAGATAAAGTGCTAGATGACTTAAAAAAGATGTTACGACCAGAACTAATTAATAGAATTGATAAAATTGTAGTATTTAGAGCGTTAACCAAAAAAGATATTATTAAGATTCTTGATCTTCAAATCGAAGAACTCCGAGAACGACTTGTCAAACACGGCTTAAGCGTAAAACTAACTTCTAAAGCAAAGAAATACATGCTAGACAATGGTTATGATTCTAAAAACGGCGTGAGACCACTTAGAAGATTGCTGCAGGATACCTTAGAGGACTATATTGCTAGCGAACTATTAACGGATCAGTACAAAAAAGGAGATATTGTATCCATCGATTCAAACAAAAAAGAGCTAGTCTATACAGTTACCAACGAATAATCATATATAATTTAATGTAGCATGGCATTCAGACGACCAAAAATAGCTAGTTTTGTTTTCGTAGGTTTCTTAATATTTTTCAGTCTAGGTTTTTACTTCAGGCAGAATATATTTGATTGGTATAGATTGTATTCATATAAACCTTCATCAGAGATTGCTCAAATAGCCAAAAAAACATCTATGACAGACAAAGGCAGGCAGTACTTCTATGTCATGCACCCTGTCATTAGCAATAAAGAAGATTTTAATCAAAAGTGTAGACAAGATATGCCAACCGAATTTTCAATAATTTTGGGATGTTATATAAGAAACGATGGTATTTATCTATACAAAGTAGTCGACCAAAGGTTGAATGGCATAATTGAAGTAACGGCGGCACATGAAATGCTACATTCGGCGTATGATCGTATGAGTGAATCTGAAAAAGAGAAAGTCAATCAAATGTTATTATCGGCTTATTCAAAGATCGACAATCAAAGAATAATCAAAACTGTAGAACAATACTCTAAACAAGATCCATCAAGCACTCCTAATGAGCTACATTCAATTCTAGGAACTGAGGTGAGTCAGCTTCCAAATGAACTTGAGAATTACTATAAAAAGTATTTTACTGATAGGAAAAAAATAACTGACTTATCTAGTGGTTATGAATCAGAGTTTAGTTCGAGACAAGCAAAGGCCGAACAAATACAAAATCAACTGAATATAATTAAATCAAAATATGAAAATAATTTAAAAACGGCACAGAGTTACCGCAATCAGTTAATAGAAGATAAGAAAACTCTCGAGAGACTACTTCAATCTCAATCAACAGATCAATATAATTCATTAGTTGATTCTTATAACCAAAAAGTAAATGAGTATAATCAATTAGTTAGGCAAATTACGAATCAAATTGATGTATATAACAATCTAGTCAAAGAGTATCAAAATAATTCTCTTGAGATTAATAATTTGTACGAATCAATCGACAGCCGTCCGTCTGAAATTTAATCTGTTACAATAATTTACATAATGGTAAAACAAAAAAAGATCTATGTTTGCGGTAATTGTGGTGCTGAGAGCGTGGTTTGGTCAGGAAGATGTCAGAGCTGTCATGAATGGAACACTTTGGAAGAGGTTACGATAGACTCAAGTCCAAGTCGTAAAGCCAATAATAGCCAACCAAAAATTACAATAATAAGTGATGCGATTAAAAATAATGAAAAAAGGTATTCTGTAAACCAGACCGATATAGATCAAGTCCTTGGCGGTGGAATGGTCCAAGGGGGAGTGATTCTTATTGCAGGAGAACCTGGAATAGGGAAAAGCACGCTATTGCTTCAGCTAGCCAACGGTATAGCAAGAAATGCCGATGTCCTGTATATAAGTGCCGAGGAGTCAATCCATCAAGTTGGATTACGTGCTAATCGGTTAAAGACCACAAATGTTAGAATTTCTTTTTCCGATGAATCTGACGTTGATTTGATATCCGAACTAATCCTTAAATCAAAATATAATGTTGTAATTGTCGATTCGATTCAGACCGTATCTACAGAATCATTGTCGAGCTCTCCTGGATCTATAGGACAAATCACTAGTTGTGCTCATAAATTGATTGCTGCTGCGAAAAAGTCTAACACAGCATTAATTTTAGTAGGCCATGTTACTAAAGAAGGTAGTATTGCTGGGCCAAAAATTCTTGAACATATTGTAGATGTTGTATTGCAACTGGAGGGCGATAGGTATGGAGGATTTAAGGTCCTACGTAGCATAAAAAATCGTTTTGGCGCAACCAACGAAGTCGTCATTTTAGAGATGGAAGAGACTGGATTACGGGTAGTAACTAATCCTTCGAAGGAGTTACTTAATGAAAGACAAAATACTGATGGATCAATAGTACTTGCCACTATGGAGGGTACGAGGCCAATACTTGTAGAAATACAAGCTTTGGTCAACAAAACTTCATATGGGTACCCAAAAAGAACCTCAAGTGGCTTTGATCTCAATCGACTTAATTTACTTATTGCAGTTTTAGAGAAAAGAACAAAATTAAACCTAGCAGATAAAGATATCTATATTAACGTTGTCGGCGGGATAAAGATTGTTGAAAATGCTGGCGATCTTGCAGTTTGTATCGCTATCGCGTCTGCAGCAAAAGGGTTTAAACTTCAAAATAACGCGGTAGTTTTCGGAGAAGTAGGACTTAGTGGTGAGGTTAGACATGTTAGCGATATATCTAAACGTGTCAGTGAAGCAAAAAAAATGGGGTTTTTGGCTTGTATTGGCCCCAATTTTGATAAGAAAGTCACTGACTTTCAATACTTTAAAGCCACGAACATTAAAACCATTTTGAATAAATTCTTGTCGAAATAACAAACTATCAGAAAGAATAAGTACGAACTTAGTTGGAAGTATTTAAATAGGGACTTTTACAGTGGATAGGAGAAGCTTATGCTGCTAGTCTTACCGCTAGCTGTTATGGTAGCAGTATAGTTCTTGTCTTCTTCTACGTCTTTGGTAATCGATTTATTCGTAGTTGTAGAACAGCTATTCGAACCACCATTTGGCTTCAAGCAGACTTGATAGCTTGTGCCAGAAGGCATTGTAGAGCCAGACCATTGGATCTTTACAATGTTTGCGCCTTGGTCCGTAACTGAAAGCGAGCCAATTGAAGTTGATGAACTGGATTGTCCTGAGATCGAAGAAGAATCACTGGCGTCATATAAGACACTATCAACCACGGTTGCTACTACTTCTTTTGTACCAGAGAAGTTTGGTTTATAGTTTTTGTAAATAACCGTTCCTGGTTTTGTTACATTAAATGATCCGCCTGCAATTTCTGAACCACCTACTGTGAAAGTCACTTTTCCTGGGAATCTCGAGCTGGATAGAGGATGTGTTCCTTGAGATATTGTTGCTATTAAGTTGTAGTTGTTGGAGCCTTGTTTTTGGACAGATAGGGAGACTCGAGGTTTTGAATCACTACATTTGTGGATATCGTCTTGTTGGTTTGAGTTGTTGCCGCCCGCATCAACGAAAGTATCTCCAGAAAAACTAGACGCGTCCGTCTCAGTCAGAGTTTTCTTGGCTCTTTTTGGAGTACAGCTAGTAGCTAACTTATTCGATACAATATCAATTGTTTTCTTTGAAGCAGATTTTTTCTTGTTATTTTCGTACCAACTAGGATACAAATCTTGGGCTGGACTCGGCTCTACCGATCCAATACCTACGTGGTTACGAATAACGTAAGCTTGAGCTTCTTTAACGCCAGGCGGTTTCTTCCAGTCTTTAGCGGGTTTACCCTCATGAGCTGATTGCATCCAACCTTGCCAAATTGGTTGAGTCATTGATTCCATTGTCCCGACCATTTCGACTTGTCTTGTGTGATGTCCAACCCAAACGCTGGCGGCATATTTTGTAGAATAACCTGTCATCCAACCGTCCTTAGCGTCGTTAGTTGTACCGGTTTTCATAGCAAACTTCCAGCCGTTAGGGCCATACTGAGGTTTTCTCCCAGCAGGGAAGTAGCTAGCATTAGGATCGGACAGTATGTGATTAATAATATAGGCTGAATCTTCTTTTACTGCCTGCCTATCTTTATTTTTTTCATCCCTTGACCAATCGTAAATCGGTTTACTTGACGAATCTTCAATCTTTAGTATGTAAGTTTGAGGTATGTATTTGCCATTTCGTGATAGTGAAGCTTGTGCATGAACATGCTCATCTAATTTTAAATAAGCACCGTCGCCAATTGCAGACGAGCCTCCACATTGAATTTCTTTTTCTAAAGCTTCGTCTCCGTAACAATTATAGCCACTTTCTAATCCTAGATTTTCAGATGTTTTTATTGTTTTATCGACACCATTTATAAGCATTGCTTTTACTGCTGGTACGTTTCTTGAACCTCCGAGCGCGTATCTAATAGTTACCGGACCGGGAAAGCGGAAATCATAGTCATATAAGCAGTTGCCGTTTCCTCTTGGTGGTGGCAAACCTTTATTAGTACAAGGATATCCTTCTAACTCGCCTTGAGTGTCATACAGTACTGATCCAGCACCAAAGTTATTCTGGTTATCAATTAGAGATACGTAATCGTATGGCTTGTAACTCGAGCCTGGAGGCAATTTTGTTTGAGCATAATTTAATTGACCGAATTCTTTATTAGAAAAATCTGTTCCTCCAACAAGCGCAACCATTTGTCCTGTTTCGACGTCCTCTGCGGCAAATGCAGCGTTGTCACCGCCTTGCGCGTAAACTTGGCCTATTCCTGCTTGAATCTGCTCTTCTGCTTTTTTCTGTAGATTCAGGTCTAGTGAAGTGGTCACTCTCCAACCGCCAATATCTGCTGTTTCTGAGGCTATTTTGTTTTGAATTTGGTTTTTTGCTGCAAGAACAAACCAAGGAGCTTTTATTCCAGCATATTTTGCTTTTCGAGGTTTGACTGTCTTTAAGACGTTAACTTTTTTCGCAGCATCTCTTTCTTTCGATGTTATCATGCCCTGTTCTACCATCTGGTCCAATATATAATGTTGTCTGTTAGTAAAGGCTTCTTTCTCAAAATCTTGACTATAAGGTGAATAGTATCTAGGTGATTGAGGTATTGCTGCCAGCATCGAAGATTCTGCCAAGTTTAATTCTTTGGCAGATTTATTAAAGTAGTCTCTAGCAGCAGCCTCTGCACCATACTCAATACCGCCATACGGAGCAGTATTAAGATAGCCAGTTAGAATTTCATTCTTAGAGTAACTTCTTTCTAATTCAACTGCTAGAATTACTTCTTTGACTTTCCGACTGATTGTACGCTCTTGTGTCCAGTTTTGAGTTAGTTTTACTAATTGTTGTGTAATCGTAGATCCGCCTTGAGTACTTCCGCCAAATGCGTTATTCCAGGCAGCTCTTGAAATTCCTCTGACATCAAATCCACCGTGTTTGAAGAAATCTTTATCCTCGATAGCGATTGTCGCATCTTTTAACTCTTGAGATATCTCATCTTCTTCTACAGGAATTCTTTTTGCAGCATCATAATCTTCCCATAAAAGAACTTTGTTAGTTCGGTCATAATATTGGATACTTCCACCTAGATTACTGCCTGTTATTGATCTCAGGTCGGGTAAATCCTTCCTAAAATATGCAAACATCCCAACTAGCAACAAGAATCCAGCTATAAATCCAATGCCAAGCACTTTCAAAGCCATTATTCCGCCTTCGCGACTAAACCAGTAATTATATAGGCGCTTTGGATGTAGTCTGTAGAAAAATCTATGAATTGGGTTTTTTGGCATACCTGCTAAACGTTCGGCTTTTGACCGACTTTTTTGGATAGATCTAATTTTGAGTTTTTCAGATATACTTCGGTGAATTTTTACTGTTGATCCGCTTTTTGTAGTAAACGAGTTTCTTCCTACTCTTGGTCTTCGGCGATCTCTTGCCATTATGCGACTTTCTCCTTAACGTTTAACATGAACATTATATCAAAAATAATCTAAACAAACTTATATTTCGCTATTATTAATATCTAATATATTTTTCTGGTATACTCGTTTACGAACATGACAAAAAACCAAACCAATCGAAAAAAAGCAGATCAGTATAACGACCCAAGCCATAATTATCAGAAATACTGGGAAGGTAGAGAGTACGAAAACGCAGCAGAAGAACTTGCAATAAGGCGTTTATTAAAAAACCGATCATTCAAACACGCTGTAGATGTTGGTGGAGGATACGGGCGTCTTTGTCTATTGCTAGAAGAGTATGCAAAAAAAGTAACATTAGCCGAACCAAGCAAACAGCAACTTGACTTGGCTAAAGACTTTTTAAAGGGCCACAAACGAATTGACAGGGAGCTAATGCAGGCTGATGACCTTAAATTTAAAGACGATTCTGTAGATCTTATAACAATGGTTAGAGTGATGCATCATCTGCCAGATCCTTCATTGGAATTTTCAGAAATTGCACGAATTCTGTCTGATGATGGATTTTTTATTTTAGAAATTGCAAATCTTGCTCATATAAGGAACAGGATAAAATATATGATTAAAGGAAAGAAAATTCCGATAGATCCTGTAGATATTAGAAGCCCAAAAAATCGCAACAAGAATGAAGTCGAATTTGTTAATCATAATCCAAAGAAAGTAACACGACAGTTAGCCCATGCTGGCCTCAAAGTCGACAAAGTTCTGTCCGTATCAAACCTCCGTAGCCCAGGTCTTAAAAAAATAGCCCCTATTAGTGCCATGACGACTGTTGAAAAGTTTTTACAAAGACCTCTGGCTAGGGCTCACTTTGGACCAAGTGTATTTATGCTTGTTAAAAAAGCGAAATCTTAACTACCTTGAATCCTGTATGTCTATAATGTGACGATATATGGATAAGGAAATAACTCTAGACGAAGTACAAGGAATCGGACCAGCTGCTGTTCGAGGATTGAAGAGCGTTGGAATTACTAGTCTAGAAGATTTATTGACATATTATCCCAAGCGATATGAGGACTATTCAAAACTGCTTCAAATAAATGAAATTAAGCCTGGGCAGGTTTCTATTAAGGGAAAAATTTCTAATATTGTAGGTCGATATGTGCGTCGTGGTATGCATATAACAGAAGCGGTACTGAACGACAAGACAGGTTCGGTTCGTCTTGTTTGGTTCAATCAACCATACAGGGCTAGTTCAATTAAAGTTTCTTCAGAGTATTTTGTTTCAGGAAAGTTTCAATTATCTAGACAAAGACTGAGTATTATAAATCCCACTATCGAATTAGTAAGTGATTTTCCATTGAATACAGCTCGAATTATACCTGTATACCCACAAAATAAATTAATAAAGTCTTCTCAGATTCGAAAATTTATTAAAAATGCATTAGTCTATTCAACAAATATTGAAGATATAATTCCCCCAAATATCATAAAAAAGTATGATATATTGCCAAAAAAACAAGCAGTGCGGTTAATTCATTTTCCCAGTACAGTTCAAGAATTAGACAAGGCGACATATTCACTTGGATTTAGCGAACTATTTGAACTGATATTAGCTAATATAATTAACAGAAAAGAACTCAATCGTGCAAATTCAGTACAAATAAAATTCGACGAAAAATTAGCTAAAAATTTTGTTAGTAATTTGGCTTATAAACTAACAGATGATCAACGGATTGTAACGTGGCAGATTTTAAGAGACCTTGATAATAAGCACGCTATGAACCGTTTGTTGGAGGGTGATGTGGGATCTGGAAAAACTGTAGTGTCGGCTATGGCTGTTGCGATGACAATAAGTCAAGACTACCAAGTATTTATACTAGCGCCAACTGAAGTGTTGGCCAGACAACACGCAAACACTTATAGTGATCTTTTAAAACCTTTAGGCCTAGATCATTACGTAACTTTACTTGTAGGTAGTATGAACAAAAAGCAAAAAACAATTGCTTACCAGAACATTGAAAGCTCTAAATCGAAAGTGATAATTGGGACACACGCCATACTACAAGAATCGCTTAATGTTGATGAACTCGGTTTGATAATAGTCGACGAACAACACAGATTCGGAGTAGATCAACGTAAAAAACTATTAAAAAAATCTGGTCATATGGTCCATATGCTAAGCATGTCAGCAACGCCAATTCCAAGAAGCCTAGCTCTGACTGTGTTTGGAGATCTGGATATAAGCAGAATTAAGACTATGCCAAAATCCAGAAAAAAAGTATCCACAAACCTTGTCGTTCAAAATGAGCGCACGACGATATATAAGGGATTGATTAGTAATTTAAGTCAAGGCGAACAAATGTTTGTTGTGTGCCCGTTGATTGATAACTCTGATTTTATCTCTGCTCGTTCTGCAAATGTAGTTTTTGATGAATTAGCATCACTTTACAAAGATTATAAAGTCGCTCTTTTACACGGTAGGCTGTCTTCAATTGAAAAACGTAATATCATGCAAGATTTTGTTGATAATCGAATTAATGTATTAGTCTCGACTACAGTTATTGAAGTTGGTGTTGATGTTCCAAATGCTACGATCATGTGCGTTGAATCACCCGAGCGATTCGGCTTAGCACAAATCCACCAATTAAGGGGTCGAATTGGTAGAGGAGAAAAGCCAGGATACTGTTTCTTGATGCAAACAGATAATGATCCGCCTTCAAAACGATTAAGAGCAATAAAAAGCAGTAACGATGGATTCAGATTGGCAGAATTTGATTTAAAGATACGTGGGCCGGGGGCAATTTACGGTAAAACACAGCATGGAATATTAGATTTAAAAATGGTTGATTTGAGTAACCAGTCTTTGATAAATAGTGCTAGACGAGCAGCCAAAGAGTTACTTAATAATGACCCCGAGATGTTACAATATGATGGACTACGAAAACGAATAGAAAAATTACAAAAAGTCACGCATCTAAATTAATAGGAAGAACTTATGTATTCAGGCACAACTCTAACCCCATTTTCAGGACGAATTCTTGGGGCTCACCAAAAACTTGACCGTGTTGCCAGAAATAATTTAAAAAAATTGATTTCAAACAATGGCGATTTTCCGACTTCGCGCAAAATTCTGCATTTTGAAGGGAAAAACGGGCCTGACGCGATAAAGCGAAAAAGTCCTTCGGTTGATGAACCATGGCATTATTACAGCCCATTCAACGAAGAGGATTCACAATTGCTCGATTTAATAAGTGATCATTACATTAAGTTAGTCCAAGAATTGAAATCTAAGAATCAGGAACGGATTGCCTTCGAGGCAGCCTGGCTTGCTCATGCATTGACTGACGGACTAACACCAGCACACCACTACCCTTATGAACAAAATATAGAAAAAATATGGGGTGGCAACAAAGAATCAAGGACAACCTTAAAATCAAAATGGTTTCCGCCGGCAGACACAGTAAAAGAGAGACTTGATAAAACTTGGAAAGTCTGGGGCCCTAAAGGTCTGATAAGCGTACATAGTCTTTTTGAATTAGGAATCGCTACTATTATTGCGCCGTTATCGATGAAAGAGTCGTTGCCGAACCAATCCGAGCTAATTGATGCTCAAAAAATTGGACTTTTAGAGTATTTTAAAAATACTGCTAGAGAAATCGCAATTCTAGATATGTACGATAGATTCGTAAAAAAAGGCTGGTCGCCAAAATTAGTAATTGATGTACGTAATAAATTAGGGCCTGCAATAGCTAAAACCATTACAATTTCTTGGTATTTAGCAATTAATGAATCATGCAAGCCGAAAGTACGCCAAGTGAAGTGAAAGTAATAGCTGGTTATTTAAAGGGTCGTGAAATAGATGCGTTAATTGGCAAAAGAACTCACCCTATGAGCGAAAAAGCGCGCGGAGGGTTGTTCAATGTGCTTGGCGACCTTAGTGGACTTGAAGTTTTAGATGCTTTTGCTGGTACTGGAGCACTTAGTATCGAAGCAATTAGTCGTGGAGCTAAGAAAATTATTTCTATTGATATTGATAAAAAAGCGAATAATGTCTTAAAACAAAATATTAAGTCATTACAAATAGAAGATAAAATTAAAGCAATTAACGCTAATGTAAGTGGATGGTCCGATAATAATGTAGGAGCACAATTTGATATCGTAATATCTGCGCCTCCATACGATGGAATAAAATTACCAATCTTAAAGAAGTTAGTAAGCCACGTTAAATCAAATGGATTATATATACTTGATTGGCCAGGGAAAATGGAAATACCACAATTCGATTCGTTATCAATCGTCACGAATAAAAATTATGGTGACGCACAACTAGTTTTTTATAAAAAAACAGGGTAAAATCGAACAGTTACCAAAAATTATCAATGGGGATGTGGTGGAATTGGTAGACACGCTAGTCTTAGGAACTAGTGCCGCAAGGCGTGTAGGTTCGAGTCCTATCATCCCCACCAAGAACGAACTTTTCGGGAAATTTGAGCGCATTTGCGCTCTTTTTTCTTTGGTTTTGCGGAGCAAAAACCAAATGTTTTCAGGGGGGAGAAAAGAATTTTGGGCAGCCGTAGGCTGCGCCTTTTTGGAATTCAAAAACAGGTTCAAACCGTCAATTTTGGCAAAAGCGTCCTTTATCGCCACAAAGTCGCCACTTTTTGCGATTTCACAGAGAGAAACGGCTTGTTTGAGCCACTGGCGCATAGGTTCAACCCAAGCTTTGCTGGCAAGCGTTAGCTTGCCGACTTGTTCCTCCAGCGACTTCTTTTCGCTCATTAGTTCGCCTTGTCTAGTGCGGTAGGTTTGCTGTTCAATATCTTGGTCTAAATAGCCGTCTAAAAGTCGCTGTAACTTGCCTTGCAAGTTCGCAAGTCGTGTTTGGGCATTAGCCACAAACACACTGGCAGACTGCTCGGCTTTGCGTTCGTCCTCGTCCAGCATTTTGCTCAAAGTCGTTGCCCAACTTTCGGGCAGGGCGTAGCCCTGCAATATGTCGGACAATTGCGCTGCTAAATCTTGCTCGGTAACTGGTGGCTCTTTGCAAGTAATAGTTTTGTGTTTTCTTGTACAACGGTAATAGATATATTCGTGCGTGTTGCCGTTTTTCTGGTGCTTTATCTTTTTCTCGGCGGTTATTGCCATATTACAAGTTGCACAAGTCAGCAAACCGCAAAACACCTGCGGCGCGGTTGCGCCTTTTTGAGGGTGGCAACGTTTGGCAATTACGGCTTGTACTCGGTCAAATAGCCGTTTTTCAATTATTGCCTTGTGTTTGCCCTCGTACACCTCGCCGCAATAACGAAAATGTCCGAAGTAAAACGGGTTCGTTAGTATGCGTTTTATCTGGTCTTTGGTCAGTTGTTTGCCGCTTTTGGTGGTAATGCCTCTGGACTTCATAAAAACGGCGACACTTTCAAGTGTTTGGTTGCCCTGTGTATATAACTCAAAAGCGGCTAAAATAACAGGCGCAAGCCGTTTGTTTACAATAACTGTTTTACTACGGACATCATTGATGTAGCCAATCGGGGCGTGGCTGGGGTACAACCCCAGCCGTACCTTTTGGCGCAAACCTCGCTTGGTGTTCTCGCTCAAATTGTCCACATAATACTTGGACTGCCCAAAAGCAATAGACAGCATAAATTTGCCTTGTGATGTGTTCTCAAACCAAAAAGACGGAAATTTGAGCGTGCCAATCTTGCCAGCGTCCAAAAGGTACACAATTTGCCCGCCGTCCACGCTATTGCGTGCAAGGCGATCAGGGTGCCACGCAAGTATATTGCCACCGTTCTTTTCAATTTCTGCCAGTAGTTTGCCAAAAATAGGGCGACCAGTTGTTTTTGCCGATTTCTTTTCTATAAACTCGGCGGCGATATACAAGCCTTCACGTTTGGCAAATTCTCGCAACTCCACGAGTTGCGCCTCAATAGACAAAACCTGTTTGTCCTCAACATCTGTACTCTTGCGAGCATAGATGTAAAACTTTTGTATTGTTTCCATAGCTGTACCCCCTTGAACTCAAATAGCCGCCCTGTTGCACACAAATCAGGCAAGCCTAACTTGTACAGGACGGCTATTAAAGCCAAGCAAAAAGCCTGCCAAAATGATTTGTGTGCATTTGTATTTTACCAAATACCGCCAACTACGGCAAAACGGCGCAGCCTACGGCTACCCAAAGTTCTTTTCTCCCCCCTGAAAACATTTGGTTTTTGCTCCGCAAAACCAAAGAAAAAAGAGCGCAAATGCGCTCAAATTTCCCGAAAAGTTCGTTCTTGGTGGAATTTTACAACTCCGCTAGAACCTATTTTGAGGAAAAGTGCTGAAAACTGCAAGGCGGCGGGCAACGCCCGCTCCGCCAGAAAAACAATTCTTTGCATTTTTTGAATTTTACCCCCGCCGAATTTCTTTTTTTGAATTTGGAAAAGAATTGTTTTTCTGGACGGTGCGAACAGCGTAACTAGGCTTTAAGAAGAGTAGCTTCTATCGATACGGTCAGACAACGAGGTAACAACCTCATAATTTATAGTTTCGTATGCGCTCGCTATGTCGTCAGCTGTAATCGATAGCGAACCTTGTTCCCCCATTAGAATAACCTCATTACCGACGACAACTGAGCCGTCGATATCAGTAATATCAATTACTGTTTGATCCATTGCTACGCTGCCGACTATCGGAGCAAATTGTCCATTTATCAAAACTTTGGTGGCATTGTGTGGCGTACGGCGGTAGCCATCGCCATACCCGACTGGTAGTAGTGCAATGGTGCTTTGTTTTTCGGCTTTCCAGCGCCGGTTGTAACCCACCGTTTCTCCTGGCTCAATAGTTCTCACAAAAATTACTTGCGTTTTAAATGATAGGACGGGCTTGAACTCTTTAGCAACAAATTCGTATTTCTGGTGTTCCTCTGGGAAAGGATTGAGCCCATATGTTATCAGGCCCGGCCGAACCATCGTAAAGTGCGCTTCTGGAAAATTGATAATTGCGGCACTATTAGCACAGTGTATCAACGGAGGGTTGATTCCTTCATTTTGCAGCATATTAAGCGAATCGTTGAATACCTTTAGCTGTTGGTGCGTAAACGCAACATCTAATGCTTCTGACTCAGCAAAATGCGTAAATAAGCCCTCTAGTTCCATGTGTGATGAGTGCTGTATGGCTTGAGCAAGAGCAAGTAACTTATCGGGGTCGCAACCTGCCCTATGCATGCCTGTATCAATCTTAATATGAACCTTGGCTTTCTTTCCTTGAGTACTGGCGGCTCCCTCGATAGCAGATAGTATCTTTTCGTCCATGACTGTGATAGATGCATCAAGCTGGATTGCTTCCATAACTGAAGCTTTATCGAGGTAATTAAGTAACAAAATTGGTGCACGAACACCTGCGCTACGGACTTTTTTAAGTTCACCCAAGCTAACAACGCCTATATAGGTTGCTCCAGCTTCAATGGCTTTCTTAGCCGTCTCTTCAATACCATGTCCATAGGCGTTAGCTTTCACAACAGCCATCACTCTTGTATCATTTGATACAATTTCCAGTATCTTTGAGATATTATGAGCATAATTTCCAAGGTTTATATCTGCTACAGTTAGTCGGTTTGGCATACTTACGATTATAGCCTAAATGTCGCCTGTGGCGACCGCACCGTCCAGAAAAACAATTCTTTTCCAAATTCAAAAAAAGAAATTCGGCGGGGGTAAAATTCAAAAAATGCAAAGAATTGTTTTTCTGGCGGAGCGGGCGTTGCCCGCCGCCTTGCAGTTTTCAGCACTTTTCCTCAAAATAGGTTCTAGCGGAGTTGTAAAATTCCACCAATGAAACAAGATCGTCATCTGACGGTCTTTTTTCATTTTCGAGTGTTGAAAGACTCGAACCCTGGTCGAAAATCGCCTGTGGCTGTTTTCGTTTTACTTGCTTGTTGCTATGCGCAATGACTTCAGTCATTTTACCGCTAGCAGAAGATGAAGGAGCCCTATCATCCCCACTAACAAAGATATCGCCCATAGTGGCGATTCTTTAATTAGTCTAGGGATGGCAGATTTGAACTTCACCCCAAGAGTAAAGGCGAGAATAGCTCGACGACTATCCGAACGTAAAACTTCTAAATTCAAATTCTTTTTACGTATAAAAACGATAAGAGCTCTATTAATTGTAAAAGTGATAAACTATTAAGTATTATGAAATTATCAACACAGCCCTATAAAGGCACTAGAGATTATTACCCAGATGATACACGCATCCGCGAGTGGATGTTCAGTAAATGGCGCCAGGCGTGTGAATCATTTGGATACGAAGAATATGACGGGCCGATTTTGGAGCCTTTAGAACTATTCACGTCCAAAACAAGTGATGAAATAGTTAACGAACAAACATATTCATTCACTGATCGCGGAAATAGAAGAGTTGTTATGCGGCCCGAAATGACGCCAACGGTATCGAGGATGGTTGCTGCTCGACGACAAGAGCTGTCTTATCCGTTACGTCTATATAGTATTCCTAACTGTTTTAGATACGAACGACCGCAAAAAGGGCGTTTACGTGAGTTTCGACAGTTAAACGCCGATATTTTTGGTGTGGACGGCTTAGAAGCGGATGTAGAAATTATTCTGCTTGCAGATTTTATTATGAAAACGTTTGGAGCTAAACCCGAGCAGTACGAAATCCAAATCAACAGCAGAATCTCCATGACTGAAGCCTTTGATGATATGAAGCTTAACAAAGAAGAGTGTTCTAAAGCACTTAGCCTGATTGACCGCAGGGAAAAGACGGATCCAACTGAATGGAAAGATCTTTTTAACGAACTGCTTGGAAAAGAGCGAGCTCGAAATCTATTAGAGTTTTTGAGCGAAGAAAACGTTCCAGATGACGCTCAAAAAGTAATAAACCAATTGATTAAGCTGGGTGTTGAAAACGTACGTTTTAATCGATACTTGGCGCGTGGTTTTGATTACTATACGGACATTGTTTTCGAGGTATTCGATACAAATCCCGACAATAACAGATCAATGTTTGGGGGCGGCCGATATGATGGGCTTGTCGGCCAATTTGGGGTTGAGCCAGTTCCAACTGTAGGTTTTGGAATGGGCGATGCAACGCTGATGAACTTCCTAGAGAGCAACGATTTACTGCCAGAACCGATAATTGAAACGGATCTATACATTGCAGTAATCGGAAATGTTGCAAATGAGGCCCAATCAGTTGCCCAAAATTTGCGGGTTGAAGGTATAAATGTTGTAGTTGATTTGTCGGGTAAAAAACTAGAAAAACAAATCAAAACAGCCGAGAAAAAAGCTATAACCTATGTACTTT
Source organism: uncultured Candidatus Saccharibacteria bacterium (assembly GCA_964584895.1). Lineage (GTDB taxonomy): Bacteria > Patescibacteriota > Saccharimonadia > Saccharimonadales > JAGQNJ01 > DAISWO01. The sequence goes on from CAZPAW010000002.1 coordinate 111,518, forward strand.
TTATAGGAGAAGAAGAACTGCGAACTCAAAAGTTTAAACTAAAAAATATCAAAAACGGTGCTGAGCGGACGATATCACTGTCAGAGGTCACTAAACAAATAGAAAAATGAGAGCGATTAATCACGCCTTAACTGGAGCAGTTATTGGTTTTGGTATCGGAAACCCAGTAGCTATTCCAATAGCCTTTGCTTCACATTTTATATTGGATAGTTTGCCGCATTACGGAGACAGGACTAGGTCCGAAATAGAAGTACATAACAGTACCGAGTTTAAAGTACTTCTGATTGTTGATACAGTTCTTTGCGGTTTATTGGTTTTAATACTAGGACTTAATGGTGCTGATAATTGGCAATTAGCAGCAATGTGCGCCTTTGCCGGTGCTTCGCCTGATCTACTTTCTATTCCAAGATTTAAACGATCAATTACCGAAAAGAAAAAGTATACCGGGAATGCATTTCAGAGGTTTCATAAAAAAATTCAATGGGGTGAAAAACCTTGGGGAAAATATATTGAAATCTTTTGGTTAATTATAATGATTTTTATTCTAGTAAAAATCAACTGAATCTGTTAGCATACAAAACCATGCAAGTAAAAAGACATAATATATCCGATACCAAAGTATCCTTAACTATACAAGCCGACGAGAAAGAACTAAAAACGGCTAAACAGATGGCATTAGAAAAACTACGTTCCAAAGTAAAGGTGTCGGGTTTTCGTGATGGAAAAGTGCCATTAAATCTAGTTGAAAAAAATCTCAATCAACAAACCCTGCAAACAGAATTTCTAGACGAAGCACTTAGCAGCCTTTATCCTGTTGCAGCCCAAAATCAAAATATTAGACCAATCGACAGACCGAATATAACGATCAAAAAATTTGTACCGTATTCGGTATTAGAATTTGAAGCGGTTATCGAAATATTAGGACCAATTAAATTAACTGATTATAAAGCAGTTAAAAAACCGATAAAAGTTGAACCCGTATCGAGTAAAGATATTAATGAAGTTCTTGAAAACTTAGCTACTAGACAAGCAGAAAAATCTGAAGTAAATAGAAAGTCAAAAAACACTGATCAATTATGGATTGATTTTAAAGGCGTAGACGTTGCGGGTAAGCCTATCGACGGTGCTGACGGCAAAGACTATCCCCTAGTGCTCGGTAGTAAAACTTTTATACCAGGATTTGAAGAAAATTTAGTTGGCTTGAAAAAATCTGATAAAACTACATTTACGCTAACATTCCCAAAATCATACGGAGTAAAAAAGTTAGCAAACAAAAAAGTTACTTTTACGGTGACAGTTAAAAAGATTGAAGAAGTTAAAAAACCAAAAATAGATGATAAATTTGCTACAAAAATCAGTCCATTTAAGAACTTGGCTGAACTGAAATCAGACATAAAAGCCCAGATGGCAACAGAGAAACAAAAAAAAGCTCTTCAAACTCAAGAAAATGAAATTATTAAAGAGATAACTGAAAAATCTTCTGTATCGATTCCTGACTCATTGTTGACCGAGCAGGTAGAACGACTACTCGGTGAGTTAAAGCAAAACTTAACCTATAAAGGTCTCACTTATGACGAATATTTAAAACAACAGGGATATGATGAAGACGGTTATAAACAAAAAGTACTACTCCCCGAAGCAAAACAAAGAGTTAAAGCGGGTCTTGTATTGGCTGAAATTGCAGAGAAAGAAAGTATCTCTGTATCTAATGAGGAAGTCGAAGCTCGCATTCAGGCTCTTAAGACACAATATAGCGACCCTGGGATGCATGCAGAGCTCGAAAAAGATGATTCAAAACGCGAAATATCATCCCGTTTAATGACAGAGAAAACAATAAATAAGTTAGTACAATACTCGACTTAAAATATAGACATTGACCTGATACTATGTTATAATATTGTTATGAATGCTTCGAACTATATTGAATTATTCGACAAAGTTGAAAGCGGTCAAGATCTTGCCAGATTCGCGGACGCTTTGGCTGATAATTACCCTGTAATGGGCCCACGGATACATGAATTAATGTTTAAGTACCATGAAATTTCCGACTTAGGTACTGACCCACTAGATAATGTATATTCACGACTCAGTCAACTGGCTGAGGAAACTATCAAACAGTCGTTAATGGGCGGTAGCCAAGCTCAGCTTCTGCTACCCACAACCTTCAATAGGCTAAACAGGCAATCACATAAAGATCAAGGAAATGAAAACCCGCCAGTAGAAGGAATTATCGGTTATGCAAGTCTAGGGCTTGCAGCAATATTCAGAAGATTAAAAAAAGATAGTTAGCACTCTTGACGTGAGAGTGCTAATTGATATATCATGAATATACTATTTAATGGAGTATTCATATGTCATCAAGTTCAGTTTTAATTCCAACTGTTATAGAGTCAGACGGACGCGTTGAACGAGCCTATGATATCTATTCACGTTTACTTAAAGACCGAATAATTTTTTTGGGTACTGACGTTAACGAGCATACCGCTAATTTGATAGTTGCTCAATTATTGTTTTTAGAGTCGGAAGATCCAAAGAAAGATATTAAACTGTATATCAACAGTCCTGGCGGTAGTGTATATGACGCTTTAGCAATTTACGATACTATGCAATTTGTAAAAAATGATATTGAAACAGTTGGTATAGGTATACAAGCAAGCGCAGCCGCTTTTCTATTAAGTTCTGGAACTAAGGGGAAGCGTTTTATACTAAAAAATGCCACAGCTATGATTCATCAACCATCAGCCGGCACAAAAGGCAAAGTAACTGATATGGAGATCGATCTAAAAGAAGGTATCAGAATCAAACATAAACTAAACGAGATTATGGCAAAAAATACCGGAAAACCAATCAAACAAGTTGAAAAAGATATGGATAGAGATTATTGGATGACATCAGACGAAGCCGTAAAATATGGTTTAGCAGATAAGGTGATATCAAAACGCTAGCCCTACCTAGTGTTCAGAATTTTTTAGGAAGAAAATGGCATAATTTGAAAAATTTTTTCTAACAAGGACTTATACTGGTCTTTACTAAGGGTTAATTTAAAAAATACTAACATTTACAGACGCAGCTATCGTAACTAATTCTTAAAATTACACTAAATCGAATGAAACTATTATTGTTGGTAATACTATGATTTTTCATAGTTTGCGAAAAGTAATAAAATAAAAACTTGACATAATACTTTTGTTATATAAACTACTTATTAAGAAGTAGGGTAAGCGGGCCTTGCTATAATTTATCAAAAAATTGTGTAAGCTACCCCTTAGAGATCTTCGTTCAAAATCAATCTAACAGATTCAAGGAGAACTTGCTCTATATGGCAAAGTCGCTAAAGCTCACGTCTAGTAAACGGCAATATTTTACAAAAACAGAAAACATATTAGATCTACCAAATTTAGTCGACCATCAAAACAAATCCTTTCAATGGTTTATAGAGGAAGGACTTGGTGAGTTATTGGCCGAAGTAAGCCCGATAGAGGACTATACTGGCACAAAATTATCCCTTAGTTTTAAAGATTATAGATTCGAAAAACCAAAACTAACAGAACAAGAAGCACGTGAGAATAATGTCAGTTACGATGCTCCGCTAAAAGCAACAGTTGTGTTAACTAATAAAGTTACAGGTGAAGTAAAAAAACAAGAAATTTACCTCGGTGATTATCCGTATATGACATCACGAGGAACTTTTGTGATTAATGGAGCAGAACGTGTTGTTGTAAGCCAGTTGATAAGATCAGCTGGCGTTTTCTTTACTGCTGAACAAAGCGCTGGGAAAAAGCTATATGGTGCAAAGGTTATCCCAGGACGTGGTGCTTGGTTAGAGTTCGAAACCTCTGCTAAAGGCGCAATGTTTGTAAAAATCGATCGAAAGCGAAAGATTCCGGTCACTACATTACTACGAGCACTTGGAGTATCTGATGCAAAAATGAAAGAAGAATTCGCTCATGTCGATCAAGGTAAAGACAGCTATATCGATATGACTCTTGAAAAAGATCCTGCCAGAGGCACAAACGAAGCTTTAATCGAAGTATATAGACGACTAAGACCTGGTGATTTAGCGACTGTTGATAATGCTCGAAGCTTGCTTGAAAATATGTTCTATAACTTTAAACGTTTTGACTTTAGTAGAGTTGGTCGGTACAAAATCAACAAACGTCTAGATATCGATCTGCCAAATACTGCAGAGAACCGCGTTATGAGATTAGAAGATTTAATCGCTATTATTGCTGAAATTATTCGATTAAATAACACACAAGAACCAGCCGATGACATTGACTCGCTTGCAAATAGGCGAGTCAAATTAGTCGGAGAACTAGTTCAAAGACAATTTAGGATTGGGCTTCTTCGTATGGAGCGCAATACAAAAGATAGAATGTCGATGAGTGAGATCGAGACAGTAACGCCTGGTCAACTTATAAACGCACGGCCAGTCGTAGCTGCCGTTAGAGAGTTTTTTGCTAGCTCACAGTTGTCGCAATTCATGGATCAAATAAATCCATTGTCGGAACTTGCACATAAAAGACGATTAAGCTCAATGGGTCCTGGTGGACTTTCTAGAGAGCGAGCAGGATTTGAAGTACGTGACGCTCACGCCACACATTATGGACGTATTTGTTCTGTAGAAACACCAGAAGGTGCAAATATTGGCCTTGTTTTGAACATGGCTACATACGCAAGAATTAACGATTATGGATTCATAGAAACTCCGTATCGTAAAGTAATTAACGCAGTAACTGCCAAAAAAGCAGCTGGACATATTGCATCAGTAAACTTAGACGACGAAAAAGGCGCGGTAATCGTCAAAGCTGGCGACAAAATCACTGAGGCTCAAGCAAAGAAACTAGCTCTAGTGAAAAAACAAGTAACTTGGCCAGTTAGAGCTAAAGCTACTGACGAAATCGTATATTTAGACGCTTATGAAGAAGGTAAAGCTGTTATTGCAAGCGCAGGAGAAACCATTGATGATGATGGGTATTTCGAAAATAGCCGTGTTTCTGCACGTATTCGATTGAAATCGGGTGAAATTGACGCTGATGAAGTTACTCATATGGATGCATCTAGAAGACAAATCATAGGATCAAGTGCTGGGTTGATACCATTTATTGAAAAAAACTATGTTTATAGAAGTCTTATGGGTAGTAACCAACAACGACAGGCAGTACCTCTAATAAACCCAGAATCTCCGATCGTCGGAACTGGCTTAGAGACAACAGTAGCAAATAATTCTGGCCAGTTAACAGTAGCCGAAGATAATGGAGAAGTGCTTCGCGCTGACGCTGATGAAGTTACGGTAAAATACGCAAAGTTAGGCAAAAAGAGTTATTACCCGCAACACTTTGTTAGGAGTAATGAAGGAAGTTGTATTAATCAAAAAGTTGTAGTTAGCCGAGGAGATAAAGTTAAAGCTGGCACTCCATTAATCGAGGGTATGTCAATCCAGGGAGGAGAGCTTGCTCTAGGTAAAGATTTAATAGTCGCATTTATGCCTTGGAAGGGCTATAACTTTGAAGATGCTGTGATTATTTCAAGAAAACTTGTCGAGGATGACACGTTGACCTCTATTCATATCGTAGATTTTATGACAGAAGTTAGAGAGACAAAACTTGGACCTGAAATCGTAACCCGCGATATTCCGAACGTAAGCGAAGATGCATTACGCCATTTAGATGATGACGGAATAGTACGAATCGGCGCCGAAGTACACCCAGGAGATATTTTGGTTGGAAAGATTACGCCAAAAGGAGAACAAGAACTAAGTAGCGAGGAAAGACTGCTTCGAGCAATTTTTGGAGAGAAAGCAAAAGACGTAAGAGACACTTCTCAAAGGATGAGCAATGGTAAACACGGAAAAGTCGTTGGCGTTAAAGTATTCTCTAGAGAGAACGGTCACGAATTAAAATCCGGTGTTATTATGCAAATTCAAGTGTTCGTCGCACAAATGAGAAAAATTGCTGTCGGAGACAAATTAGGAGGTCGACACGGAAATAAAGGTGTCATAGCCAGGATTTTACCTGTAGAAGATATGCCATTTATGGAAGATGGTACACCTGTTGATATTTTGTTAAACCCACTTGGCGTGCCTAGTCGTATGAATATTGGACAGTTATTTGAAACTCATCTTGGAATGGCTGCACATGCACTAGGATTCAAAGTAGCATCACCACCCTTCAACGGCGTTTCATTGAACAAAATCCACGAATTACTTAAAGAAGCAGGTCTACCTGAAAGTGGAAAACAATATCTATACGATGGTAGAACTGGCGATAAATTTACAGAGATGACGACAGTTGGATCGATGTATATGATCAAGCTTAACCATATGATTGTAGATAAAATTCACGCACGATCAACTGGTCCTTACACAATGGTTACGCAACAACCACTCGGCGGAAAAGCTCAAAACGGTGGCCAAAGATTTGGAGAGATGGAAGTATGGGCGCTAGAAGCATATGGAGCTGCCCACACATTACAAGAAATGCTTACAATCAAGTCTGACGATGTTTACGGAAGAAGCAAAGCTTATGAATCTATCATAAAAGGAACAGAAATCGTAGGACCGAAAGTGCCTGAAAGTTTCAATGTTTTGGTTAAAGAATTACAAGGCCTTGGACTGAAAGTTGATCTATTTACTAAAGAAAAAACGATCGACGCTGAGGAAATACTGTCTGAGACAATCGAAGAAGAAGCCGAACACCCGTCCGACATTGATGTCCCGCAACCCGAGGCATCTGAAGTCGATGTAACAGAAGACGTTTCTGTCGACGAGTTTGACATGATGGAAATCGACAGCACTGTGGGAGAAAACGATCCCAAACTAGCCACACCAATTGACGAAAAGGAGATAGAAAATGCGTAGATACTCACACGGTCCTGATATTACCGATTTCGATGCCGTAAGATTAGCTGTAGCTAGTGCAGGCGATATATCTGATTGGTCTTATGGAGAAGTCACAAAACCTGAAACAATTAACTACAGAACCCAAAAACCTGAACGCGATGGTCTGTTTTGTGAAAGAATTTTTGGGCCAGTTAAAGACATAAACCCCCATGATGCTAAATACAAGGGAGTCAGATCAAGAGAAGCAGCAGTTGATAAGAAAGGTGAAATTGTTACACGTAGTATTGTGCGACGTGAAAGAATGGGACATATACAACTTGCATCACCTGTTGCGCATATTTGGTTCTTGCGTGGCACACCTTCTGCGATGGGTCTACTACTAGGCTTAACTGTCAAGAACCTGGAGAGAGTTGCGTATTTTGCTAGCTATATCGTAAAGAAAGTTGATGTTAAAAAACGAGATCAATTATTAAGCGACAAGGAAGCGCAGACAGAAGCTGCAAAACAAGCAATTGACGTTCGTTACGAAGCAGAATCTAAGAAAGAAGACGCTAATCTTAAAGCTCTTGCAGAAATGCGGACCAAAGAGCTGGAAGAGCTTTCAAACGAATTTAATGAATATAAAGAACAAATCGATATGTTAGTCCCTTGCGGTCTAATTAATGAAGGCGATTACCAAAACTTACCTGAAGAGTTCAAAGAAATCATCGAGGTTGGGATGGGCGGCTCAGCCCTAAAACAGATGCTCGACGATATTGATCTTGATGAGTTAATTGCTCAACTCAACGAAGAATCACAAGGAGCAAAAGGTCAACGAAAGAAAAAACTGCTCAAAAGACTTAGATTACTTGAAAGCATGAATCGCGCAGGCATTAAGCCAAACTCAATGTGTCTGCAAGTTTTGCCAGTTATCCCGCCAGATTTAAGACCTATGGTCCAATTAACTGGGGGACGATTTGCTACTTCTGACCTGAATGATCTATATCGAAGAGTGATAAATCGCAACAATAGACTTAAAAAGCTAATTGACCTAAACGCACCAGAGGTAATTTGTAGGAATGAACAGCGAATGCTCCAAGAAGCAGTCGATGCATTGATTGATAACGGAAACGCTCGTTCTGGCCGCGCAGTTGCTGCGTCTGGACAACGAAGACGTCTAAAATCTTTGAGTGACATGCTAAAAGGTAAACAAGGACGATTCAGACAAAACTTACTAGGAAAAAGAGTTGATTATTCTGGACGATCGGTGATTGTATCTGGTCCAGAACTAAAAATCGATCAATGTGGATTACCTAAGATGATGGCTCTAGAATTATTTAAGCCATTCGTTATAGGCTCGTTGATAGAAAACGATTTTGCTCATAACATTCGTAGTGCAACAAGAATGATAGAACTCGGAGAAACTCCTGTATGGGACGCACTGGATGAAGTAATCAAAGACAAATATGTATTACTAAACCGTGCCCCAAGTCTTCATAGATTAAGCATCCAGTCATTTAAACCAATATTGATTGAAGGAAAAGCAATCCAGCTCCATCCTTTAGTATGCCGTGGATTCAACGCTGATTTTGACGGTGACCAGATGGCGGTACACTTGCCATTATCTGGAGCTTCTCAACTTGAAGCAAAAGAAATTATGGCAGCCAACAAAAACTTACTAAAACCAGCCGATGGATCTCCAATTCTTCACATAGAACAGGATATTGTGCTTGGATGTTATTACCTAACATATGAAAAACCAGGAAATAATGAAAAGACTCGAACCTTTAGATCTCTTGACGAAGCTGTAATGGCTTACGATGCAAAAAGCATAAACCTTCAATCTAGAGTTAGTGTTCCTTTCAGAGGAAAAAAACAAGACACTACACTAGGCAGACTATTATTTAACGAAATTTTTCCGGAAGATTTTGGTTTTCACAACGAAACAATGACTAAAAAGCTGCTAGGTAGCGTGATGTCTGAAGCCTACGAAAAATATGGCCAAGATATTACGGCCGAGATTGCAGACGACCTTAAAGACATTGGTTTCGAATACGCTACTGTTTCTGGTCTTTCTCTTGGAATTTCTGATTTTAGTGACATTGCTGGGCTTGAAAGTAAGCTTAAGGAAGGCGAGTCAAAATCTGCAGAAATTAGCACTCAGTACGATGAAGGTTTCATCACTGATGAAGAGAGATACCGCCTAACTGTAAATAACTGGAAACAAATCGATTATCAAATTCAAAAAATGCTTACAGAGCAATTCTCACATGAAGACAGCGCTATGGCAACAGCCGTAACTTCTGGAGCTCGTGGAAATATCGGTCAGGTAAAAACAGCCGTAGGTATGCTTGGAATCACTCAGGATACTACAGGACGCGCGATTGAGTTACCTATACGTTCAAGCTATAAAAAAGGACTTAACCCTCTAGAGTACTTTACTGCCACTAGAGGTGCACGAAAGCAAATGATAGATACTGCTCTAAAAACTGCAGATTCGGGTTATCTAACAAGAAGATTAGTCGATGTCAGTCAGGACGTGTTTACTGATGATGAGCAGGCGCCAGATCCTGGATTCCCAGTTTATCGATCTGACTCAATTGAGATTGGCGTAACACTCGGCTCTAGGCTAGAAGGCCGTTTTGCTGCCGAAAATGTAAAACCTCACGTCAAAAAAGGCGAATTGATTACCAGGGCGATTGCTGAGAAGATTGATAAAGATTCTAGTATTGAAGTAGTTAAAATAATGAGTGTCTTGAGCTGTAGTAGTCCTAGGGGCATTAGTAGAAAATCATACGGTATTGATCCTGCGACCGGTAATTTGGTCAGCCCATTTTATCCTGTGGGAGTTGTTGCCGCACAAAGTATTGGAGAGCCGGGTACACAGCTAACATTACGTTCATACCATGCTGGAGGCCAATCAGTCGAAGATATAACCACTGGGTTGCCTCGCGTTGAAGAACTATTTGAAACCCGAACACCAAAAGGTCAAGCTATTTTGTCTGAAATAGCCGGGACTGCAAATATTTGGGAAGAAGGTGAACACTATATAATTCAAGTTACGTCAGATGATAAAACTCGGGTTGAACTCGAATTGAATGACAGAATCGCAAGAGTTGAGACAGGTACAGAAGTTGGAGTTGGTGATGTTGTAGGTATCGGTCCTAATGATTCTGATCCATTAGTAGCTCCAATTTCCGGAAAAGTCTCTGTTACAAAGAAAAAGATTACAATAACACCAGTAAACGAACAAATAGTAAAATATGAGGTGCCTTCCAATAAACCTATTGTAATCAAAGACGGAGACAAAGTTTTCGCTGGACAAAGACTGACAGGCGGATCAATCAATTTGCACGAATTGATGAAGCTTCAGGGTATTGAAGCTACCCAACGCTATATCATGAACGAAATACTTCAGATTTTTGTTTCTCAAGGTCAAAATATTTCGGACAAACATCTAGAAGTTATTGTTAGACAGATGTTCTCACGCGTACAGATAGATGATGCTGGAGATAGCGAATATGTTACCGGAGATATTGTTAGTAAAGTTGATGTGTTAGAAAAAAATGAAGAGCTGGCAAAGAACAAAAAACAGCTCGTGCAGTACAGTCAGTTGTTACTAGGTATCACTAAGGCTTCACTTTCAACCGAATCGTTCTTGTCAGCCGCAAGCTTCCAGGATACGACTAGAGTATTGATCGCAGCGGCCACTAGTGGTAAGGTTGATTATCTTAGAGGACTTAAAGAAAACGTCATCTTAGGGCGCATGATTCCTGTCGGAACAGGCTACAATGCCTATGACAAAAAAGAAGCTACCCCCGTTGACGAAGAGGACGAAAGGTGATAGGGTTATAAACTGATGCCAACGATCAATCAACTAATCAGAAAACCGCGAAAACCTGTGACTAAGAAATCGAAGTCACCGGCTCTTCATCGAGTTGTCAATAATCTAAACACTACTAACTACGAAAAGCCATCTCCATTTAAACGAGGTGTTTGTGTTAAAGTGACTACAAAAACCCCGAAAAAACCTAACTCAGCACTTCGTAAGGTTGCTCGTGTTAGATTAACTAACGGACACGAGGTCTGGGCCTACATCGGTGGCGAAGGTCACAACCTTCAAGAGCACGCAGTAGTACTTATTCGTGGTGGACGAGTAAAAGACCTTCCGGGCGTGCGATATCATATCGTACGTGGTGCGCTAGACCTCCAGGGTGTTTCTGACCGAAAACAGGGCCGATCTAAATATGGCACCAAAAAGGCAGGTAAATAACAATGCCTAGGAAAAAGACTAAGGAATTAATCAGAAAAATACCTGGCGATCGCCTGTATGATAGCGTCATGGTTCAACGTGTGATTAACCGTGTAATGTGGGACGGTAAAAAGCAAGTTGCCGAACGATTAGTTTACGAAGGAATGCAACAAGCTGCCGATAAACTAAAAGTCAAAAACCCGTTAGAAGTTTTTGATAAAGCACTTAGCAATATTCGACCAAGCGTCGAGACTCGCTCTAGAAGAGTAGGTGGAGCAAACTATCAGATACCATTCGAAGTTAAGGGCCAACGTCAATCACACCTTACAATTATGTGGTTTGTAGAAGCCGCTAGAGCCAGGTCAGGTATGAGTATGAAAGATAGAATCGCCCAAGAACTTATGGATGCCTATAACGAAACAGGCGCAGCAGTTAAAAAACGTGAAGATATGCACAAAATGGCCGAAGCCAACCGTGCCTTCGCACACTTTGCGAGATAAATAATGTTAGTAAAAAGTCTTCAAAGTCTAGAAATAGGTATTGCTAATAGGCTAGTTGAGCGAGAAGAAACCTTAGAGCAGTCATTTCGAACTGGCGAGAATAGAAGCCCTCTCAATCTTGAAGTACTTGGTTTAAGAGCTTCCCACTTAATAATGAGCGCAGTTGTTTCAGTAGCAGAAATATTAATACCTAGGAGTACAGAATAAATGACAGATTTAAATGTTGATTCATTGATACCTGAAAAATGTAGAGATGCGAATGGCCAAGGCTGTGGTGAACTAAAATTAAAAATCGAAGAAGATGTTGCGTTAGGTGTTGACCCATCAACCTATTCCCTGCATTGGGCTGACAAATTATGTAGTGGTTGGAGCGAGGAAAATGGTTGTGGGCACGCAGGCATTGGAATGATGCAATGTGTTGGTGAATTAGCAGTAGAAATATTTAACAATAGAAGGCATGGAGAACAATAGTGGCGGATAAAAAAATTGATCTAAAAAATTATAGGAACATCGGCATTATCGCGCATATTGATGCTGGTAAAACCACGACAACTGAAGGTATTCTTTACCGTACAGGATTAAAGCACAAAATTGGCGCTGTTCACGAAGGTGAAACTACAACTGACTGGATGGAGCAAGAGCGAGAACGTGGAATCACAATCACCTCTGCCGCTGTTACTTGCTTCTGGAAAGATCACAAGATCAATATCATCGATACGCCAGGACACATCGACTTTACTGCAGAAGTTGAACGATCGCTTCGCGTGTTAGACGGGGCTGTTACGGTATTTGACGGTAAAATGGGTGTAGAAAGCCAATCAGAGACCGTATGGAGACAAGCTAATAAGTATAACGTTCCTCGCATCTGTTTTATTAACAAAATCAATCAAACGGGTGGCGACTTTTACAAATCTCTTGACACTATTCATGCGAGACTAACTAAACGAGCTTTCCCTATACATTTGCCTATTGGCTTTGAGCAGTCAATTAATGGAATCATTGATCTGATTAATATGAAGGCCTACACATATAAAGAGTTTACCGATCATGAATTGGTGGAGTCTGAAATACCTGAAGATATGCTTGATCAGGTCAAAAAGTATCGTAGTCTACTAATCGAGAATGCTGTAGCAGAGGATGAAAAGATCTTAGAAAAATTCTTTGAAGTTGGCGAAGAAGGACTGTCGGAGGACGAAATCCGACAAGCTGTGCGAACGGCAACACTAACTAGTGACTTTTTTCCTGTAACGGGTGGCGATGGACGCGGGGTTATTGTAGAGAAAGTACTTGACGCTGTTAATGACTTTTTGCCAAGTCCACTTGATCGTGGTTCTGTCTGGGGTACACATCCTAAAAGTGGTGACGAGATCGAGAGAAAACCAAGTGAAACTGAACCAATGTCAGCGCTTGCTTTCAAGATTGCAACAGACCCATTTGTAGGAAAATTATGTTTCGTTAGAGTTTACTCAGGCAAGCTTCAAGCTGGTTCATATGTTTACAACAGTTCTACTGGCGAAAAAGAACGCGTTGGACGAGTTGTACGAATGCAGGCCGATAAACGCGAAGATATAACTGATATTAGTGCTGGTGATATTGCTGCCATCGTTGGACTCAAGGGAACAACTACTGGTAACACTTTATGTGATGTTAACAATACAGTAGTACTAGAGAATATCACATTCCCTGATCCACCAGTGTCAATTGCGATTGAACCAAAAACGAAAGCCGACCAAGAAAAGATGGGTATTGCACTGCAACGTTTAGCAGAAGAAGATCCAACCTTCCAGGTAAAAGTTGATCACGAGACTGGTCAAACGATCATTAAGGGTATGGGTGAGTTACACCTAGAGATTATTGTTGATCGAATGAAACGCGAGTTTGCAGTCGAAGCTAACATCGGTCAACCTCAAGTTGCTTACCGCGAAACTATCCGTAAAGATGGTATTGAAGTGCAGGGCAAATTCATTCGTCAATCTGGTGGACGTGGTCAATATGGTGATGTATGGCTTCGTTTGTCTCAGAACGAACAAGGTAAAGGATTTGAATTTATTAACAAAATTAAAGGTGGCGTAATCCCGGCAGAATATATAAAACCAGTTGAAGAAGGTATCAAAGAGGCTATGAACAATGGTGTGTTAGCAGGATACCCGGTCGTTGATATTGTTGCAGAACTCTACGATGGTAGTTACCACGATGTCGACTCGAGCGAAATGGCCTTTAAAGTTGCTGGGTCAATGGCTTTGCAATCAGGTGTTAAACAAGCATCGCCAGTACTACTAGAACCTGTCATGAAAGTTGTTGTTGTAACCCCAGAAGAATTCATGGGTGAAGTTATCGGGGACCTCAACAGTAAACGTGGACGAATTGAATCAATGGAAGACTTAACCGCGGGAATCAAAGAGATTACAGCGTTCGTTCCTCTGGGTGAGATGTTTGGCTACACCACAAACTTACGAAGTAATACTCAGGGTAGAGCTAGTTCAAGTATGGAACTTGACCACTACGAAGATGTTCCTAACAACGTCGCCGAAGCTATTATTGCTAAAAACAATAAATAGAAATATAATTAATCAGAATGCCAGAACAACGGACGCAAGTAGAAAACGAACAACTAGGTACGCAGTGCATGTTTTATGCTGCGCTTGGAGGATATTCTTTACCAGCAGAAGGTTTTAGTATTAACAAAATTATACCCGAAAACATTCCAGACCACGCAGCAAAAAGTCTAGAGAGAATAGCTTTTTTTCTTGATCTAGTCAGTAATACTGATAATTAGAAAAGTGTAACGCGCTAGTTCAAGTATGGAACTTGACCACTACGAAGACGTGCCTAACAACGTCGCTGAAGCAATCATCGCTAAAAATAGTAAATAGTACAAAATTTACAAGAAACTAATAGCGATACAAAAAAGACCCTTAGAATAAATTGCTACACTGTCACTATTTAGTTACATTTGTTCCATCAGTGAAGTATTTGCCAGTATTAAAATCTGATCTCATTCGAGTGTAATCACCGGTAGGCAAAGGGATACTTTTAACCCTAATGGCGGCAATATCTATCGGATCACCCAGAATCGCTACGTATATTCTAGCCTTTACTTGTCGATTAACTGGATTACCGAAGTTATCGGTGTCATATATATATTCATTAAAACCATAGCAACCTAACCGACGTGCAGTTTTATTACTTTCTTTCCTGTGATCATATGAAGTATTGCTGGTCGTATACCATGATTTTGCTCCCTCTCGGTATAAACGAATGTTAACATTCGTATTCCAGCTTTTTGCCTTCCAGCATAGCTGTACTGCCATAGGACGATTTTTGGTGTTCACAGGCTTTGGAATAATAAAAGACTTAGATATGTATGTCATTCTTGGGATGTTTGGACTACTTCTGGTTCTCCAGCCATTTAGCTTTAAACCTTTAGAATTAGTTGATACCTTGATTTTATTTCCAACTGACCTCCATTTAACTACCGGAATACTACGGTCATATTCATCTTCATTGTTATTTTCCTTAGCGCCATCGTCATAATTTAGTACTTTAATCGGCTTTTTCTCTACAACATCCCCAGCTGGATAAGTTTTACTATAATTTTTGGACTTCGCATTAGAGCTCTTTATATTTAAGATATCCTGATTATACGCAACGTATCCTAGCAGTAGCATCGTTAATGATAACAAGCCAATTATTAACAATGATACTTTAGATTTATTTAGTTTGAATGTTTTTTTATTCATAGTTTTTACTAATTAAGGGATTGTACAGATTACACTAAACTATTTCGTTATATCAACCTCGTTTTGTCTTTCGTAATATGCGTTTTCTGGTGGTTTTGTTGGTTCGAAAACTTTAACAGACGCGAGTTCAATGCCGCCTTCAGGGACTTTAATGAATAGTTTTGCTTTAACCGACTTACTAACTTTTTTCATGTATTGTCCGGGTTTTATTGGCTCGTTTTGTGGGTGTGATCTAGGGACTACTTGTTGATAGACGACATCATAAAAGCCCCAGCATGCAATTTCACGATAACGATTAGGGTCGGCTTCAAATTGATGTGTATAGTTTTTATGATATAAGCCAGCCTTGGTTCTCCACACATCTTGGACGCCTTTGCTTAAACGTAGTTTTATAGAGGTATTTTTACTTAAAGCCCGCCAACAAACATATACAGCCATTGGACGTTTTGATTTAGGTATAGTGAACCATTTACTTAAATAGACCCATCCTTCATTTTTGCTAGTGTATTTTTCATCGGCGTGATTCATTGTCCAGCCGTCAATAGTAGGACCGCCTGGCTTTGCAGGCATTTTTATAGTTTTTCCCTGCGATGCGACACTTACGAGTTTACCTCTTTCGTATTTGTAGCCAGCAGGTTTATAATTAACTAATTTTCCCGCAGCATAGGTCTTATTATAGTTTTTTGATTGGGCTTCGGAGTCTAAAAGATTGAATATACCATTTTTGACTGCTATATATCCGAATAAAAACACTACCATTAGTACGACTAGAAAAAGTATCAAAGTCAGATTAGATTTTTTAGTTTTAACACTTTTTTTGTTTTTCATGTTCTTTTTGGTTAACACGGTTTTTTTCCTATTTTTTCTTTTCATTTTATATTTAAATATCTTTATTTTAATTATTACTAATTTAACTATAATCGAAATTATTCATATATGTCAATTTTTGTAAATACGTTCTTTCTTTACATAATTAACAAAATTCGATACTATTAATTAGTATCTCGCGTGAGTATTGTATACTTATGCTAAATATTTAAGTAAATAACAGGAGTAAACAACAAAATGGCAGATTTCGATAGAAGCAAACCACACGTTAACGTAGGAACAATGGGACACGTTGACCACGGTAAAACTACACTTACGGCAGCAATTACAGCAGTATTAGCTAAAAAACTTCCGAGTGACGTAAACAAACCAGTTAAATACGATGAGATTGACAAAGCACCAGAGGAAAAGGCTCGTGGTATAACCATAGCAACTTCTCACCAAGAGTACGAGAGTAAAAAACGTCACTACGCTCACGTTGACATGCCAGGTCACGCAGACTACGTCAAGAACATGATTACTGGTGCCGCTCAAATCGACGGCGCTATTTTGGTTGTATCTGCAGCTGACGGCCCTATGCCTCAAACCCGAGAACACGTACTGCTTGCAAAACAAGTTGGCGTACCATCTATCCTTGTTTTCATGAACAAAATGGATCTTGCAGATCCAGAACTAGTGGAACTTGTAGAAATGGATATCCGAGAACTGTTAGGTAAATACGAATTCGACGAGAATGCTCCTATCATCAAAGGTTCTGCAACAAAAGCCCTTGAAGGTAGCGCAGCAGACGAAGATGCCGTAATGGAATTAGTCGATAAAATGGATGAATACGTACCAGAACCAAAGAGAGATCTTGATAAAGATTTCTTGATGGCTATTGAAGATGTGTTCTCTATTAAGGGACGTGGAACAGTAGCGACTGGACGTATAGAACAAGGTGTAGTAAAGGTTAACGAAGAAGTCGAAATTGTTGGTATCCACGATACTAAAAAGACTGTAGTAACAGGCGTAGAAATGTTCAAGAAAAATCTTGATCAAGGTCAAGCTGGTGATAATGTCGGAATCTTGCTACGAGGAATCGAACGAGACGATATTGAACGTGGTCAAGTTTTGGCTAAACCAGGTTCAATTACACCTCATACAGAGTTTGATGCTGAAGTATACGTGCTAACCAAAGAAGAAGGCGGACGTCACACTCCATTCTTCAAAGGTTATAAACCACAGTTTTACTTCCGAACAACCGATGTGACTGGTGAAGTTGAACTGCCAGCCGACAAGGAAATGGTCATGCCTGGTGATACAGTAACTTTCAAGGTTAAATTGATTCAACCGATTGCTATGGATCAAGGACAACGTTTTGCTATCCGCGAAGGCGGACGAACGGTAGGAGCTGGTGTTGTAACTAAGATTACTAAATAAGTAATCCGAGAAACCATAAAAGAGCCTCCAAAAAATGAGGCTCTTTTAAATTTTGATACTATGTTGTACAATAGATACACAAATTAATCGTGATGACTAAAAGTCGTTGTAGTTGATCTAAATATCATTACAAAGATGTTACATCGCACAGATAGAAAGGTAAAAATCAATGACTGACGCCGACAAATCGACTCAATCTAAGAAAACATCCATAAAAAATAGCGAACCAAAAGAAAAAGCCGTAGCTTCAACTAGTCAACGGATAAGAATACGTTTAAAAGCATATGATCATAAAGTAATCGACCAAGCAACAAAACAAATTGTTGATACGGCAATCAGAACGGGCGCAAATATCGCTGGGCCAATCCCACTACCTACGCGTAGAACTGTATATACAGTAGTAAAAAGCCCTCATGTCTTTAAAAAAGGACGAGAGCAATTCGAAATGCGTACTCACAAACGACTTATCGACGTATTAGAACCAACACCTAAGACAATTGATTCATTAATGAACCTCAGTTTACCAGCTGGTTGCGACGCCGAAATCAAGATGTAAATTTTGTAGTATGAAAATGCGTGAAATATCTGACCAGCAATTAAGAAATAATATTGAATATCATGAAGATTACTCAACACTCCAAAGTTATGCGCCGATTGGTTGTAGGGCATGTCCTCAAGTAGTATCCTTCGCAGAAAAATTAGCGCTGAACGTACTACGGAACGCTAGTCAATATAACTTCAGAAGAACAAGAGTAAAGTCAGTTGATGAAATGAAGCGTGGCCAATTAATGCTTGAAGCAGCTGAATTGATGAGTCGAAGATTTGAATTATGCCCTGGGCCAAGCATAGTTGATCCAAACAATGTTGACGAGAGTCTAAAGCTACCTGTTAGCGGTTTATTTTCAGAAACACACCATATTCCTAATATAGCTGAGGAGTGTGGCTTACCGCATACCGAACAGCAGTAAAAAATCTGTTATAATCTGATTATGGCAAAAAAACAAAAACGTGCGCGAGAAACTGATGACGCATACTTTCTCAAATTAGTACTGTTTATGATTTTAGGTTCTATGTGGTTAAAAGTTAGCGATGGGCAAACTTGGCAAATTCCATTACCTGTAGGATTACTTTTTGGGATTCTACTAGCTCGGCATGATCATTTTCAAATTGACAGAAAAATTGAATATGCAGTTTTACTTATTGCAGCATTCATAGGTTTTTGGGCCCCAATCGGCATCTACATAAACTTGTAATATACACAACATATTGACAGAGGTAAGTTATTTGTGCTAATCTGTTATGGTATCAAGAAAATCCTTGGTGATTCTAGTGAAGGTTTGTCTCGTTTAACAGAGACAAAAACCACATAAGAGCCAATTTTTTTATGCAAATAATTGAAAGGGTCTAAACGTGGACTTTAAGAGTCTTATTACAACTAAAATTGGAACAACAAGTACCATCAACGAGGACGGTAGCGTTGAAGCAATTACTCTTTTGTCTGCGACTCCCAATACAATTACACAAATTAAGACAACCGAAAAAGATGGTTATAATGCACTGCAAATAGGATTTGAGAACAAAAATCAATCAAAACTCGGCAAAGCACTTCTCGGTCATGTCAAAAAATCAAAAGTTATGCCTCGAATTATCAAAGAAGTGCGAATCAATGAACTAAACGAAGAACATGGCGTCGGCAACAAATTTACAGCCGACGTTTTTAATGTTGGCGATATCGTCGATGCTTCTGGCGTTAGTAAGGGTAAGGGCTGGGCAGGCACAATCAAACGCCACAACTTCCACCGCGGACGCAAAACACATGGTGGTAGAAGTTATCGCCGTCCTGGATCAATTGGATCAATGTACCCACAAAAAATCTTTAAAGGTAAGAAAATGGCTGGCCGAATGGGCGGTGAAAACGTAACAGTAAAAAACCTAACAGTTACAATAGTTGACGTTGAAAAAAACATTATTGGCGTAAAAGGTGCGGTTCCTGGACCAAAAAGAGGAACAGTAGTACTGCGAGGGGTTAAATAATATGCAAGCTATGACTTTTACTAAAACTGGCACAAAAGCGACTTCCGACGTCACTCTTAGTAAAGACATATTTGGAATCGAAGTTAACTCCACTGATTTACTGAAAAAAGCTTATCTAGCAAATCAAGCAAGAGGCCGACACAACCCTGCCGTAACTAAACTTCGTGGCGAAGTCAGAGGTGGTGGCCGGAAGCCTTGGAGACAAAAAGGTACTGGTAATGCTCGCGTTGGATCAATCCGTAGCCCACTATGGCGTGGCGGTGGTATTACTTTCGGTCCGACCGGCAATGAAAATCACCAAATCAGAATATCTAAATCCGAGAAAAAAACTGCCACAAAACAAGCACTAAGCCTCAAAGCTAAAGATATTATTGTTATTGAAGGATTCAATATAACTTCAAAACCAAACACTAAGTCGGTTGCAAAGGTTTTAGATAAAATTGCTCCAAACCAAAGACTGCTAGTCGCTTTAGATAAACCTAGTGAAAACACCATAAAGTCTTTTAGCAATATCCCTAATACAAAATTAATTAATTCTGTATCGGTAAATGTAGCTAATATACTTGACGCAGATAAGGTCATTCTATCTAAAGACGCATTGTCAGTACTAATGAAAAATCTCGGAGATCTAAAATGACCGAAACTACAAAAAAGACACCTACCCAGTCGACTTCATTTGCATCAAATAGCGATATAGCTATGATGATGGCGTTAAAGCCTCGTATCAGTGAAAAAGCATATACTTCTGCCGAGGAAGAAAATATTTACATGTTTGAAGTTCCCAAAAATGCTAGTAAGCAGTCAATAGCCGATGCAGTAGAGTCTCAGTTCAAGGTAAAAGTCAAAAACGTAAGAATAGCCAACATCAAAGGTAAACCGAAAAGAGCAATTCGAAAAAGACAAAGACCAGCATCCGGTAAAAGAAAGGACATCAAAAAAGCCTACGTCAGTCTCAATCCCGAAAATAAAATCAATATTTTTGGCTCTGATGATAAAAAGAAAAAGACAGCAAAATCCGAAATTGCAACGACGGAGACTAAAACGACAGATAAGGTTCAAAAAAAATCTGGATTAAAAAGAGTTTTTAACAGAGGACCACGACACACACAAGATAAAGGTGGAGGCAAGTAATGGCGATTAAATATTACAAACCAACTACTCCAGCTCGAAGAGGAATGACCAATCGAGACTTTACGCAAGTTACAACCAAAAAACCCCTTAAATCGTTAACATCAATTAAAACGAAAACAAATGGTCGTAATAATAGCGGTAGAATCACCGTAAGACATAGAGGTGGTGGCGCAAAAAGATTCTATAGAATCGTTAATTTCAAACTTCAGCCAGGTACTTCGGCAGTTGTAGAAGCGATAGAATATGATCCAAACCGTACTTCACATATTGCACGTATCAAAGACAATGACAACAAATATCATTACATCCTTGCGTCATCTGGCATGAAAGTAGGTACAAAAATTGAAAGTGGAGAAGAAGTACCGATCGAAAAAGGCAATAGATTAACTCTCAACCACATCCCGATTGGTAGCACAATCCATAATATCGAGCTGATTCCGGGCAATGGTGGCAAATTAGTACGCTCTGCTGGCGCATCAGCGCAACTTGCAGCAAGAGAAGGTGATTATGCTCAGATTAAATTACCTAGTGGAGAAGTAAGATTAGTTAATGTTAAATGTAGTGCCAGCCTAGGAAGTGTCGGCAATATATCTCATCAAAATGTAAAATACGGCTCCGCTGGTAGAAAACGTCATATGGGATTCAGACCGTCTGTCCGAGGGGTTGTAATGAATGCCGCCGATCACCCGCACGGTGGTGGGGATGGTGGACGTCACGGAATTGGTGGTGGCAAAAACCATGGTGCTGCACCACGTACACCTTGGGGTCAAAAAACACTAGGATATAAAACACGACGCCGCAAGGTAAGCAATAAGTTTATCATTCGTTCACGACATGAAAGCAAGAGGAGATAAGCAATGAGTCGATCGCTAAAAAAAGGACCATATATAGATTATAAGCTAGCTAAAAAAATTGATGCACTTGCCAAAGAAGACCGCACAATTATCAAGACTTGGGCGCGCTCATGCACTATTCCACCAGAATTTGTTGGACGAACAATTGCTGTACATAACGGAAAAGTACATGTGCCTGTATTTGTATCAGAGAATATGGTTGGTCATAAGCTTGGTGAATTTTCGCCTACACGAAAATTCAGATCACACGGCGGTAAACTAGCGAAAGGTCAGAAATGAGCGTTAAAGCAATAGCAAAAGGCGTCCAGATAAGCCCACGAAAAGTTGAAGTTGTGGCTGATTTAGTCCGCAATCAATCAGTTAATAATGCTTTAACGATACTAGAGCATACTCCACGACGTAGCGCTGTAGCAGTTAGTAGCGTAATAAAATCAGCAAAAGCCAACGCAGAAAATAACCATAATTACAAACCTGACACTCTAACTATAACTGAAATATTTGTAACTTGTGGTCCTAGGATGAAACGTTTCCGACCAGCTGCACGAGGTCGTGCGTTGCCATTTCAAAAGAAATCATCGCATATCCGTGTTGTGGTTGAAGGTGAAAAACGTGTAGTAAAGAAAAAAACAACTTCTGCAACCAAAACTAAGGAGACTAAGTAATGGGTCAAAAAGTTAATCCAACAAGCATGCGCCTTCAAGCAAATAAAAATTGGCGCAGTAAATGGTTTGCCAACAAGCGCGAATATCCTAAATACCTTAAGCAAGATTTAGATGTTCGAAAACTTATTGTTAGCAAGCTAGGTACACGCGCATCAATAAATAAAGTCGACATTGAAAGATCTCCAAATCTTGTTTCTGTAACTATTGTTACTGCTAAAGCTGGCGTCGTAATAGGGCGTGGTGGTACAGGTGCAACCGAGCTAAAAAATGCTATTGAAAAAATCTACGGTGTTCCAACTAGGGTCAATATCGAAGAAATTAAAAAACCAGAATTATATGCAAAACTTGTAGCCGAGAATATTGCTTTCCAACTACAAAGACGGATTTCTTTTAGACGAGCTATAAAAATGGCAGCCCAAAACACAATTCGTTCAGGTGCTAAAGGCGTAAGAATACAGTTATCTGGTCGATTAAACGGTGCAGAAATGGCTCGTAGAGAGAAAGAAATTATGGGTAGTGTACCACTACATACAATCAGAGCTGACATTGATTATGCTTACGTACCTGCTCAAACGCCCGGTGGAGTCATCGGCATAAAGGTATGGATTTATAAAGGAGAGGTAGTCTAGTCATGTTAATGCCAAAACGGTCAAAATTCAGAAAAGCTAGAAAAGGCCGAATTACTGGCGTAGCCTCAAGAGGCAATAATATTGCTTTTGGTACATACGCATTGCAAGCACAAAGTATAGACAGAATAACCTCTAGGCAGATCGAGGCCGCAAGACAAGCAATGACAAGATATGTAAAGCGTGGCGGAAAGATCTGGATCAGAATATTCCCACATACTCCTGTAACAAGAAAACCGCAAGACGTAAAAATGGGTAGCGGAAAAGGAAATCCAGAATTTTTCGTGGCCAAGGTAAGACCTGGCACAATCATGTTTGAGATGCAGGGAGTAGAAGAAGATATTGCTCGCGAAGCAATGAGACTTGCTAGTCATAAACTACCCGTAAAGACAAAATTTTTAGTAAGAGAGGATGGATCACAATGAAAATTGCAGAAATCCGTAAACTACCAACTAAGAGTTTGACTGAAAAATCTACAAAGATTAGACAAGAAATTGCAGACATGAGAAGACAGTACGCATTAGGCGAAATCCAAAATACTAGAGGAATCAGAAACAAGCGCAAAGAGCTAGCAAGAATTTTGACTGTTCTCGGAGAAGAATTAGTGAAGGAGACTAAATAATGGCAAAACAATTAATCGGTGTAGTTTCATCAGACAAAGCAGACAAAACGATTGTTGTTAAGATTTCTGTAAAAAAATCCCACCCAATCTATCGAAAACAATTCACTGAATCTAATAAGATTATGGCTCATGATGAAAAAAATGAAGCAAAAATTGGTGATAAAGTTCTTATCGTTGAAACTCGACCAATCAGTTCACGTAAATCATTTAAATTAGTCCAAATACTTGATCGTCCAGTACTCGTTGTAAGTAAAGATGATGAAGGAGCGCCTTCTAAATGATCCAACAAGAATCAAGACTGGCTGTATGTGACAACAGTGGGGCTAAAGAGATTCTATGTATTAGAGTCCTCGGTGGAACCAGAAAAAGATACGCACGAATTGGCGATGTTATTGTTGCTACCGTAAAAGACGCCAGTCCATCAGGAAACGTAAAAAAGAAGTCAGTAGTTAGGGCGGTCGTAGTAAGAACAAAATACGTGATTGCTAGAAAAGATGGTTCTACTATCAAATTCGATGATAATGCAGCAATTATTATCGGAGACGATAAATTACCAAAAGCGACTAGAATCTTTGGTCCTGTGCCTAGAGAACTACGCGAAATGGGATATTCTAAGATAATTTCATTAGCACCGGAGGTCCTATAATGACAAATCGTGTTTTCAAAATAAAACTCAACATCAACGACATGGTTGAAGTTATTTCCGGAAAATACAAAGGAAAAACAGGAAAAGTTGTAAAAACTCATCCAAAAATCAACAAAGTTACTGTCGAAGGTATAAACATTGCAAAAAAACATCAAAAGCCGAACAAAAAATACCCCCAAGGAGGAATTATAGAAATAAATCAACCTATTTGGGTATCAAAAGTAAAGCTTATTACGCCAAAATCTTCAAATGGGGTTAAAAAATGAGTAGTACTAAATCGATGACACAATCACAACCAAGGCTAAAATCGCTATATAACAATGAGTTAAAACAACAGCTCAAAACCGAGTTAGAACTTAAGAATATTAATCAGGTTCCAAAACTTCAAAAAATTGTGCTGAATGTTGGGCTCGGTAAAGCAAAGGACGATAAAAAAGCAATGGAAATAGCCACAACTACGCTTACAAAAATTAGTGGTCAATCCCCGATTAAAACTTCAGCAAAGGTTTCGGTGGCTGGCTTCAAATTACGTGAAGGCAATAAAATCGGACTGAAAGTTACTCTTCGCGGTGATAATATGTATGAATTTTTAGACAGATTAATAAATATTGTCCTTCCTAGATTGAGAGATTTTCATGGAGTTAGCAATAAATCGTTCGATGGACAGGGAAATTATAGTATTGGACTCGCAGATCAGACCGTATTCCCGGAAATTAACTTTGAAGATAGCCCAATGACGCATGGATTGCAAGCAATAATCGTTGTTGATTCTAGTAGTATCGATCATAGTAAAAAACTATTGAGTAAACTTGGAATGCCATTTGAAAAAGACTTAAAAATGACTAAAGGAAAGGAAGAATAGCCATGGCCAAGAAATCGATTATCGCAAGAGATCTTAAACGTCAGAAAATGATTATGAAATATGCAGCAAAGCGAGCCGAGCTAAAGTCTATTGGTGACCAAGATGGTCTAGCGAAGTTACCAAAAAACTCTTCGCCATCTCGCTGGAATAACAGGTGCTTAGAAACAGGTCGTTCACGAGGTTACATGAGAACATTTGGCTTATCTAGGATTTCATTTAGGGAACATGCAAGTAAAGGAGAAATACCCGGTGTCACAAAATCAAGCTGGTAATAATATGAAAAACTCAGGCAGTACTTCAACTGACCCTATTGCAGACATGCTTAGCCGTATTAGAAATGCTATTGCAATCCACAAATCCGAAATTATGGTACCTCATTCAAAATTGAAAAAAGCAGTTCTTGAATTACTTGTAGAAAACGGATTTATCAATAAGATTGAAGAAATGCCATTAAGTGTTGGAAAAATGATAAAAATTACTATTAATTCAGTGGATCAAAATGCAAAAATTAGCCATATTTCTAGAATTAGTAAACCTGGCCGCAGAATGTACACTAAAGCTAAAGACATCCCAACAGTCAAACATGGCAGAGGCATGATTATTATATCAACTTCGCAAGGAGTAGTTACCGACAAGAAAGCTAAAGAAAAATCTCTCGGTGGCGAGTTAATTTGTAAGGTGTATTAAGATGAGTAGAATAGGAAGATCACCGGTTAAAATACCAACAAATGTCACAGTTAGTATTACTGACGGAATAATTAAAGTTTCAGGGCCAAAAGGCGATTTGCAAGAAAAAATTCTTGTTGGTGTAACAATCGACCAATCAAATGACGAGATTACTGTATCCAGAAAATCTGATTCAAAACTTGATAAATCAAACCATGGATTGATGAGGTCTCTGATCCAAAACATGGTAACTGGCGTTACTGATGGCTTTAAAAAAGAACTAGAGGTAAACGGTGTTGGTTTTAGGGTTGGCGTATCTGGTAAAATATTAAAGTTAAAAGTCGGATTTTCTCACGAAATCGAGTATAAATTTCCTGAAGGAATTAACGTATCTGTTGAACAAAACAAGATTACGGTTGAAGGCATAAGCAAACAACAGGTAGGTCAAACCGCTGCCGAAATTCGATCTTTTAAGAAACCAGAACCTTATAAGGGCAAAGGGATTAGTTACGTAGGAGAAAGAATTCTTCGAAAGAGCGGAAAGTCAGGCAAGGAATAGGACGCATTATGAATAGACTAGAAGAAAAAAAGAATAATTTAATTCGTAGAAAGATTAGAATTCGTAAAAAAATTTTTGGTACAAAAAATCGACCACGAATGAGTGTAAAAATCAGTAATAATAATATATCAATACAATTAATTGACGATACTTCGTCACAAACATTAGTTGAAGAAAACAGTTTTAAGTACGACAAAACTTCTTTAACAGAAAAAGCACAAAAGGCAGGAACAGAAATCGCAAAAAAAGCTAAATCAAAAAAAATAAATTCAGTAGTTTTTGATAGGAATGGACGACTATATCATGGAAGAATCAAGGCGCTGGCTGAAGCTGCAAGAAAAGAAGGATTGGAGTTTTGACTATGTACCAGAAAAAAACCGATAGAAAAGACGTATTTGAAGAAAAGCAATTCGACGAACGAATGGTTCACATCGACCGCGTCGCCAGAGTTGTTAAAGGTGGTCGAAGATTTAGATTTAGAGCGCTTGTTATAGTTGGAGACCATAAGGGAAAAATTGGCGTAGGTACTTCTAAAGGCGCAGACGTAACAACCGCCGTAGCAAAAGCTACTGACGTAGCTAAAAAGAATTTGGTCACAATAAATCTATACAATGAAACTATTCCACACGAATCACAAGCAAAAGTCAGTGGAGCAAAAATTCTAGTAAAACCTGCAAGCCCTGGAACAGGCTTGATAGCTGGAGGAGTCGTAAGAGTTGTCTTAGAAGTTGCCGGAATCAAGAATGCATTATCTAAATCATTGGGTTCAAGTAATAAAATAAATATCGCATATGCAACTGTTGAGGCGTTAAAGCAAATCGAACCGAAAAAAAACTGGGTTACTGCTAATAAACCTAAAGCCGTAGCTAAAAAACGTCCTGTCAAAAAAGAAGATCTAGTGGAGTCTATCAAATGAAATACAATCAGCTCGAACTAAAAAAGTACAAACAAACTCGTCGCAAAGGTAGAGGGATTGGATCAGGAGCAGGAAAAACCGCAGGACGGGGTACGAAGGGGCAAAATTCAAGATCTGGAGGCGGTGTAAGATTAGGGTTTGAAGGTGGTCAAAACCCACTAATGCAACGCCTACCAAAAAAACGAGGTTTTACATCTCATCGAATCAAAGCAACAGCGATTACGTTAGACAAGTTAGCTCTAATTAAAGGCGAGATTAACAATGCTAGCGTTTTTGAATCTGGATTGTCAAAAGATCCATACACCCCGATCAAAGTTTTATCATCAAACAAACAAATACCTAAGCTAAACATTTCATTGCAATCAATTTCAGCCGGCGCGTTAAAACAACTGGAAAAATCCGGTGGTAAGTTTAGTAAAATCGAAAACCCAAAACGGTTAAAAAAAGAAGAAGCAAAAACTACAAAATAACGTATTATAGTATAAGAATTAGAGGGTAATTGAATGAGTTGGAAAACAATCTGGTTGTCGTTCAAGAACAAAGATATGCGGAAACGAATATTTGCGGTTCTTGGGATGTTATTCATATTCCGTGTTTTGGCACATATTCCTATACCTCTTGCAGACGGAGCAACACTAAAACAGGTTTTAGAGACTTTATTTGCATCTAAAGACACCCCTCAAATACTAAGCTTCATTGATGTTCTATCAGGGGGCGCGCTTGCTAATTTTTCTATCATGCTTGTTGGCCTAGGCCCTTACATTAACGCATCGATCATCATGCAGTTACTCACAAAGGCTATTCCTAAATTAGAAACACTCAACAAAGAAGGTGAGTATGGTAGAAAAAAGATCAACCAATATACGCGCATGCTTGCCTTGCCACTAGCGATAGTTCAATCAATCGGTACAATATTCTTGGTTCGCCAAACAGCAAGTCAGATTGGGGGACTGGGCGATATAACCGCCAACGCATCGATCGCTCAATGGGGATTAATGGTAACAGCACTCACCGGAGGTGCAATGCTATTGATGTGGTTAGGCGAATTGATAACAGAAGAAGGTATTGGTAACGGTATATCACTGGTGATTACGGTCGGCATCGTTAGTAATTTACCAAGTACAGTTGCATCTATATTTAATTCGATTTTTGCCGATGGCGCCCAGATGAGCCTACTTGGATTCACACTACCTATTGATTCAACCGCTCTACTTTATGCCGCTTTAATACTGCTCACTATAATTGTTGTCACAGTACTAGTTGTCAAACTAAACGAAGCCGCCCGAAAACTAACAATTCATTATGCTAAAAGAGTCCAAGGAAATAGGACTTATGGGGGAGTCCAGACAACTCTACCTATTAAGTTGATTACCGCCGGAGTAATTCCAATTATTTTTGCAGTGGCATTTTTGAGTATTCCAAGCTTTGTCGGTCAACTGCTAAGTTCTTCGGCTAATCAAAATCTTCAGGAATTAGGGCTAAAACTAACTCAGTGGTTCCAACAACCAACACCAGAATCATTTGCTGCCGGAGGACTCCAACCGTATATCTATCCGTTAGTATATTTTATTTTGGTTTTTGCTTTTACATTTTTCTACACAAGCATAACTTTTAATTCACAGGAAATAGCTGAAAACTTGCAAAAACAAGGAGGATTTTTCTCTGGGGTTAGGTCAGGTAAACAAACAGAAAAATATCTATCTCGAATCGTAAATAGATTAACTCTATTTGGCGCCCTAAGCTTAGGTATGCTTGCAGTTTTTCCAATAATCTTGCAAGCATTTATAAATACCAGTATAGCGCTTCAGGGTACAAGCATTCTAATTTTGGTCGCAGTCGCCCTAGAAACATTACGTCAAATTGAATCCAGAGCATTAATGGTAACTTATGATCAATATGATCAACCTGATTTCTTTTACGATTCATCAGACCCGGCTAATGCTGCAACCGGCGGAAGAAGACTACGATTTCGCAATAAAAAAGAAAAGAAAAAATAACTCTTTACAAACAGATACAAAATAGATTATAATAAACTCTTGTTATATTTATGACTAAACAAAAGGAAGTAATTGAACTAGAGGGTAAGATAGTAGAGACGCTTCCAGGCGCTCAGTTCAAGGTCGAACTAGAGAATGGTCATCAAATTATAGCTCACGTTGCCGGAAAGATGAGGAAATATTTTATCCGAATCGTACCCGGTGACAGCGTGACGGTCGAGTTGACCCCTTATGACCTAACTAAGGGCAGAATCACCTATCGCAAAACGTAAATATTAAAGCAGTGTGTTCACGTTTAATGTTTAAATGTGAATCCGCATTCATCAACAACAATGTTGAATCCTAGATGAAAGGAATTCTAAAGGAATGAAAGTGCGTGCGAGCGTAAAAAAGATTAGCCCAGACGACAAAATTGTACGTCGTAAAGGACGTGTCTATATTATTAATAAAATGAAACCTAAGCACAAACAGAGGCAAGGCTAAATCTATGGCAAGAATTTCTGGTGTAACAATCCCAACAGACAAGCAAATCCAAATAGCCTTAACTTACGTCTACGGTATTGGAACAAAATCTAGTCAAGATATCTTATCTAAAGCAAAAATTGATCCTACAATACGAGTAAAAGATCTTACAGATAGCGAAATATCTAAAATTCAAGATATTATCAACGAAAGCTACTCTGTCGAAGGTGATTTACAGAGGATCGTAACTACGAATATTAAACGTCTAAAAGATATTGGATCTTATCGGGGATTACGCCATCAAAGGAATTTACCAAGTAGAGGTCAGCGAACAAGGACTAATGCAAGAACAAGAAGAGGCAAAAAAGTGACCGTAGGCGGTACGAAAATAAAGGCGGCGGCTAAGACTTAGAGGATTGATATATGGATGATAAAAAAACTGACAATATAATAGCTGAAACAACAGAGACTAATGATGTCCCTAAGCCAACTACAACTGCAAAAAGAAAGAAAGTTAAGCGAACGGTTCCTTACGGTCAAATGCATATATTAGCTACATTTAATAACACCATAGTTA
Organism: uncultured Candidatus Saccharibacteria bacterium; assembly: GCA_964584895.1. Lineage (GTDB taxonomy): Bacteria > Patescibacteriota > Saccharimonadia > Saccharimonadales > JAGQNJ01 > DAISWO01. Next base: position 141,691 of record CAZPAW010000002.1, read on the forward strand.
CATTTACTGATTCTAAAGGTAATGCATTAACTTACAGCAGTGCGGGCGCATGCGGATTTAGAGGATCGAAAAAAGGAACAGCCTACGCTGCGCAAATTGCTGCAGAAAAAGCAGCAAATAGCGCAAAACAAACTTACGGGCTTTCAAAAGTTGATGTATTCGTAAAAGGTGTTGGTTTAGGGAGAGAAGCTGCTATTCGAACACTAATCAATGCCAATATTAAAGTTGAAAGCATTGCAGACGTTACAGGTGTCCCTCATGGTGGAGTAAGACCTAGAAAGGCGCGGAGAGTTTAAAATGGCAAGAGATAGAAGTAGTGTTGTTAAACAAAGCCGAAGAGAAGGTTATGCAATTCACCCTAAGGCGCATAAAGCCCTTGTGAAGAAAACGTCTTTACCTGGAAAAGCTCCAAACTACCGTGCTAGAAGCAAAAACAGTCAATATTCACTACAGTTACGCGAAAAGCAAAAAGTAAAGCGACTTTATGGTCTTTTGGAAAAGCAATTCAGAAAACTAATGAAAGAAGCAGATTCAACTAAGGGTCAATCTGGTGAAACATTACTAAAATACCTAGAACAAAGGGCCGATAATATTGTATATAGAGCAGGTTTTGCAACCAGTCGACGAGCAGCAAGACAGTTAGTTACGCATGGTCACTTCAATCTCAACGGAAAACGATTTGATATACCATCAATAAGAATTAATCCAGGCGACATATTAACCGTTCGCGATAAAAGTAAAAAAACCGAGTACTTTAAACTAATTGATGATCTAAGTCCTGCAGGCGCAGAAGCATCAGCCAGTTGGTTAAAGGTAAATAGAAAGAAACTTGAAATATCTGTTTTGGCCCTCCCGCCACGCGAAGAAGCCGAGCCAGATATTAACGAGCAATTAATAGTAGAGTATTACTCACGATAAGGGAGGTGAGCAGTAAAATGTCAAAATCAATTTATACACCAGGAGTCGTATCGGTCAAAGATAACAGCAAAACAAGTTCAACATTCGTTATCGAACCATTACACACAGGATATGGGATGACCTTGGGAAATAGCCTTCGCAGAGTATTACTTTCAAGTATCTCAGGAGCGTCTGTAACAGCTTTCAAAATCGAGGGCGTAACACATGAATTCACTAGTGTCCCAGGAATCAAAGAAGATGCTGTCGATATCATGCAAAATCTAAAAGGTATCAACTTTAGAGTTTTTAGCGAAGAACCTCAGACTTTACGAATATCGAAAAATGGAAGCGGTCCTGTTACAGCTAAGGATATTGAACTAAATTCAGATGTTGAAGTAGTCAATCCAAAACACGTTATTTGCACGATAGACGATTCTAAGGGTAGTTTTGTTGCAGATATTGTGGTAGAAACCGGAAGAGGTTATCGACCAATAGAAGAGGGAGCACAAAGAAAACCAAGTGACATGATTGCTATTGATGCAATATTTGGTCCAGTCCAGAGAGTTAGATATAAAGTAGAGCATACTCGTGTCGGTCAAATGACAGATCTTGATAAATTAGTTATCGATGTTGATACGGATGGTACTATTAGCCCTAGTGACGCGTTCGAAGAAGCAGCCGCAATACTCGTAAACCAATACACTGCACTTGCTGGCCAGACTAGGATTAAGCCATCAGCTCCCTTAACTGCTGAACCAGAAATCGAAAATCCTGCAGAAGAACAAACAGAGTTAATGACTCCTATCGAAGACCTCAACCTTTCAGCTAGAACAACAAATGCGCTTGTAAATAACGATATTCATACATTAAAAGATTTATTTAGCCTTAGCGATATAGAGCTTCGTGAGTTGAAGGGTTTTGGCTCAAAAGCACTTGACGAAGTGAAAGATAAAATGGCGGAGTTGGAGCTTTAAATATGCATCGTCACGGATATCAAGGAAGAAAGTTTGGCAGAGAACGCGATCAACGCAAATCGCTAATAAAATCTTTGGCAGATTCTTTGATATTACATGAATCAATCGAGACGACGCTAGAAAAAGCCAAGGAAGTTAATCCATATGTTGAAAAACTAATAACTAAGGCCAAAAAAGGTGGGCTAGCTAATCGACGATACATAATCGCACACCTACAGACTAAAGAGGCTTCACACAAATTAGTTGACTCAATCGCGCCTCAGTTATCCAATAGAAACAGTGGACATTTAAGAGTTGTAAGGACATCATTAAGAAGAGGTGACAATGCGCAACTAGCTAGAATTAGTTTCGTAGACGAGTTAAAAGAAGCATCTAAAGAAGAGACTCCTCCTAAAAAATCAGAAAAACCAAAGACTAGTTCAAATGCAAAAACTACACCTGCAAAGAAAACACCAGTCAAAAAACCTGTTAAGGCGGAGAAAAAATAGATGAAAACTTATAGCGCAAAAAATACTGATGTAAATCGAAAATGGTGGCTTGTTGACGCATCCGATCTTAGTTTGGGACGGCTATCTACCGTGATCGCGACAAAACTAATAGGTAAAGATAAGCCGATGTTTACTCCTCATGTTGACTGTGGAGACTATGTAGTAGTTATAAACTCAGATAAACTAGTTGTATCAGGCAATAAATTAAATAAAAAAATGTATTATCGTCATAGCGGTTTTCCTGGTAGCTTAAAAGAATCGACCCTACAAGAACAAATTGATAGAGACTCACGAAACATAATCATTTATTCGGTTAGAGGAATGCTCCCAAAAAATAAACTACAAGATCCTAGACTAAAACGACTAAAGGTCTATGCCGGTCCTGAACACGATAATACAGCACAAAAACCTGTGATTTTAAATCTTAAGGAAGGTAAATAATGGCTACAAAAAATTCATACTTCTATGGACTAGGTCGTCGAAAAAGCGCCTCAGCGCGCGTCAGATTAACCGGTGGTACTGGCAAATTTACTATTAATGATCGCAGCGCGGAAGACTATTTTGCGAATAGTAAAAACCTACTTAGCGAGCTCACAAAACCCTTCGCTGTAGTAGATCTAGTAAACAAATTTGACGTAAGTGTAAAAGTTATCGGTGGCGGACATAGTGGGCAGGCTGACGCTATTATTCTAGGTATCTCTAAAGCTCTTGCAGTAATGAACGAAGACCTCAGAAGCACCCTACGTCGCGCTGATCTACTTGGTCGTGATCCAAGAGAGAAAGAACGTAAAAAATTCGGACTTAAAGGTGCTAGAAAACAACGACAATTCACAAAACGTTAATTATATATTTGACATAAGTATCATAAAGCTGTATTGTCTTATGGTTATGTTACAAAACATTATAAATAATACTACTTATTGGTTTACCTCCTCATATTCGTGGCGGCAAACTTCGTATTGTCTATAAAATAATAAAATATCAAAAATGTTAACCGCCACAAAAAGGCGGTTTTTTAATATATAAGGAGAAGAAAATGACATTAATTAGAGGAGATTTATCGATGGAAAGAGTTGCCAACGGGTTGCCAGACGTAATTACAGAAATACCGGAAAGATTACTAAGTGCTCTTGAAACTAAAACGATTAAACAATCTGATCTGGCACCTAACATTGCTGCAATAGTAGCTAGTAATCATCCATCCCAGACTGAACCACCGCTTAATATTCATGAACAAGTCGCTCGAACTCTTCTAATAAATACATTAGCGGCGAACTGTGTAAATGAGTTTTTGAATAATCAATAATTTGAATAAGGAAATACTGTGAAACGAAACATATTAATCATCGGTGGCATGGGGCCACAGGCAAGCATAAAATTGCACGAGAATATTATAGGAGAAGCTATAAAGAACGGTGCTCGAAATCCTGAAGATTTTCCAGCTATCACCCATCTTTCGTTGCCATTTAAAGATTTTATTGCAAACGATACTCATAAACGAGCTGCTCTTGATTTAATCAAGGAGCGTCTTTATTATCTTTGGCGATACCGCGTTTTCACATATAATCATCGCCTGCAATACTGCACACTTACTTATCGATGATATCAGCAAAGCACTAGGTAAACGACCTATGTCTTTAATTGACATTACGATAGAGGAGATTCTTCATCGTAAATTAACATCGGTGGCAGTGTTGTCGTCGCCATTGACGCAAAGAACTGGTTTATTTATTGATCGACTTAAAGCAATCCATGTAGAATGCATTAGTCAAAATGCTGATGAAGCTCATCAGACTGAAAAAATCATACGTCAAATAATCGCTGGACAAAATAAAGATGAATCAATGCTAGATAATCAGATAATGGCTCTCGTGAAACGTGGAGCAGAAGGTGTTGTACTGGGCTGCACTGAGCTGTCTGTGCTCGGCGCCAAGCATAATGCTAACCACACTATTGACCCCTTACGACTAGTGGCTGAAAATATTTTTAATAATTGAGCTATAATAAGGAGGAATTATGAGTAAACCAGTAATATTGACAGGCCTTAGAGCCAACAACGACTTGCACCTAGGCAGTTATCTAGGCGCTATTTTACCAATGGTCCAACTACAGGCAAAATACGGAGAAACATACCAAATCAACATGTTCATCCCTGATCTGCATAGCTTTACAACGCCAATAGATCACAGCAAGCTGTACGACCAAACAATACATAATATTAAATTGTTTATTGCGTCTGGGCTGGATATCAATCACTCGGACACTTATATTTACCGACAAAGTCGAGTACCTGCACATTCTGAACTAACAGTAATTTTGAACTGCTTTACCTATATGGGTGAGATGCAACGCATGACCCAATTTAAGGAGAAAAGCCAGAAGGCAGAGTCCGTAAGTGTCGGGCTCTTCGACTATCCAGTGCTGATGGCCGCCGATATTTTGTTGTACGGGGCAAAATATGTCCCTGTGGGTGCCGACCAAACTCAACACGTAGAATTAGCGCGCGATATTGCAATCCGCGTGAATAATAAATTCGACAGAGAACTGTTTATTTTGCCAGAGGCTGAAAAAGAACAAATTGCTTTTGCTACTCAAAATGAACGCATGCGCGTACGTGATCTGGTTGACCCAGCAAAAAAAATGAGCAAATCTGACGAAACTGGTAAGGGTGTCATCTTCCTTGGTGATAGTCCTGAGATTGGTGCTAAAAAAATAATGAGCGCAACCACAGACAGCCTCGGCAAGATCAACTATGACTTCAAAAAACAACCAGGAATCAGCAATTTGCTTGATATCATTAGCGCGCTAACGGACACTCCGATTAAAGAAGTTATAGCAAAATATCAAGGGCAATCTCAATATGGACCACTTAAGCAAGATGTTGCAGCGGTAGTTAAATCATTTTTGACTAATTTTCAAGCAAAGCTTGCTAATATCGACGAAAAGGCTCTTATGAAAAAACTTGAATCATCTGAAATGACAATGAATGAAGTTGCCAACATGACGCTTCATAAAGTTCAAAAAGCTGTCGGCTTACGCAAATAATATGCAAAAATTTGTCATAGAACAGGAAGATCGCGAACGACTGGACGTTTTTTTAGTTAATAAAATTCCCGAGCTAAGTCGAAGCTCAATTACAAAGTTAATAAAATCTGGCAAGGTCCTAGTTGGTGGCCAACCAAAGCCTACTAATTATAATATTAAAGTTAACGATATTATATCTGTATTTTTTGACCCTAAAGAATTAGACGAGATACCCGACATCAACCTGCCAATAATATATGAGGATAAAAATTGCATCGTAATCGATAAACCCACCGGGATACTGACCCACAGCAAAGGCGCATTTAACCCAGAAGCGACAGTCGCTACCTTTATACGTAATAAAATATCCTTTTCAAATAGTGAACGCGCTGGGATCGTTCACCGACTAGACAGAGGGACCTCGGGAGTCATTATATGTGCCAAAAATCAAAAAAGCTTAGAATACCTGCAAAAACAGTTCGCGGACAGAAAAACAACTAAAAGCTATGTTGCAGTAATAGAGGGGGCAATAGAACCAATTGAGGCAATAATCGATATGCCGATTGCTCGAAATCCAAGAAATCCAAAATCATTTTACGTAAAAACTAATGGCAAAGATGCAAAAACAAGCTATAAAGTCTTAAAACAAACCAATCAATATTCGCTACTAGAACTTATTCCAACGACTGGCAGAACCCACCAATTACGCGTTCATTTAGCTCATCAACAGCACCCAATCGTAGGAGACGAACTTTACGGAGGAGCACCATACAAGAGAATTCTACTTCATGCCAAACAATTAATAATTCACATACCCGGAGAAAGATTAATGACATTTGAATCAAAAATACCATCCGATTTTGATGAGATCTTAAAATGAAAACTGAAATTCTCCTCAACAATCAGACTAAAGAATCAATAGAAAATTTTATAAAAATGCCGATGCATGCATTATTGATAATCGGTAAAAAAGGTTCTGGTAAAAAATATTTAGCAAATTTCATATCCCAGCAGTTATTAGGAATTTCAGACATCAATAATTATCCATATTTATATTCAATCAAAGCAATAGAAAACAAAATTGGAATCGATCAAATCAGAGATATTCAAAACATGACTAAATTAAAAATCCCCAGCGATAAAGCTGTTTCTAGAATCTTGATTATTCAAGAAGCCAATGCTATGACAGAAGAGGCTCAAAATTCATTGTTAAAAACATTGGAAGAACCGCCAAAAAATACTGTAATAATTATGTTAGCCAACGATATTAATAACTTGCTTTCGACAATTAGATCTAGGGTGCAAATTATAAAAATCCTAGACCCAACCTATCAGCAAATTATTGAATACTTTTCGAAAAAGAATTACGACATAGCAGATATACAAAGAGCTTCAAATATTGGTGCGCATAAGATTGGGCAAATTCAAAAAATCCTTGATAAAGAGCTAACTGAAGTCGAAAAGTCTATTGTTGACACAAAAGAACTACTATCCGCTACCGATTTTGAAAAACTAGCAACCATTAATGAGATTTATAAAGATAAAGAAAAAGTTATGTCAACTGTATCGTCGCTAGAACTAATCGCAAGAAGCGCTATGAAAAACTCAAATAACAAAAAGCAAATAAAAAGATGGCATAAAATTCTACAAAACACTAACAATGCTAATGAAAGATTATTAAAAAATGGAAGTCCTAAAATAATTTTAACTGATTTGTTTTATAACCTATAGTATAATATCAGCTGAATGATAGAACTTTTCTTAATTGTAGGATTTGGAATAATCGCCTATAGAAGCGCAGAATTGCGTAGTGAAGATTTATCCCCATTGCCAAAGAAAATGAGCGACAAATTAGGGCAATTATGGCGGATAGCCCATCAAGGCATGCGAGACAACAGTTTAATACGAGCCGAAAAAGCATTATTGACTATACTAAAAATAGATAAAAAGAATGCTGCCGCATATAACAGACTGGGGATACTATACGCTAAACAAAAAGAATACAAAGATGCTATAGACTGCTTTGAGATTGCTTCCAGTATAGAGGTAAGCCCGTCAAGTTTGCACAACCTGGGCTTGATCTATTTCGAAACAGAAAATTACGAAATAGCAGCAACCGCATTTGAGCAAGCGCTAAAACTGGAAGATAATTTGGCGGCTAGACATGTCGCTTATGCGAAAGTTCAGGAAAAGCTTGGTAACACTAAATTAATGTTTGCTGAACTCGAAAAAGCAGTCGAACTAGAGCCGACAAAAGAATCATTGAAATATCTCCATCAAGCATACGAAAATCATGACATGCACGATGAGGCACGCAGAATTAGAAGAAGGCTAGATAGAGCAACAGTCTCAAAAACAAAACCGAAGAAGTTAACAAAACCTAAACAACGAGTTGTTATTTAACCCCTGTTCTGATAAAATTTACAGGTACTTTTCGCTGTTTTAACCTAGCTTTTCAACCTAACGATTCGATTTATTCGGCTCGAGCGATTGAAAGGCTAAGAAAAAGAAGCGACTAGAGATTGAAGGCAAATATTCGTAGAATGTTAGCGGAAAGTCGACCGTCGGTTCTGACGAGCCGCCTTAGCTCAGTTGGTTAGAGCGACGGTTTTGTAAACCGTAGGTCGTCGGTTCGAATCCGACAGGCGGCTCCACAGAAAACTTTTTACCAGTTTACTGGAATGAAGTTTTCGAGGAAGCAACTGCAGCCGCAAGGCTACAGGCGGCTCCAATTTGAATACCATGCGAGAGTATTCAAGAACGTTTGAGGATAGTTCAGAGAAGTGTTTTTCGACCCGTAACTCGGGTCGTTTACGCAGGGTTAGTGAAGCGGTCAAACACGGCAGACTGTAAATCTGCTGGCTTATGCCTTCGTAGGTTCGAATCCTACACCCTGCACCAGAGGTTTGGAAATAGTTTTTACTATCTTTGAACCTCTTTTGTATTCGTATGGGATTCGAACCGAAAGGCGAAAACAGCAGGGCCTGATTGAGCTATGCACTTTTCTAGCAAGATGCTTTGGCTCTCAAGCGGATAAATTAATTCGAATCCTACACCATACACCGGCAAAGAATTTCACTAAATAATTCAAAGAATTTGATACAATAAAACTATGAAATGCCCAAAATGTAAACAAGAAATGAGAAGAGTACGTTGGGAAATATCAAATAACTTCAAAATGGCTGATCAGTATAAAGAATACGATAAAACTACCTACGAATGTAAAAACGACGATATTTGGGTAACAACCGAAGTCCCCATGGCAAAAAAGCCCTCTAAAAAATCATAAGCTACCATATCGATCAAATTCAAAAAATATTAAATTGACAAGCATAGATACGAATAAATTTATAGCCTATCATTTGATGGAAAAAATTTGTTGTATTATTCTGCCAGATAGAACTTAATATTTGGATTAATTCAAACATCTTATAAAATAGTGTTGTGGCTGGTGAAGCAAGAGAAAAATGTGCAGTTGGCGGGATCGTCCTTGAAGAGGGTAGTGATGCTGCTTCAGCATTACTTTATGAAACTTTATTTGCAATGCAACACAGAGGTCCAGAAGCAACCGGAATGGTTAGCCTTAGACATGATGGTGCTCTAGTTGAACATAGAGGACTTGGTATGGTTCGTGATGTTTTTAACCAAGATTCAATAGATAGACTAGCTGGTTCAATAGCTTGCGGGCATGATCGATATTCTACAAATGGCTCAAAAACTGGTCATCCGCAACCAGTAATCGACAAAGAGGTTGGATTCGCCTTTAGTCTTAATGGCAATAATCCTACAACAAGGTTTCTAGAAAATACTTTAGCCAGACGCAATATTCGTACAGCTGACATGAATGACGCGCAAATGGGAGGAATGGAAATTGCTCAAAACATTAGAAGTGGTCATGATTTGGCAGACTCAGTCGAACTCACGTTTCCACTACTTAGAGGAGCCTTCTCTTGTGTATCAATGCACGACGACACACTTGTAGCTTTTAGGGATCCAAAAGGAATTAGACCTTTAGCGCTCGGAAAACTTGATAACGGATATGCAGTCGCATCAGAGACGTGCGGACTTGATATTATTGATGCCCAATATGAAAGAGAAGTCCAACCTGGAGAAATGATTATCATCACAAAGGATAGTATAGAATCTAGACAACTGTCTGATCCTGACCCAAAGCTAGATATGTTTGAGTTTGTATACTTCGCGAGACATGACAGCGAATTATATGGCAAGCGAGTTAATGAAGTACGTAGACAGTTCGGTGTTGAGCTAGCCGAACAACACCCTCCAATAACCAACGATCCAGATAATATAATAGTAGTGCCTGTCCCGGACACATCAACCCCCGCAGCGGAGGGATACGCCGATGCTTTAGGACTTAAGCATGCCCAAGCTATAATAAAAAATCGATATATAGGAAGAACATTTTTACAACCAAGTCAGGGCTCAAGAACAGATTCCTTAAGAAGAAAACATAATTTTATCCCAGAGGCCGTTAGTGGCAAAGATGTAATAATGATTGATGATTCTATTGTAAGACTCAATACAATTCCTAGACTAGTTAAGCAAGCTTATGAATGTAACGCTAAGAGTGTAACCGTATTAATCGCTTCATCACCTGTAAGGTTTCCTGACTATTATGGGATTGATACTCCGGAGCAAAAAGAACTTGCCGCCGCTAATATGACGATTGAAGAAATGCGCCAACAAATAGAATGTTTGTATCTAGGATACTTATCACTAGATAGAATGATAAGAGCTACTGGTTACGATGAAAGCATGTTTAACTTATCTTGTTTTACAGGGGTTTATCCGCTGGATATTGGTGAAAATAAAAAAAATATATACAAACCAAAAAGCATGGAACTCGTAGAATAGTCACTATATTTTAAAACATTTGTTAAAATCAATAAGCGAGTCTATTTTGCCGACATAGCTCAGGGGTAGAGCGCATCCATGGTAAGGATGAGGTCCTGGGTTCAAATCCCAGTGTCGGCTCCATAAATAACACTTGAATATATTAATCTAATCTGTTAATCTATACTTCATGGCTAAAAAAACAGGTAAACGAAAAACAATTGGACTAGTTAGCGAACTTTCTGGACATCGCCATTATTACACTGCCAAGAATCAACAAAATACTTCTGATAAATTAAGTCTTAAAAAATATGATCCAGTAGCAAGAAAACACACCCTTTATATAGAGACAAAAAAGAGTTTAGGTCGCAACGAAGTCAAACCTCGAAAAAAATAGTTATCCACAGCCCCCTCTTGACACTAAAAATAGGTCTTGTATGCTGGTCATTGTGTCTTTTGTCAGTGAGAGTGGAACGCTGTATTAAACGCCCTGGACACGAAAAAATTAATTAGAAAAATTTCTAAAATAAAAAATAAAACAAAAGGGCAGCAATTAAGAGGAGGTGTTATGCGAAAATTCGCACTACTAGCAGTGCTAGTATTTAGCGTACTGTTTTTCAGTACTGCAACAGGTTCAGCCCGTGCTGAAACCATTAAAAAAGTAAATAAAAGTAAACAAAGAATTGTTATTGTCTCGAGCGGAGACTCTTTAGTTAAAATTGCCAAAAAGCATAAAACAACTTATAAACGCATTTTTGACGCAAATAAACAAATAAAAAGTCCAGACTTAATTTTTCCAGGTCAGAAACTAAGAATCCCAAAGAAAACAGAGAAATTAAAATCTAGGACTATAGCTCCTGTAGTTACGACACCCGTCGCCAATCGGCAACCTGTTGTCGCCACTACACCACAACCTCAGCAAGCTCCAGCAAACTTCGCACCAGGAAACAGTGTATGGGATCAGCTGGCTGCTTGTGAATCAGGCGGAAACTGGGCTATTAATACTGGCAACGGATATTATGGAGGGCTGCAGTTCTCTTTATCAAGTTGGAGGGGCGTGGGTGGTAGCGGCTATCCTCACCAAGCAAGCAAAGCCGAACAAATACAGCGAGCCGAAATTCTACGTTCAAGCGGTGGCTGGGGTCATTGGCCGGCCTGTTCAGCAAAACTAGGTTTGATTTAATTTAATCTACTAGGCTTAAAAAAAGAATCTGCAGTTTTTGCAGATTCTTTTTTATGGCAGGGGTGGAGGGACTTGAACCCGCGACCTTCGGTTTTGGAGACCGACGCTCTAGCCAGCTGAGCTACACCCCTAAATCTATTTATTAAGATACCGAGTTAATAATACAATACGTTATCTGTTATGTCACATAGAGTTTGTGTCCATACATGCCAAAATTACGGAATAAAATCTTTAGCATTTAACCTACAAGGAACTCTGTTATACAATAGGATGTACATGTCAAAAATCCCATTAAAAAAACCAGTTTTAATAATATTATTCGGTTATCCAGGATCTGGAAAAACCTATTTTGCAAAAGATTTATCTAATCATATTCAAGCCGTCCATATAAGCGCAGATAAACTAAGGAATGAATTATTTGAAAATCCAAGATTTGACAAAGATGAAAACACAGTCGTAACTCACTTAATGCAATATATGGCTGAAGAATTTCTTTTAGCTGGAGTAAGCGTTATCTATGATGGTAATAGTGACAAATTTGCAAAACGTCAGTCATTGCGAGAAATCGCAAAAAAAAATCGAGCAGAATCATGTTTGATTTGGTTTCAAATCGACAAGGATTCAGCATTTTCACGTATGAAAAATAGAGACAAACGAAAACGTGAAGATAAATACTCACGTATTTTTTCTAAAGAGGAATTCGGAGCATATATTAGTAATATCCAAAACCCAAAACAAGACGAGCAGTACCTAGTACTTAGCGGCAAACACTCTCCTACAATGCAAAGAAGCGCACTAGTCAGGCGTTTATTCGAAAGAGGAATAATCTCAGCAGACTATGTACCAGCAAATATCACAAAGCCAGGCATGGTAAACCTAGTACCGGGGCGCGTCGATGAAAGTCGACGAAACATATCTATTAGATAGGTTATGGCAAAACAAATCATTGCACTTCCTGAAATCGGAGAAGTAGAGTTTTCTAAAAATCAAAGGGCAAAAAGTCTCAAAATTAATATCAGTGGTAGCAAGATCAAGGTTACTTATCCTAGGTACGTTTCATTACTGATGGCAAAATCTTATGTTATTTCTAAAAAATCATGGATTATAAAAAATAGAAAAAACTCACATATTTTTCACTCAGGCGATCTTATAGGAAAAACGCATAAACTAGTTATTGAATCATCCAACCGCTCGTCAATAACTTCAAAGATACATGACAATACATTGATTGTAAAAATCCCGAATAATCTTGATCCTTATTCGGCTGAAATTCAGCATAAGATAAAATCTAAGATCGAAAAAGTATTAAAGACAGAGAGCGAAAACTTAATTACAACAAGACTAAAAGACATATCCTACGAACAAAATATAAATTATAGATCAATCAATTATAAAAAATTATCAAGACGATGGGGTAGCTGTGATAGCAAAAAGAACATCATTCTAAACCTATACCTAGTTCAATTTCCATGGAATATTATTGATTACGTTATTGCGCACGAATTAGCACACACGCAAGAACTTAACCATAGTCCCAAATTCTGGAAAGTCGTCGAATCAATATATCCAGACTACAAGACAGCAAAACAAGCGATAAAAGATCATTCGCCTGAAGCATATGGGATATAGCTCAGATAAGGATTAGAATTATAAAATAATGTGCCATAATGTTAATCATGGATAAAGAGCCTTCAAAGACGGCCCAGAATATACAACAAATTGACCATGAAAGGTTAAAAAGCCTAATCAACAGCATGGGCGATGGCGTGATTGCAGTAGATGAAAATCAAAAAATCGTTCTATACAACGGAGCGGCACTCAACATACTAGATAAAAACACGCCCTTAAACAATTTATTCATTGCTGATGTGATTAATATTATTGATAAAAACAAGAATTCTATTAACATAAGACAGTTAATCCATAGTATTAAAACTTCATATTTCAATCGAGATTTTTTACTACTATACCCAGACAAAAGTACAATTAATCTATATATAAGCATTGCGCCAGTCCGACTTGGCTATGGGCACGAAGGCATGCTTGGTTACGTGATTTTGTTAAGAGATATTACTAGAGAGAAAACTTTAGAAGAAGAACGCGATGAATTTATTAGCGTCGTAAGCCACGAACTCCGGACACCGATTGCAATTACCGAAGGTAATATTGGTAACGCTCAACTAATCGCAGACAAAACTGGAGACATAGCAAAGATTAAGGAAGCCTTAAAGCTCGCTCATGACCAAGTATTATATTTGGGCGATATGATAAATGATTTGTCGACATTATCACGGGCAGAGACAGGAAAGTTGGATGTCCAGATAGAACCAATTAATGTACATGATCTAGTTAACGAGTTAGTCTCAAATTACAAACCTAATGCAGAAGAAAAGAACTTATCGATAAAGCTCGATTTAGATCCGCAACTCGAACTTCTACATTCGAGCAAACTATATGTGACAGAAATATTACAAAACTTTATAACAAACGCAATTAAATATACTCAAAAAGGGTATATCCAGATTATGGCAAAGCCGACAAAAGATGGGGTTTGTTTTAATGTAATTGATACTGGGATTGGGATTGGAAAAGCGGATAAAGAAAAGCTCTTTAATAAATTTTTTAGATCAGAAGATTATAGAACCCGCGAAACAAACGGCACAGGTCTAGGGCTTTACGTTACGATGAAACTAGCCAAACTTATACATGCACAGATAACTGTCGAAAGCGAACTAGATAATGGATCGATTTTTACAGTAAATATTCCGAATTTAAATACCGCTATTGAACCAAAAACATAACTCTGGTATTATTGACATAGACAGCACATACTATAAATGTATGTGTTTTTTAATAGGAGGCACAATTTGAGTAAAACGCCGAAGTCGAAACAAGCAAAATCACTACGTCAAACTATTGACGACAGTGCGTCAAAAACACCCAAAAAACGTCGCTTAAAAACTAGCGCCAATAACGTGTCGAAACCTTTAAAAAACGCTTATTCAAAAGGCAAAAAGGAATTTAATATACCATTGCCAGATAACAAAGTTGGTCGGTTTTTAGCTAAAAGACCAAGGCTAATCCCGAGCTACTTTAGAGAAAGTTGGAAAGAGTTAAAAGAAGTAACTTGGCCAGATCGCAAAACAACAATCAAGCTAACTATAGCAGTTTTTATATTTGCGATTGTTTTTGGATTAGCTATTGCAATTATTGATTATGGACTTGATAAATTATTTAGAATATTAATATTGGAGAAATAATGACAAAACGATACGACACTACAAAACAATGGTACGCAATCCACACATATAGTGGATACGAAGAAAAAGTTGCAGAAAGCATCCGCCAGCGTGCCGACAGTCTGGATATGAAGGACAAAATCTTTCAAATTCTAGTACCAAAAGAAAAAATGATTGAAGTAAAAAATGGCAAACGAAAAGTTGTAGAAAAACGAATTTTTCAAGGTTATTGCCTCGTAGAGATGAAATTAACTGAAGATGCATGGTACATCGTACGAAATACGCCTAATGTAACGGGTTTTGTTGGTACTGGCACAGAGCCAACACCAGTGTCATACGAAGAAATTGAAAAGATTATGAAACGAATGGGCCGAGAAGAGCCAAAACACAAAATTGACTTCAAAGTTGGCGAAGTAGTTAACATTATCGATGGACCATTTAAAGGTTTTGACGGTGCAATTAACGAAATTGATGTGCAAAAAGGTAAGCTAAAAGTACTAGTGAACATGTTTGGCCGTGAAACCCCGGTGGAACTTGATAGTTTGCAGGTTAAGCGAGTATAGTTATACGCAAAATTATGGAACCGATGGATTCTGGACAGAGCGAAAGAAAGTATCTAAGTTTTACGAAGCACGAACTTTTTTTAAATACTCAAATTTTTTCGGGATTAGGAGCGGTACTTCTTGGTTCTGAAATGATTACACAAAGTGGAGATGTTTTATCTAAGATTGCCGGAGCAGTTTTTGCGATATCAGGAGTCGTTAATATTGTTAAACCAGCAATCGAAGTTAGGACGATAATTCGTAACGAACAAGGTCTGGACAACAGGGGTGATATATAGTAAACTTATTTAGTTACGCACAACGACGAAATATCGTAGTACTAAATAGACTGTATCCAGTTATCTGTGAAATAACTGACAACAGGCTACATTCAACAGACAACAAAATATCGGAGAGAATTATATGGCAAAAAAAGTTACAGCAAATTTAAAGATGAAAATCTCAGCTGGTAAAGCTAGTGCCGGACCTCCAGTAGGTTCAACCCTAGGTCAGTACGGCGTAAATATGATGGATTTTGTTACACCGTTTAACGAACAAACACGTGAGTTAAAAGGCACAGTTACAGCGCATATTCAGATTTATGATGATAGAAGCATGGATTTTAGAGTAGTCGCCGAGCCTACAGATGATTTGATTCGTCAAAAACTAGGTATCGACAAAGGTAGCGGCAAGCCAAACACTGAGAAAATTAGTAAAAAACTAACTGATGCTCAGCTGACTGAAATTGCCGAAATTAAAGCCAATGACATGAATACGGAAGATATCGAAGCGGTAAAGAAAATGGTTGCCGGCACAGCTAGAAGCATGGGCGTGGAGATAGGATAAATTATTGTGGGTAGATATTCCGCAGCTACAACTGATGCAAACGAAATTACTACTCGCTTACGTATGGATTCAGATGAAATCGCTGATACGATACGCGCTGCATCTACTACGCTTTCTGGAAGCGATTTTCAAGATACCGTCGATCAACTACAAAGATTATGGAAAGACCACCAGGATAGAACAGCGTTGAGCCATCTAAAGAGACTAGATCGGCTTGTTTACGGTTTAAATCAGACGACAGGTAAGATTACAGAAGTTGAATTTGTTGACCCACAAACTCTTAGACCCGATGAAAAAGAACAATGGATAGCTGAAATAACAATGAGATCAGCAGAACGAGAACAGACACAATTCCCTGAAAAATTTTTTGACGACCCACATATTGTCGATTAATAATTAATAAACTGTGGGAGGCCGTCGAATAGCCGTTATTACCACGAAAGGAGCCACTATGGCAGAAGCCAAAAAAACAATTAAAAAAACACCAGAACAAGAAAAAGAAATTCTTGAATCCATTAAAAAGGCCGATAAAGAAATTGTAGAAAATGAAGCCAAAGAAATTATCGATAAAGAAAAAGCTAAAGTAACCACCAAAAAAGCCGGTAAACATAGCGCAAAAGGTATTAAAGAAGAACAAGAAAAACTAGAAAAAATCGAACGTCAAAAGCATAAAGAAGAGCAAATAACTGCAGAAGAGTCTAAACCAAAAAATGTTCAAAAACCGGCAAGACCACATCATGAAAGAAAAGGTAAAAAGTATCGTGAAAGTTATAAACTAATTGATAAGAATACTGAATACAGCCTAAACGATGCTGTTGCACTAGCAAGAAAAACTAGCACTGTTAAGTTTGACGCCTCGGTAGAGCTACACGTTCGACTAAACGTCGATCCAAAACATGCTGACCAAAACATCAGAGAAAGCATTGTCTTGCCCGCCGGAACAGGTAAAAAAGTAGTGGTCGCGGTATTTGCTGAACCAGAAGATGCTAAAAAAGCAAAAACTGCTGGTGCTGACATTGTTGGTGAAGATGACTTTTTGCAACGTCTTGATAAAGGACAGTTCGATTTTGATGTATTAATATCTACTCCAAAAATGATGGCTAGGCTTGGCAAATACGCTAAAGATCTAGGGCCTAGAGGTCTAATGCCAAATCCAAAAAGCGGCACGGTAACAACTGATGTTTCAAAAGCAGTAAACGAATCTAAGGGCGGTAAGGTTGAGTATCGTGTTGATAGTACGGGAATCGTTCATATTGCCACAGGCAAAGTGAGCTTTAGCGATAAAGACTTAATAACAAATATAAAAACTATACTCGCTAGTATAAAGAGCGCAAAACCAACTTCAACAAAAGGCATTTACGTAGAATCTGTATATATCAGCACTTCTATGGGCCCAAGCATCAAACTAGCTAACAGTATTATTTAAAAAAATTTTAGCTTAAGAAGTTTAACGCAATAAAGTAAAGCTGATTGTAAAAATGATGTTGTAATAATCATTATTTACTTGTTTAGTCTCGCTTTTGCAAAGTACAATATAGTCATCACTAAGCGAGGGTAGAAAGTTGTCTGTATATAGCAATACTCAGATCAAACAAGCGATTAACTATGGTCATATAGTTTGTACCCCTTTTAATCCAAAACATGTTGCCCACGCCAGTCTTGATGTAACGCTAGGATTTTACTATTACCGAACAGAACGAGCGGGAGATCACACAATTTACAATCCTTTCGACGAATCTGATGTTGAAAGATATTTCGAGGGCCCACATAAAGCAGTGCCTCACAAACAATGGTGCGACCAAAACGGCGCAAAACCATTAAAAGGTATTCCGATAGATCATCCAGTTATCCCTATCAAACCCGGCGAGCGAATACTTGCACATACCCACGAGTTTTTTGGCATAAAACCACCCGGAGCGTACGAACTAAAATCTCGATCTAGCTGGGGACGTAACGGGATTGCAGTCTGCTTTGATGCCGGATGGGTTGACCCTGGCTACATAAACCGATTAACCTTAGAAATATATAACCTAAACCATAAAGAAATCGTATTATTGCCGGTTGGCGAACGCATTGGACAAGCTGTTTTTCATGACACAGGGCAGGTAGACGGTAACTACGGCGAAGGCCGAGAGAATGGATTTAGTGGTAAATACCAATCAGGAACAGATTTAGAAACATTAATAAGGCAATGGGAGCCTAGCCAAATGTTACCTAAAGCTTACAAAGACAAAAGATCGCTCCCAGTGAAAATAAAGGGACTAAAAGGTGATTAACGACCGCCATAACTTTGGTGGGGGAGATAATACCAACACAAATAAAGGAATATTTATCGTTATTGAAGGCACCGATGGATCGGGCAAAAGCACTCAATACAATTTATTAAAGAAGCACCTAGAAAAACTTGGACACGAAGTAGTGCCAATTCATTTTCCGCGCTATGATCAACCGTCAAGTTATTTTATCCGACAATATCTTGGCGGAGCCTACGGAACAGGCGATCAAGTAAACCCTTATTCTAGCTCATTATTTTATGCTTTGGACAGGTATGAAGCGTCGTCTGAGATTAACAAAGCGCTTAACGATGGAAAAATTGTTTTGTGCGATAGATTCGTAGGATCAAACATGGCGCATCAAGGTACAAAGTTTAATAATCCAGCCGAACGCAAAGGATATTTTATTTGGTTAGACAATCTCGAATTCGGGACGCTAGGGATTCCTCGACCTGATATTAGTTTTGTCCTTAATAATCCATTTGATGTAATATCATCCCGGCTTAGTATCAAACAAGAGTCTAGCACTCATGTGAATAAAAAAGACGTCCACGAAGTTGATCCTGATCATATAAAAAAATCAATCGAAGTTTACCGTGATATGTGCGAGCTTTTTCCTAAAGATTTTGTAAGAATCGATTGCTCTAGAAACGGCATAATTTTATCACCTGATGATGTATTTAGTTTGTTATGGGAAAAGATTATGCCTAGACTGCCAATTAACAACCAACCAAATCCGGATATAACAGATGCTGATTATGTCATAAAGAATCAAAATGGATCATACTCTATCACAAGCGCCGGTAAAGAATTTCTCGAAGGCGCCATTACAAACACAGATGACAATGTCTATGCATTCACAGGCGAAAAACTAACACCAATTACGGCTGCAGCTGCCATGGCTAGACTAAGTCGTCGTGGTGATGATATGCGCGTTACGATTTTAGACGAATTTGCGAAGAATCTAGGTAAAGATGAAGGCCTATTGAAACGTGTCATAACTGCGTATGGCGATGACTCTGTACAGCAACTAGTCGGTCAACATCTAGTTATAGAAGAAGCATCAAATTTGCTTACAAAAAAACTAGAATGGGGAAGATTAGCTTCCTATCTAGAACAATCAACTAGATATATATATTTTGACCAAAAAGACAAAAATGGACGCTACAAATACTACACCCCTCCAGAATTAGACAATCAAACAAAGCAAGTTTATGAGCAAACAATGGACGAACTATTTGACAATTATTCAAAACTCGCCAGCGACCTAACGGACTACGTTAGGAATCAATCATCCGTGCCAGCATCAGAACAAGATATTGCCTGGAAAGGCGCAACGAGAGCTCAAGCATGTGATGCAATAAGAGCAGTACTACCGGTAGCCACGAAATCGACTGTAGGAATATATGCTTCTGGGCAAGCCTTAGAAAGCTTAATTATGCACTTGCAAAGTGATGAGCTTGCAGAAGCGAGGATTACAGGAAGCAAAATCCTAACAGAATCCAGAAAGGTTTTACCAGCATTTTTAGAACGTGCCGATAAGCCAGAAAGAGGTGGTGCGAATATTGCCTATAGAGCAAATACAGCAAAAAAGATAAGTCA
Source organism: uncultured Candidatus Saccharibacteria bacterium (assembly GCA_964584895.1). Taxonomy (GTDB): domain Bacteria; phylum Patescibacteriota; class Saccharimonadia; order Saccharimonadales; family JAGQNJ01; genus DAISWO01. The sequence continues at coordinate 161,613 of CAZPAW010000002.1, forward strand.
ACTTTCAGAAGCCTACCTTCCGAACACCAACGTTGGCTCAAACCAAGACGCCGTTCTAACTGATTACTGGCCAAAAAATGAGTTCGATCTGGTAGCGGACATGTTATATGATCAAAGCTCTCTGTCGCTCGAAGATATTCGTAAAAATGTCGCTGAGTGGCCTTTTAAGCGTAAACAAGAGGTTTTTGATGCTTATATGGGAGAGAGGTTGAATCGACGCCATAAGCCGGGCAGAGCCCTAGAAAAGGCCCATTACAGTTGGGACATAGTCTGTGATTATGGAATATTTCGCGACCTACAACGTCATCGAATAGTCGATGACCTAGAGTGGCAACAACTTACGCCTAGATATGGCTACGAAGTACCAGAATTAGTCGAAAAAGCAGGTCTTAGTGATATTTTTGAGCAAAGTTTTGATCTTAGTCTCAAGCTCTACAGTGATTTACAGCAGGCAGGATACGCACTAGAGGCACAATATGCTACTTTGCTCGGCCACAGAATGCGTTGGAAGGTTACATACAACGCTAGGGAGGCTTTTCACCTACACGAACTACGCACCGCTCCTCAAGGGCATCCAGGCTATAGAAGGCTAGTAAAACAAATGCACGATCGGTTATGCGAAGTTCACCCATCAATCGGCGCAGCAATGAAATTTGTTAATAAAGATGAGGATCCTGAATTAACTAGATTGGCAGCTGAACGCTACACCCAATTCAAACTTAGAGATCTGGGTTAGGCATTCTATAAGTTACTTCCATAAGAGCACCCTCTTCATTAAAAACACGGTCAACGGATAAAACCATCTCACCAATGGCTAAAACGAGACTTGGGTCATCTAGACGAGGCATAATATCGGCTTCGTCGATAAAAACTTCATGGGCAACAGAATGTATCTGGTTGTATCCAACAGCAAAATACCCAAGAATTGATCTTTTTGGTGCATAACCGTCTAATATCCGACCAAGATTTTCGGCAACATCTTTACCCATTCTTGCTCCAAGAGTCTCAACCGAATCGCTTGGGTTAGGTAACCTAATTAGTGACATAATTTCCTCATTAAAAAACCTCCGCTGATGGGAGGCTGATCTTTCATTATTTATTGCTTTATTGCAACAGGCCTCCGTACATATCGCTACAAATGATCACGCGATCTGCGAGCATTGCTTTGTGGCTATATTTAACTGGTTGCATTAAATTTTTCATACCGCATTTAAAATTACTCCTACAAAAATAACTTGTCAAGAATTTTTTTTGTGATAAATTATATATCTAATGACTACAAATACGTTGAAGCAACAGATTTTACTCCTCGGCCTACAAGGGTTGTGCTTCAACATGGTTGAAGCCTAAGCGAACATCTCGCTTCTAGCACAACCGACATCAGACGGCTTCAACGAAGCCGATTTTTAATTTATAAGGAGAAAAATATGGAAATAACTAAAGAATATAGGAACAATCATAACAAGCTAGTATTCACACCAGATCCCAGTTATTCACTCGCCACTGTCAGTGGCACCCCAAAAACCACAATTATAGGTTCTAGGAATAAAACTAGTATTCGCGAGACTGAAGTCGATGAAATTTCAAGTATGAGTATTTTCGACTTTAAAGGAGTTTTATACGCTATGTCGATGGCATATTTAGAATCATCTAAAGCAAGTGTTCAAGAAAAAATAACCACAGAAGATGACCACACTGTATTAATGAGTGGAATTGTGAAACGAGCAACTCGATATTACATTGATTCTAGCGAAATTGATCCAATCGTGAATTATTTAGAACTCAGGAACACCTGCAGATTCTCAGATGAAGAAGGGAATAGCGGTTCGTCGTTACCCAGACAGCCAATTGTGCCAAATAACAGTGGTTCAATGGCAATAGAACTAATAAACGTGGCATAAATTAAATATAAGAAGGAGTAGATATGAGATTTTCAATAGAAGGAGAAACAGGACACGGAGATGGGGGCATTCAGCCAGATAATGTCGTGAGAATTGAAAGAATTCTTCCAGCGGCATCAGAAGCAATTGGAAAACCCGCAATACGAGGTTACGGTATTTCTTATACTGGGAATGATAGGGACACAATAGCCCCAGATGTCATAACACCTCCGACACACTCAATAGTCGAGGTAATAGCTTGACAGGTTTTCATATAATAGTAGGATAAAAAACATGGGCAAGATAATAATTATTGAAATTATTGAAGGAACCGTAAACGCGGAGTAGTGTTAATATTTATAAGCTAACGAACCCCGCAACCAGCGGGGTTTTTAAATAATAAGGAGTAGATAATGAGTTTTGATCACAATAGTCTAGAATACAGCACACCTGATCACGAAGCTGCAATTGATTTACGTGAATTAGGATTACAAGAGCGGCAATTAGTTACTCAACAGCTTGCAGACTTTATGATAAGTGGCTTTAATGATAGTCAACTAATAGTGGCCACAAGCTCAGTTGAATTTTTATACGCAAGAGCATCTACCGTAAACAGTCCTTATACCTATTTTGAAGCGGATGTTTTTGCAAGAGCAGCTTTGTTGGCTATTAATGAACGCGATTTACCTGAAAAGCCTATACTTACTAATCGGATAAAAAAATCTAGGAATGTATCACAAGGCAGGGCTGGATGCACGGACGTCCCAGAACTAAAACTAATTGACGCTGCATCATAACTCTGTTAAGATAATAATGTTAATTACCAAAGACAGCGATGGTCAAATCGACTTAATCATATCGCCGAGGCAAAAACATCAACTTTTTGTATCGTACGTTTTTAAAAGTCTTTGGTAGCCCAAAGACTTTTTTAGTCTTCGAACATTTATATTAAAAATAATTAAAGAAAGGAAGATATGGCTTTAACAAAAGATCAAAAGAAAGATATTGTTGAAGAGGTGTCTAACTTGCTTGAAACTTCAAAACTAACTGTTATCGCAGAGTACAAAGATACAAGCGTAAAACAATTACAAGAACTACGAAAATTGGCTAGAGAAAGTGAAACTCTAGTAAAGGTAGTAAAAAACCGTCTTGTTATTAAAGCTATGAAGTCTAACGAGCGATTTAGCTCTATAGATACAAGTACCGTTAATGGACAGTTACTTTACGCCTTTAACTCTGTCGACGAAGTTGCACCTGCACAAAGCTTGGCTAATTTTGCTAAAAAGAACCCAAGCATAAAATTCGTCGGGGGGATAACATCAGATGGTCAATTGATTAACGCTGATGATGTGGCAGCGCTTGCCGCATTGCCAAGCAAAGATCAATTAAGAGCACAGTTAGTTGGAACGATTGCCGCTCCACTTAGCGGATTCATGAATGTACTATCAGGCAATGTTAGAGGAGTACTCAATGTTCTTCAAGCAAGAGCAGATGCAATTAATTAAAGTAATAAAACAATAGGAGAAATAAAATGAGCGAAGAAGCAAACACAGTAGAAGACAAAAAAGTAGAAACTCCAAAAGAGTTCGAAAAACTAGTTGCAGAACTAGACAAAATGTCAGCATTAGAAATTAGTAAATTTGTAAAATTTCTAGAAGAATATTGGGGCGTTAGCGCTGCAGCACCTGCCGTAGCAATGGCAGCAGCACCAGCTGGTGGCGACGCACCAGCCGAAGAAGAAAAATCTGAATACGACGTTATTCTAAAAGACGCTGGAGCTCAAAAAGTTGCAGTAATTAAAGCTGTAAAAGACATAACAGGACTTGGTCTAGGCGAAGCAAAAGCTGTAGTTGACGGTGCTCCAAAACCAGTACTAGAAAAAGCTAAAAAAGAAGATGCTGAAAACGCTAAAAAAGCATTAGAAGATGCTGGCGCAACAGTTGAACTAGCTTAATACTCGATAATTAAAGTACAAATATAACTTAAGTTGTCCACAGGCATTTTGACTATTTAAGTCAATAATGATATTTTAATGGTTATAGTACTAAGGATAATAAAAAGTACAATTAAAGAGACAAAACAAAATGGCGGATGTATCAGACAAACAAATAAAACGACTAAAAGTCTTACTTCAGGAATCTGAAACTAGTTTAGCGGCTGCGAAGGAGCTGCTTGTTAGCCTTATAGGTGACGACGAAAGTGTCCCAGTGATTCCGAGTGAAGATATCGCCGGAAAGATCATAGAAGGCGTCTTTGACGGACAGAACATGGTCGGTAGCGATGGCAAGACATACCCAGTTCCCGCGAACTATGCCTCAAAATCTAAACTCGTTGAAGGCGATATTTTAAAACTAACAATAGCCGATGATGGGGCGTTTTTGTATAAACAAATTGGACCAGTCGCAAGAACACAAAAAGTCGGTACGCTTGTAATGGAAAGTGGTCATTATTTTGTAAATGTAGATAAACAAAAATACCGAGTATTGCTTGCTAGTGTAACCTACTTTAAGGCTAAACCTGGCGATCAAGTTAGTATTAATGTTCCAGAAAGTAACGACAACGCCGAATGGGCAGCACTAGAAGCCGCACTATAAATTGTTGATATTTTAGTTATATTGATTTGGCAATATCTTTGTTATTAAATTATCCATATTTAAACAATCGATAGTGTATTTTATACAATCATAATCCAAGATTAATTGACGTATAATAAATAGTCCGATGGGGAAAGCACTATACCGAAAATATCGGTCAAAATCTCTTGATGAGATTGTTGGCCAAAAACACATAACCGAAACTCTTGGTAATGCCATTAAATCTGGACACATTAGTCATGCGTATTTATTCACAGGACCACGCGGAACAGGTAAAACTAGTATTGCCAGGATAGTCGCGCACTCGGTCAATAATTTGCCCTACAATGCTGACGTAACCGATAATTACGTCGATATTATCGAGATTGACGCAGCCAGTAATCGCAGGATAGATGAAATCCGAGATTTGAGAGAAAAGGCTATGATTGCTCCTACTTCATCAAAATATAAAGTCTATATTATCGATGAAGCTCACATGTTAACAAGAGAAGCATTTAATGCTTTATTGAAAACTTTAGAAGAACCTCCATCTCACGTTATTTTTATACTGGCAACTACAGAAATCCACAAATTACCAAAAACAATTATTAGTCGAACCCAACATTTCAACTTTAATCCAATTCCAGAATCAGATCTAATAAATCATTTGGAAAATATTGCAAAAAAAGAAAAGATTAATATCGATAAGTCAGCTCTAGAATTAATCGCAAAACATGGGAGAGGTAGCTTCCGTGACAGCATAAGCTTATTGGATCAGCTCGGCTCATCTGGAAACAAAATTACTGTCGATACGATTCAACGTGCAATCGGTTCAGCTCCTACTACGATTATTCAAAGCATAATTCATGACATATCAGTCAATAACCTCGCCGGAATCCTTGCTACAATCGATCAAATATCCAAACAAAGTTTAGACCCAACAGTAATAGCAGATAGTTTAATTGAAAAAATGCGTGATTCGATTCGTAAAGGCGATAATCAAATTCAAAAAAAGAAATTATTTTGGTTATTGAACGAACTTTTAACAGTCCAAAAGTCAGCAGATCCAAGTATTCGTCTAGAACTAATCTTACTAGAAGCTACCTGGCTTGATGATAATAATAAAGATACCCCAATAATATCTATAAAAAAACAACCAGAAAAACAAAACAAGCAGTCAAACGAAGCAGACTTTCAAGTTAAGGAAAAAAGCGAAATTAGTAACAAAAAAGCAGATAATGAATTAGATTTATGGGACAGTGTTATTTCTGACTTGAAGGGTAAGTACAATTCGTTATACGGCGTAGCCAGAATGGCAGAAGCCAATATTGATGGAAAAACCATAACCCTTAGTTTTAAACATGATTTTCATAAAAGGCGTTGTAGTGAACCTAGAAATAAAACAATAATAAGCGACACCATTAACAAAATATCAAAAAATGATTACGCACTAAATTTTGTCACCAATCCCAGTATCGTCACCAAAGAACCTGAAAAAGAAAGTGTCACAAAATCTTCTGATACACTAGAGACAATAACAAAAGTTTTTGGCGGTGGGGAAGTATTGGACGAATAAATGAACCCAAACAATAATAATCCTAGAATACCACCTCAAAACACTGACGCAGAAGCAAGCTTATTAGGCGCAATACTTATCGACAGTGATGCGATTATTAAAATTGCCGATCAGCTAGACCCTGAAGATTTTTATGACGACAGACATAAAGTAATTTACGAAAATGTAAAAATATTATACGACAAACACAGCCCGATAGATGTATTAACCCTAACTAATCAACTAAAGGCTCACAATTTACTTGATTCAGTCGGTGGCTCGTCATATTTGAGCGAATTAACTAACTACGTACCAACTGCCGCCCACGTTGATCAATATGCAGAGATTGTCTCTCAGAAAGCTCTACGTCGTAGATTAATCCAAAATAGTCAAAATATTGTTAATCTTGGTTATGACGAAACTAAGAACCTACAAGAACTAATTGAACAATCGGAAAAGGAATTATTCGAAACAAGCCACAAATATGTAGGTCAAAATGTCGTCAGTCTAGAAGAAATCTTGACCGAAAGTTTTGATAGATTAGACGAGCTTCATAAAGACAAAGGGAAAATTAGAGGAGTCCCGACTGGGTTTAGAGACTTAGATAAAATTCTAGCCGGTCTTCAAAAATCAGATTTATTTATATTGGCCGCCAGACCTTCAATGGGAAAGACTGCGCTTGCACTAAACTTGGCGCATAATATAGCCTCTAAGTCAGGCGAACCAGTTTTGGTGTTCAGCCTCGAAATGAGTAAGGAACAGCTTGTCGATAGATTACTAGCTATGGAATCCGGTGTTGATGCCTGGGCGCTCCGGACTGGAAACCTCACAGACTCGGACTTTGAAAAGATTGGACAAGCAATGGGAACTCTTGGTGAGGCTCCGATATATATTGACGACAGCCCAGGAATTACAGTTAGCGACTTGAGGACAAAATCAAGACGTGAAGCACATAAAAGACCAATTGGATTAATAATTATTGATTACCTACAATTAATGAGCGGTGGCGGTAGGTATAACGAAGGTAATAGAGTCCAAGAAATATCTGAAATTTCTCGTGGTATTAAAGGAATAGCTAGAGAACTCAACGTACCCGTTATAGCTTTAAGCCAGCTTAGTCGATCAGTAGAAAGCAGAAGCCCTCAAATTCCTCAATTAGCCGATCTCCGCGAATCAGGATCAATCGAGCAAGATGCAGACGTGGTCGCGTTTATGTACCGAGAAGACTATTATAAAGCAGATTCAGATCGTCGAAATATAACCGACATATTTATTAAAAAACACAGGAACGGGCCAACAGGCAGCGTTGAACTATTCTTCGATAAAGAAAGACAACGTTTTAGATCTCTGGATAAAAAACACGACCAACCATTTTCGGATGAATAAGATCATCACGATGCTATAATAAACATAAATAATATGGACAAAACCGACAAACGAGATACTAAGAATTGGTTAAAAATCGCCGGATTAACATTATTTGTAATCGGTATTCTAGCATTTTTATTTTATAATTTAAGTTCTATTCCACCAGGGGTATCAAACAGGGAAATATCATATATTAATTCTACCAACAGCGTTAATGAATTAATCTCAAATCCAATCAATGCTCCACAAAAAATATTATTTTTGTTAGCTAGCTTGCTTAACTTTGACTCAATAACCATATATAGATCGATTTCTTCGTTCTTTGGATTAATAACAGTCTTATGTTTCTATCTATACATAAGAAAATACCAAACCCTTAGAGTAAGCTTAATATCTACGGCACTATTAGCATCTAGTAGTTGGTTTTTGCATAATTCTAGGCTAGCGCTACCAATAGTTTTGTTACCGCTTGGCACAATCATAGTACTGCTGAGTGCCCGCGATATTATTAAAATTGAAAAAACAAAACTATCCAGTGTATTTTCTGGTATCCTAATCGGTCTGTCTTTGTATATTCCAAGTGTTTTTCTAATTTTTATGACGATGTTAATCTTCGGCCTTAAATCGAAAAAGGAAAAACTTCAACTTAAACAACTGTCGATTCTATTGACTACCGCATTAATCGTTATCATTCCTTTAATTTTAGCAATAATAAAAAATTCAGATTTGTTATTAACTTTATCGGGATTGCCAAATTCATTTATGCCAATTGAATGGTTAAAAAGGTTAGCGATTATTCCGATTTTCCTTTTTGCTAAAGGACCATTTGATCCACTGATTAATATCGGTAGATTACCTTTACTTGATTTGTATAGTTGCGCTTTAGTTCTGCTGGGTGTATACGCAATGTATTTCAAACTGCGTGAAAAAAATATAAAACAGATAGTGATAGCCGTTTTATTCTCAGTTCTATTAATTTCGCTCGCAGGGATACCATTGCTCGGACTTATATTACCATTGATTTTTATTGTCGCGAGTTATGGTGTAGCTTTGATACTTCAACAATGGTTTACTATATTTCCAAAAAATTCATTAGCAAAGAATATCGGAGTTATAATCTTTATTATATCGTTAATATTCGTAGGGGCTTACCACGCTAAGAGATATTTTGTAGTTTGGCCTAATACCCCTGCTACACAAGCAGTTTTTCGCACACAAACACCGTAAGAGTTTGTTACAATATAAATACAAATTAGATTAAAGGAGATGATGTGAGCAAATTTGACCAAGCTAAAATGTTACTTAAAGTAAAAAAACTTCAAAAAGAACTTTCAAAACAAGTAATAACCGTAGAAGCAGGAGAAGGTGCGGTTCAAGTAGAAATTACTGGAGAACAAAAAATTAAAAAAATCCATATAGACCCAGAGTCAATTGATTTAGATGACATAGGGCAACTTGAAAAATGGGTCGAAGAAGCAGTTAAAGACGCTATATCAAAGAGTCAAAAAATAGCTGCCGAAAAAATGCAGCCAATGATGGGCGCCTTAGGCGATTTGGGCTTATAATCCGAAAAATCGTAATTATATTATGCAAGTAATTCCGCCAGCGTTAACAGACCTCATCGAAGCATTCAGCGCATTACCGGGAGTTGGGCCAAGGTCTGCGGAAAGATTTGCGTATTATCTTTTTAGGTCCGATAATTCAAAAAGCACAAAACTGTCAGACAGCCTAAATAATCTTCATAAAAACATAAAATTATGCAAAAAAACCTTCGCGTTAATTGAAAGCACTAAAGAATTTTCCGATTTATACACTAATCCTTCTAGAGACAAGCAGGTTATAGCAGTCGTCGCAGAGCCGTTTGATGTGGTGGCACTAGAAAATACTAGCCATTTTAATGGCACATATCATGTACTCGGAGGTTTAGTATCACCTATCGATGGCATTTCACCCGAATCACTCCATATAAAAGAGCTTGTTCAAAGAATAGATGACGATAAAGTAAAAGAGATAATATTGGCCACTAATTCAAGCGTTGAAGGACAGTCGACCGCTTTATATATTCAACAGCAAATCGGCAATCGGCCTGTCAAGATTACTCGTTTAGCCAGAGGGTTGCCAATTGGAGTAGACTTAGAATATGCAGACCAAATAACTTTAACTAGCGCTCTACAAGACAGGCAGGCTTTATGAACAAAAATGATATTAAAAAAATTGACGAGATAATAAAGCAGGCAAAGATCATACTGATAATCCAAGCCGACAATCCAGATGGGGATAGTCTAGCCAGTAGTCTTGCTCTTGAACAAATACTGCATAAACTAGGCAAAGAACCGATTATGTATTGTAGTGTCTCTGTTCAAAGTTATCTTAAGTACCATAATGGTTGGGACAGAGTAAACAATGAAATACCGAGTAGTTTTGATGCAAGTATTATTGTCGATACATCTACAATCACCCTACTACAAAAACTTCAAGAAAGTAATTCAGCTAGTTGGGTTAAATCCAAGCCATGTATAGTATTAGACCATCACGCTGAAACAAAAAATGATATTGATTTTGCAACAGTAGAGATAACCGACCCGTCCTCATCCTCGACCGGAGAACTCGTCTTCAAGCTATCAAAAGAGCTGAATTGGCCAATCGACAAAATATCGGGTTTAAATATTATGTCGGCTATACTTAGCGATACTCAAGGCCTCACCAACGATTTGGCATCACCCGATACTTATAGATTACTAGCAGATCTTGTAGAACTGGGCGTAGATAGACCAGCCTTAGAGGATAAACGTCGCAATATGTCTAAAATGGAGCCCGTTATATTTAAATACAAATCTAGACTCATCGATCGGACAGAACTACTAATCGACAATCAATTAGCATTCGTAGTTATACCTCAAAACGAAATCATTGAATACAGCCCCCTGTATAATCCAGCTCCTCTAATACAGACTGATATGCTCCAGATTAACGGTGTTGGTATAGCTTTAGTGGTTAAGCAATATGACGATGGGCACATTACTGGCTCAATCAGATGTAATCAAGGTTATGGAATAGCATCAATGATTGCCGAAGAACTCGGCGGTGGCGGGCATGAATATGCTTCGGGTTTCAAAATTCAAAGTCCTATACAACTAAAAGATCTTAAATCAGACATAATTAGAATAGTACAAAAACATTTAATAAGCAGAAGTCATGGATAAAATAAGATTATACAACACAGCCACAAAAAACATTGAAGATTTCTATCCGATAAACCCAAAGAAAGTCGGCTTTTATAGTTGCGGACCAACTGTTTATGATTTTCCTCATATCGGAAATTGGTACACATTCATTAGATACGATGAACTTAATAGAATGCTTAAACTTGCAGGTTACAATACATCTTGGGTAATGAACATTACCGATGTCGGACATCTAGTTAGTGATGAAGATGAGGGTGAAGACAAGTTAGAAAAAGGAGCAAAAAGAGAAGGAACAACTGCATGGGATATTGCAAAAAAATATACACAATATTTTGAGCAAGGATTAGAGCGACTAAACATTGAGAAGCCTGATAAACTACCAAAAGCAACAGATCATATTACCGAACAAATCGAATTAATTAAAAAGCTAAAACGTAACAAGCATATCTACATTATTGATGACGGGGTATATTTCGATACTTCAACTTTTCCTGATTATGGCAAACTGGCTGGAATAAAATTATCGGGGCAACAAGAAGGGGCTAGAGTTGCTATAAATAAACAAAAACGTAATCCTAGCGACTTTGCGTTATGGAAATTCAGTCCTAAAACTAAAGATGAAAAAAAACGCGACATGGAATGGGATAGCCCATGGGGCAAAGGATTCCCAGGATGGCATTTAGAGTGTAGTGCCATGAGCATGAAATATCTCGGTCAAACACTAGATATTCATGGCGGAGGCGTTGACCATATTCCTGTCCACCACACCAATGAGATTGCTCAATCCGAGGGAGCTACCGGTAAACCTTTCTCAAATTTCTGGTTTCATAGTCACTTTAATTTAGTTAACGGTAAGAAAATGTCAAAATCCTTGGGCAATTTTTACACTCTTGAGGATATCGAAAACAAAGGCTTTAGTGTTATAGCTTTTCGCTTATTGGTTTTGCAGTCACACTACCGAACAGATGCTCATTTCAGTTGGGATAATTTACAAGCTGCTCAGAATAGATTGCAAGAACTTACTGCTATGGCTGATATGCAGTGGCAACCTTTAGCGAAGAAAGCACAAATGAATAGGTATGCACACAAAATCAATATTATTAACGCACTCGCTAATGACCTGAACACCCCCGAGGCATTAGCCATTCTTGCGCAAATTTCAAATGATATCGTTAGTAATTCAATCCACAAAAACGAAATACCTTCGTTGATAGAGTTTCTTAGTTTTCTTGATTCAGCATTCGGTCTTTCATTGAGCGGAAGAAGTGACATCAGTACAGAACAGAAAAACACGTTACAAAAAAGAAAAGAAGCGAGAGACGCTAAGGATTTTGAAGCCTCCGACAGATTACGTGATGTTCTAAAAAAACAGGGGATTATCGTACGTGATACAGATCATGGACAAATCTGGTCGCGAACACTATCTTAATCTATTTTTGATAACGTTTTTTGAGCAGTTGTTCTGTTTTCAAAATATTCAACTAAAACAAGTCTAATACAAGCAACTATAGGAATAGCCACAAATGCACCAATTATTCCGCCCGCACTAACACCTATTAAGGCGGCAATAAAAACAGTTAATGGACTAATTTCGCTTTGCCAAGATTGAATTAATGGTTGGATCGTAATGTTTTCTAACTGCTGATAAGTTAAAAAGAATATGGCCATAACAAATGCTAGTGGTAAAGACGTAAACGAACATAATATCACCACTATAAAGGCACCGACAGTAGCGCCAAACATAGGTATCAAGCTAGTTAAGGTCACTATTAACGCTAATACAACTGCGTTTATATCGCCACCAAAAATTGCACTAGCCGCAAGTAATGCAAATAACGAAACAGTACCGGCAATTACAGCTATTAGCAACTGACCGTTGACATATCCGGTAACTAATCGGTACATCTTTGAAAGTAGTCTTTTTCTTTTACGAAGCTCTTTAGGGTTTTGTAGCGTCCAAGAATATGCAATCCAATCAGGACCCTCAACTAACATCATAAAAGTTAATGTAAGGACAATAATTAGTGAGATTATTGCAGTCCATACTTTATTAGCAGTCGATAATACAGAACTACCTGCATCTTCAAAGCTATCCCTAAAACTAACAGTGGCTCTATCAATATCATCTTCTAGGTTATATTCACGTATATATTTTTGTACAGTACTGTCTTCTTGTGTGTATTTTGAAAATGTTTCAGGTAGATGCTTTACAAAAGTTGTAGTTTGCGAAGCAATCGTAGGCACGACAACAATTAAGAACGACGAGATTAGAAGCAGAACCATAACATAAGCTGCGCCTGTCGCACGGACCCTGCTCTTGCTTTTTAGATGTTTCGAAATCCAACTTACAGCTGGATTAAGAGCTACAGCTAGAAATGCAGATATAAAAATCAGAATTATGATATTGGCAATTTTAGATAAAAACGCAAAACACAGAATAGACAATACTCCAATAACAACGACTCTTATGATTGTTCTATAAGTGAATGAGACGACTATTTTTTTGTCACTAAACATATCTATAATACATTATGGGATGTATGAACTTTTTTTGCAATTACACTATTATATTCATCTAGTATTTTTGGTGCGACAATATCGACATCAAATTTTTTCATTAGTTCATATTGAAATTTATGATCACTAGCAAGATCTCTATTGATAAATTCCTCAAGCTTTGATGCAAATAATTTTACATTTTTGGGGTTAAATAGGTAATCCTTCTTCTGCAGAACTTCACTATATCCAGGATTGTCACCACCTAAAACAACACCAGAACCACAAGCCATAGCTTCAATTAACACAATACCAAAACTCTCGCCTCCAATCGATGGAAACACTGCAATTTTCGCCCCAGATAACAATTTTGCTTTTTCTTCTTCTGTTACTCGACCAAGTAATTGAATGTGTTTTGTTAGTTTGTTATTAGTAATATATTTTTCAATTTTTGCCCTATCAGGGCCATCGCCTGCTATCACAAGATTTGGAACAATCATATTCTTTTGATTTTGGAGTAAATATTCATAGGCTTTTACTAGTTCGAGGCAACCTTTGCGTTTTACAAGTCTACCTAAAAAAACGATATCTTTTTGATCGGCTGGTTTATTTTTAGATATATTGAGTCTTGAATAATCGACTACATTTGGGATAATTTTTGAATCAATATTAAATGTTGATTTTGCTGTTTGTTGCGCCGCTGATGAAACACTAATTACAGAATCAAATAACCCGAGGTTTGGTCGTAATACGTAACCAAGTGCCCAAGTCGAAAACTTGTGTAGTTTTGAAAAAGGCGCGATATGAAATGTCCCAATTATTGCTGTGCGCGGGGGAGACAGTTGGATAATTCTTGCGGCAAGCATTGGACTATAAGGCATCTGGATATGCAACACATCAAACTTTTCTCTGATTAGAACTTTTCTTATTGATCTTGATGAGCTAGGTAGTGGTATTGTAAGTTTATTTTTATTAAATCTTACAGGGATCTTAGAGGCCAACGAATGCAGTCTATCTATGTCTTGCCGATTACTTGATCCACATAAATAATGGACCTCTATCCCTTTTCGAGTCATCCATAGCCCAAGATTTAATATATACTGCTGAACCCCGTCGGTGGTATCTAGGCTATCATCTAATACAAATCCAACTTTCATTTGTTAAGCTTCTTTTTCGCTATTGCATCTTTATAGACACGCTCGTATGAGTCGGTAATTTTTTTATAGTCATAGTTTGTTATATATACTTTTGCCCATTTCAACCAAAGCTCTCGGAGTTCATTATCAAACATCAATAACTTTAATTTTCCTGCGAATGCTTGAGTGTCCCTAGGATTAATAATTGAAAGATTTCCTTTGTCCTGCATAACCGCGGTGTAGCCAGGGTTATCGCCAGCTACTACGACTGCGCCGGCCGCCATTGCCTCCAGCAAAACGATACCAAAACTTTCCCCAAATATCGCAGGCGAACAGTAGATATCACAATTATGTAGCAAATCAATTTTTTTGTTTTCACTAACGTAACCTAAGAATTCAACTCCTGGGATCTTTTTCTCTTTCACTAATGACTCTAATTTTTTTCGTTCTGGTCCATCGCCAGCAATTATTAACTTGATGTTGCTTACTTCACTGACAAGTTTCATATAAGCGAGTATAAGATATTTAACTCCTTTTCGTTTTTCCAACCGTCCAATAAATACAATATTTTTTGATTCTTTTGATTTTTTGCTTTTTTTCGAATATTTAGAAACATCGACACCGTTTGGGATTATGACAGGATTTTGTTTGCTAATTACTCTATAGTATTCCGCTGCCGCATCTGATACAGCTGTCGAAATATCGAGCGATTTAACTATAGATTTTGTATAAGGGGTTATTACTTTTTCGACCGTTTTACTAAGTACAGTTTCGGGTAATTTTGCATGAAACGTGGCAACATTAGCACAAGTTGATTTCGCTAATATTTGCATCGATAACATAGGAACCCAAGGTTCATGAAAATGTATTACATCAAAATTATGTTCTGCGAGCATATCGTCTATTGCCTTTAAGTCAACTGAGGCCGAGATTTGAGCTGTTGTTGCCTGGAAGGGAGATTTGATATCTGCTGAAGTACCAACTAAAATCATGCCAGTCGGTTCTTTTTGTAATTTTTTGAAGCCTATTGGGCGTGGAGTAATAATGTATACTTCATGGCCTCTAAGAATTAGCTCTATTTGTAAAGCCTTAACGCATTCCTGAACGCCACCACCCTTAAACATATCATAGGGGCATACTAACCCAATCTTCATACTATTGATTATACCATTTAGTTTTTGTTTAAAATTCTTCTAACCCGTAGAGGTATGAAATTTATTGCCTCATCTGCAGATGCGACTACAGTTGGAGCATGTTTTTGCGAATTAACAATACTAGATTTATGATTTGGGTAAACAATTTTTAAGTGTTCGTTAACAATATGGCGATCTAAATACTGGTCTTTAGCTGTAGCGATACTTTCAAGCCGAACCGGCACTTTTTTTGAACATATATCCAAATGCAATATTTGATTTAATGTATAAAAATGGGTCCTCATATCATTAGTCTGCCACAAAATGATTTCAAAATTAATTCTTTTTTGAACCTCAGAGGGATTATCTGTTTTGTTTTTTCTCTCGCTTGATTCGAGAAGAAAACGTAGTAATGGAGTTATCTTTAACAGGAGTTCTAGAATTTTTGCAACAAGTCGAAACGACAGCACTCTAGTGAGTCCTCGTAAAAATTGTTTTTTCTTATGAGAATAGACTATATCTGAATGATGCAGGAATCCGATACCTCCCACTACTAAATCAACTTGAGACGCTACACTTGGGTATTTTTGCAACATCCTAGTGACAATCACAAAACCTAGAGACACCGTTACTATTGTTATTGGCTTTGATCTGTATCTAAGTTTTATATATGCTGCTAGATAATCTGCAAGATTGTCTATAGTTGGCTTAAGCCCGATTTTATAAAAGCTATCCATTCCACCAAAACCTGGCATGTCAGCGATTGTGACAGATCCATATTTATTAAGCGCCCTTATAAAACCCTCCATCCTTTCAATACTTGCATGATGCCCATACACAATTAAGATTTCTTTCGATTTATTTTTTGGGGCAGGTAATCGTAGCTCACGACCATGTAAACCATTGATTGATAGCGAGGTAATTGAATCGCTGATATCCTTTTCTGCTTCAAGTTTTTTCATATTTACTTAGCTTATTTTCCTTAAAAATTTATATATAGATTACGACAAATAGTAAATACGTATTTTTGATATAATTAATATATCTGTTGATATGAAAATTAAATTTATTACATTACTAATTATACTATCAATCATATTAGTATATATTGCTTCTAACTTATCTAAAAATGACTCAAATACGACACAAAGAGAATATAAACCAAACCATGCATCTCATTCTTTAACAGATGGTGTCAAACTTTCTACGACGGACCCAGATAGTCTTTGGGTGATAGTCAATAAAAAAAACCCTCTCCCAAAAGATTTTGAACCAAAAAATCTTTCAAATATATCCGATATCAAAACTATCAATGTTGATGAAGCACAGTTAAGGCGACAAGTACTAACGCCACTGAACGAAATGATAAAGAGCGCAAACAATGATCGCCTAAAAATAATCATCATCAGCGGTTATAGGTCTTATAATCTACAATCGATTATATACAACGCAAATGTAGCTAAGGATGGTCAAGATAAAGCTGATGCGACAAGCGCAAGACCTGGATACAGTGAGCATCAGACTGGTCTAGCTGTTGATGTTGGTGGAGCGAATCGCAAATGTGAGCTTAAAGAATGTTTTGGGACTACAGATGAAGGTAAGTGGCTTATCCAAAATGCGTATAAATATGGTTTTGTAATTAGATACCAAAAAGATACACAAAAAATAACTGGCTATAGTTATGAGCCATGGCATTTAAGATACGTCGGCAAGCAGTTGGCAAGAGCTCTCCAAACCACTAATCTCACAATTGAAGAATATTTCGACTATCCACCGGCAGAGGATTATTAGTCAATCAAGGACTGTAGCCCAACCCAAACATATTCCCAAGGTTCTGGTTCTGGACCCTGCATATCGGCGCCACTTGGGTAACTTGGTAAAATGCCTACCGATTTTGCAATTTTATAGTTGTCTTTTTTTAACCAATCAAAACAAACAGTGTATTTAAATGATTGCTCTCCGTTACCACATATAAAGTCCATCGTATAACCATTATGGTGTCTTGAAAAACCTGGTGGGGCAGTTGATTTCAACACGGCAGTTATTTGATCATCAAATTGGCCGCTAACAATAGCATCAAACTTTACTCCTGCCGCTGTGAGCCTTGAAAGAAAAATATCCTTTTGTAGATCTACCGACCTATAACCTGAATTTAAACGTAGCGGAATACCTTCAGCTTTTGCTTTTTGCTTTAGTGCGTTCCACGACATAAATGCCTTAGGTTGTAAAAGATCATCCTCGCCTAAATTAGGATCATCAATCTTGACAATTGGTAGTTTTGGTATTGCTCGTAGTTCATAGCCTCGACTTTCGGCAATCGTTACAATTCTCTTGTCAGCATTTTCAATGCCAGTAATTACAGGGGGCGTAATTAACTGTTCTGTATTTGGATAAACAATGTCACTATATAAATTATGGATTTGTTCGCCATTAAGATATTCAAAATTAGTGTCGCTGACTCCAGCAATGTTTGCAGAATCGACTTCGACGCTAGTAGCTAGTGTCGCATTGCTATCCACAGAATCTAGAGCCGTTCTTTTGTAAGAATTAGCTAAAGAAATAAACAAAATACTAATAATGATCAGGCCTACGATGATTATCAACGGTCGGATTTTAGACCTTTGTTTTTTTACAGCTAATCGCGATTTGTGATGTGTAGGTTTTGGTTCTATAATTCGCATAACATTTACTATCTTGCTTTAGTTTATCATCTGATTGTATATTAACAGATAATAGGCTACAATTTAAGCGTTATATTTCGGGATCGTCTAATGTGAGAAAGTCCCGATGGACTTTCGCAAGACCGGAAGCACGGATGACGAAAGTCACCGAGCTGAGGTGGGGTCGAGAATTTTTTCAAAGAAAAAATATCGTGACAGGACATCTTATCATTAGACATAACAATTATAAGCAGAAGATTACCAAGTAATCTGTCACCATTAACAATTAGGTTTTAGTATTTCGGGATCGTCTAATGGTAGGACACTGGTTTTTGGTACCAGCAATCTAGGTTCAAATCCTAGTCCCGAAGCCATCCTTCATCGCCAATCCCTTGAGTGGTTAGCTATGAAGGATTTTTTCGTTCTATGGACTTGAACTCTGGTCGTAAATAGGCTAAGAAGCCAAAAATTATTGCTAACTGTAAAAAATGCTAGTAAAGAAAGCTTATTTCGGCCAATATATTTTGATAAGTTGAAAGAATGATGTGAAATTCTACACAATCACAATATTTAACACCTTACAAATCATCATAGTGCTTATGCTTTACTACCAACATTATTGACTGTTTGTAAATATGAGGCTTATAGTGAAGGTACAAATAAATTTAAGGAGGGTTATATGAATAAATTAAAGGTACTATTGGGTTCAAGCGTAGCATCGTTTGCACTAGTAGCAGGTTTGACTTTGCCGGCTGCAGCTGCAACACAAACGTGTAGTGTGGAAGATGTGACACTTGGTGTTGCAGGTTGTCTTCAAAACAGCACAGAAGTAAACCAAGATAGCCCAACAAACGAAAGTGGCAATCAAGCTACTCAGGGTGGAACAGTTGTTTCTGGAGATTGTAATGTACTAAATAGTTCTGTCTACGCACAGGGTGGTAACGGTGGAAATGGCGGGAACGGAAATGGTGGAGTAGCAGGAGCTGGTGGAGCAGGTGGAAGCGCAACTGCATCACAAAACATCGAAGCTGACTGTAGCACTACAAACGTAACAAATGTTACAAAAACTGTAGCAGCAGAAAAAGCACCAGTAGTTGCACAAGTTACTAGCGCACCAAAAGGTGGTGTACACGCAGGGTCCGGTAGCACTGCAACAAATAGTTCAAGCGCAGTAGCACTAGTTGGTCTTACTGGATCACTAAGTGTTGTTGGACTTGGCCTTAGATTCCTAAAAGGGGAACTATAAGTTATAGAGTTAAAGGAGTAGTTTGTTGAGTAGGACAACGAAATTCAAACAATTTAAACGGCGGCTAGGCAGAAACTGGCTGCCGTTTAATTTACTCTACAAGTCTAGAATTTCTGATAAAAAAACTAGCCGAGTTTCGCTCAAACAAATAGCTCTCAGCAGACGTTCGTATTTACTAATTTATCTTCGTAGCAACAGAACAACTAAGGCGAGTCGTAAAAAATATTTTTTGACTATTCCTATTATTAGAATTTATGGTTCAAACCTAAAAGAGATTGATTTTCAGCTAAAAAAAGTTAAAAAATCTAAAAAACGAAAAACAACAATACGAAAAATCCAACTCAGTAAATATAGTTATGCAAAAATACTAATTATCATTGGGGTTGTTGGGGTTGGCGTAACCTTATTATCGCTCAAGAATGAGTCTGTCCCAGCAAACTTTAGCACAACATCGTCAGTTATCCCCGTACAGACAGAAAAACCAATAAAAGATCAAACATCATACCTTGATAAATCAAAACCAATAAGTCTTAAAATCCCAGCAATCGGTGTATCAAGCGAAGTAATTACTGTCGGCAAATTACCAGACAATTCAATGCAAACTCCAAACAACGGCACACAGGTTGGCTGGTACAAATACAGCCCATCTCCGGGCCAAATAGGCCCATCTGTAATCGTTGGACATGTTGACTGGATAAATGGCCCTGCAGTTTTTTGGAGCCTAAAGGATTTAAAATCTGGGGATATTATCAAAGTAAAACGCCAAGATAAAAAAGTTGTTGAATACAAGGTTGATAAAATCCAACAGTTTAGCCAAGATAATTTCCCGACAAAAGCAGTTTACGGAAACACGGACACACCAACACTTCGTTTAATAACTTGTAGCGGTACTTTTGATAGTTCTACATATCAATACGACAAAAATATTGTGGTGTTCGCTAAAGCAATCAATATTTAATTAAGCGGATGGCGAATTAGTATTTATTTTTCTAACTGTTTTTTTGATTTTTTTACCTTTATCATCAATATCATAAATTAATATTTCACCAAAAATCATTTCTACATTTTCTATATCATGGTCAGATATAGAATCTATATATTTAACGAGCGACCTAATTGAATTACCGTGGGCAACCAGCAAGATATTCTTACCATTTGTTATCTCATTTAGCACAGCGCTTTTATAAAAGGGTATAACTCGATCATAGACCATCTTTAGGGTCTCGCCATTTGGGACTGGGTGATTCCAACCTCTACGAATCGCCTGAAATTCTTTTTCTCCAACTTGCTTTTGTACTTCCCATTTGTTTTTACCGGTATAATCACCGTAATCACGTTCGTTTAATGCGCTGGATCGTTCATAGGCAACATCATACTGCGATGAAGCATCTAAAATACCCTCTAATGTTTCTAGCGCTCGTACTTGCTCTGAACAAAATGCTTTGTCGATCTTAATATCTTTTAGCTTTTCACCAAGCAACCTAGCTTGCTTGAATCCATTTTTTGATAAATGGACGTCAGTCGAGCCAGTCCAAACTCCCCGAGCGTTCCATTCGGACTCACCGTGTCGAACTATGATTAATTTTCCATTAGCCATTACTAACTATATTAACAGGTTTGTTAGCCAAAAATCCTTTTATGTTGTTTAGAGTTGTACTATTTATTCGTCCTATAGCCTCAACAGTATTATAGGCATTGTGACTGGTGATAATAACGTTAGGCATTGTTTTTAATATATTAATCTCAAGCGCATGTTCCAACGAGATATTAGATGGCCTACCACTAGTAATTAATGTTTCTTCTTCATCTAGATCGAGCAGTTTTTCGTCCTCTAATACATCAAGCCCGGCCCCAGCCAGCTTATTATCTTTCAAGGCTCTAACTAGTTGCTTGGTATCGACAAGCTCGCCTCGAGCTGTATTGATCAAAATCGATGATGGTTTGAGAGCATCGAATTGAGCCTTTCCGATTAAATGCTTTGTGCCTGGAGTCAGTGGAGTATGCAAAGTAACAATATCGCTTTCACTCAATAAGTGATTAAGTGAGCATTTTTCACACCCCATTCGCTCAACAACAGAGCCGTCTACATAAGGATCAAAGATGTTGACTTTCATACCAAAAGCCTTGGCTACCCGCGCAACGTGCCGTCCAATCCGACCAGCACCAATAACCCCTATAGTTTTTCCGTGCAAATCATTGCCGAGTATTAAATCACTATCGATATCTTCAGTCTGAACTTGATTAATGGCATCTCTTAACCTTCTAGTCATCATTAAAATTAACGCAAACGTATATTCAGTTACGGTATATTCACCATAAGTAGGGACGTAGGATATTACAATTCCTTTTTTTTGTGCTGAATCAACATCGATATTATTAATACCCGTAGACCGAGCGGCAATAAAACGAAGACGAGCAAAACGACCAATCACCTGCGCCGTCATTTTGCTAGACACAAAGACCGAAACAACATCAGCATCAGTCACAATATTATTTAACGACAAAGGCTTATCCTCATGAATAACCTGATGATTTTTTTCAAAAACTGAAAATGCCTTACGTTCAATATCTGTCGAATCGTACACCACAATTTTTGCCATAACCACTATTATGCCACAGTTGTTCTATCAACTCCACTCAGGCATAATAGTACTTATGTCTAAACCAAAAATAGCAAACATTAAATCAAGGATGATTTTTGATTCTCGCGGTAACCCTACAATCGAAACTGATGTAATCCTTCAGTCTGGAGAAATTGGGCGGGCAGCGGTCCCATCTGGAGCTTCTACCGGTTCACACGAAGCCCTAGAACTAAGAGATGGAGGAAATAAATTTGGTGGGCTAGGAGTTAACAACGCAATTGCAAACGTCGTAAATAAAATCAAACCTTTCATTATTAATCTCAACCCAACAGATCAAGAAAAACTAGATCAAATAATGATAGATATTGACGGAACGAGCGGAAAATCTAGCTTAGGCGCAAATGCTATGTTGTCAGTATCACTGGCAGCAGCCAAAGCTTCTGCAATATATACAAAACAACCTTTTTATACATACATAGCCACACTGGCAGACA
Source organism: uncultured Candidatus Saccharibacteria bacterium (assembly GCA_964584895.1). Classification (GTDB taxonomy): domain Bacteria; phylum Patescibacteriota; class Saccharimonadia; order Saccharimonadales; family JAGQNJ01; genus DAISWO01. The sequence goes on from CAZPAW010000002.1 coordinate 183,921, forward strand.
ATAATCACAAAGACTTAAAACTACCTATTCCAATGGTTAATGTTATAAACGGTGGCAAGCATGCTGAAGGTGCGTCCGACTTTCAGGAGTACATGATAGTTCCATCAGGGCGTGGTAGCCTAAATGAACAACTTCAAGCCTGTAGTGAGATATTCCATGCATTAAAATCCGAATTATCTAGGCGTCATTTTCAGACTACGGTAGGCGATGAAGGGGGGTTTGCACCAAAATTAGATGGTGGCAACCAAGCTGTCTTTGAGCTGTTATTAAGTTCAATAGAGCACGCAAAATATAATGCAGGCAAAGACATATTATTGGGGCTTGACGTTGCAGCAAGCGAATTCTATGCAGATAAAAAATACAATCTAGCATCAGAAAACCGAATTCTTCAATCGCATGAGTTATCCCAATATTACGGCCAATTAATAAACGATTTTCCGATTTTTTCTATAGAAGACCCTTTTGCTGAAAACGATTTCGAAGCGTGGGAAAAATTTACGACAGATTACTCTTCTGCGATTCAAATAGTTGGAGACGATTTACTGGTAACTAATCCAGCCTTGATTAATGAATCAATTCGTTTGCAACGCGCAAATTCATTACTCGTAAAGCCTAATCAGGTAGGCACCTTGACTGAAACAATAGAAGCGACAAAACTAGCAAAAAAAGCAGGCTGGACTACTATCATGTCGCATCGATCAGGCGAAACAGAAGATACAACAATCGCACATCTAGCAGTCGGATTACAAACAGACTACATAAAGTCAGGCTCAATGAGCCGTAGTGAACGACTTGCGAAATATAACGAACTACTCAGGATATCCGAACAAATCAATGATAAATAACAAATTTATCACAAAACGTGAAGAAGGTTTTACGATTATTGAATTACTGATCGTTATAATTGTTATCGCAATTCTTGCTACTATCACATATGTTGTCTATAAAAACATCACTGGCAAAGCTCAAGCGACTGTTACAAAAAATATAGTTCAGCAATACACAAAAGGATTAGCTGGCTACAAAGCAGAGCATGATTCATATCCAAATTTTGATGAATATATGGCTCAAGAATTTAAAGCAGGAGTATGTCTTGGCACGGGATACGAAGGTAATGGCTGTGGGTCAAACTTTGGCGAGGGTGGAGAAAGTGATGACTTTAACCAACAAATGAAGCCTTACATCGGCAACGTACCAGATATCAGACCTCATACATCATCATATTACTTTAATGAAATTGACATTTCACTAACAGGAATAATATTGCAACATTTCGATATAGATAGCCAGACATTAAATGGAGAACCAGTTGACGCATACGCAATAACCTACGCTCTGGACGAACCTGACGCCACCTGTATAGGAGGAGAGGTATTGAAAGTCGGCTCGGTGCCTGGCACAGATTACGTTACCGGTAACTTTAAAAATACTTTAAATGATGGCAAGAGAACAGGATGCTTTGTTTTGCTGCCCCAATAAATTCTTATTCTATTTTGCAATAAATTGATACAATTATTAAATGGCGGACATGAGTAAATTAACTTTAAAACAGATCATTCCATATTTGTTAATCATTTTTGGTGTCGTTGGATTATTTGCATCATTTGTACTGACAATGGAAAAAATGAGCTTGCTCGCAAACCCAAATTACCAACCAAGCTGCAATCTCAATCCAGTACTTAGTTGTGGATCAATAATTCGGACAGATGAAGCCTCAGCATTTGGCTTTCCAAATCCATTCATTGGTCTAATCGGTTATGCGGTAGTGATAACTATCGGGGTAGGCATTCTGGCGGGGGCGACATATAAAAAATGGTTCTGGAGGGGTCTAAATATTGGCGCATTATTTGGTTTTATTTTTATTCATTGGTTGTTTTATCAAAGCCTATACCATATTGGGGCTTTATGTATTTACTGTATGATAGTTTGGGCAATTACGGCGCCGCTGTTTTGGTATATCACCCTTTATAACCTTCGAGAAGAAAATATATCCACCCCAAATAAGCTAAAGTCCATCGTTGATTTTGCTAACAAACACCATCTTGATATATTAATAACCTGGTATCTACTGATATTACTGGCAATAGTTACCAACTTTTGGTATTACTGGAAAACTTTGATATAAGGCTATTTTTTGGAGCTAACTTTTTTTGAGCCTTTAAAATAAGATCGAATTTGGAATAAAAAGTACAGACTTACCGTAAGGCCAATTAAATTCCATAATAAATTAAAAATTGCTCCAGCACCTATGTATGAAAGAGCGTATAACACACTGTATGCAAACCAAGCCAACTCACCATAAAATATTAAATCCCATCCACCGGCCTGTTTAGCCTTAAGTTTTGGGACAGCCATTCCGAGAATTACCAAGTATGCAACTAAGGCAAGGAAAGAAATCCAAGCAAAAAATACATATTGTCCCGCACCTACAACAACTCCGACCGATGAAACGATACCTAGCACAGCTAATAGTCCCAAAGCGCCAAATACACCAAAAATAAGTCCAACTACCGCAAAAATCCACACGTAATCAGCTAACCATTTTCTCACCCCTTCAGGCAGTTGAAAAGGTGCATTTTTAACTAGCATTTCGTTTAGTTTGTTTTCTAGATTTTGCATATAACCTCCGTTTGTAATATTTGCATATAGTTATACTCCTAATAATTGCTTAGTACAACATTATATCAAGGTACAATAGGATGAGCATGGATAACTACAAAGAACAATTAGCATTACTTAATCCAGAACAAAGAAGTGCTGTTGAGCACACCGAAGGACCTGTTCTCGTTATTGCAGGCCCTGGCACAGGCAAGACACAATTACTTAGTACAAGGGCGGCCTATATCCTCCAAAATACTGATGCGAAAGCTCATAACATTCTATGCTTGACCTACACAGAATCCGGCGAATTCGCCATGAGACAACGACTAGTAAATATTATCGGCCAAAAAGCCTACAACATAACTATTAGCACCTATCACGGATTCGGCAGTGAATTGATTAATAGGTTTCCGGAACATTTTTCTGATTCAAATGATCTGATCGCGGTTGATGCTCTGGGAATACACTCAATCGTCTCAAAACTAATCGAAAAACTTCCATACGATAATCCACTAAAAAAAAGCGAATATTATATAAAAGACGTCATCACAACTATTAGCGACTTTAAAAAAGCCTTACTAAAACCAAGCAATGTTCGGACAATCGCCAAATCCAACGCCAAATTTATAAAACAAACATCGACACTAACTAAAGAGGTTTTATCTTCCGTAAATAGAATTGGCAAGAACTCTCTGCCTGCTTTTATAGATTTATACCATAAAACAAAAAACCTAGTGACTAACAAAGATCGGACGGGAATCCATTCACTCTCAAAAATATGGCAGACAGAGCTTCAAGAAGCTATAGAGAATGCTCAAGCCCTAAACAAAACAACACCCTTAACAGAATGGAAAAACAATTGGCTAGAGAGAGACGATAACGGTCTTTTTGTAGTCCAAGGAAAATACTCGGCTGACAAGCTTATGGCGCTTGCAGATATTTATGATTCGTATCTTAAAGAACTCGAAAAACAAGGCCTGTTTGACTATGACGATATGATACTAAGAGCTATTGAGGGACTAAGAACGAACAAAGCTTTACGGTTTTCGCTGCAAGAGCAGTACTTATATGTAATGTTAGACGAATTTCAAGATACAAACGGCGCCCAACTAGAGCTGATAAAACTACTTACAGATAGCCCAGTATACGAAGGCACACCGAATGTTCTAGCCGTCGGCGACGATGATCAGGCGATATATAGTTTTCAGGGCGCAGATTATTCGCACATGACAACCTTTAAAAATCTTTTTAGAGATACACGCGTAATTTGTTTAACAAAAAACTATCGTTCACATCATCAGATACTCGAAACCGCGCATAATATTAGCTCGCAAATCGAGACTAGACTCCATAAAAGCATGGAAAATGTCAATAAAATCCTTACAGCAGAAAGCAGTAACATGCCGGCAAAGGCACACATAGAACGCCATGAATTCAAAAGTGATGTTGCTCAGTTTGCGTGGGTAACAAAGCAGATACAACATCTTATTAAATTAGGGGTTAATCCCAGTGAAATTGCCATACTTGCGCCAAAACATAAATTTTTAGAACCAATATTACCGTATCTCGCTAAAGCAAAAATTCCTGTACGATATGAAAAAAGAGAAGATATTCTCAGCGATCCTAAAGTAATACAGATTATCAAAATGTGTCAGTTAGTAATCGCGATGAAAAATAATGATTTAGCTCAGGCAGACAGCTTGTGGCCTGAAATATTGAGTTACGATTTTTGGCAGTTTGATACTAAGGATATTTGGGATCTTTCGTGGCAAGCTAACGACTCGCGAATATCATGGACGTCACTAATCATGAAATCTGATAAATTTAGTCAGGTAGGGTTATTCTTCTTCCAACTAAGTAATATTTGCGCTATAGAAACCCTAGAATCAATTCTAGATTATATAACTGGCAACAAGGGAATTGTAATTAGTAAAGACGAGAAAGTTCCTTTCGTTAGTCCTTATTTCGAGTCAAACTTTGGTGCCCAAGCAGAAATACACAAACGTCAGGATTATTGGGACCTTTTATCAAACTTAACTGTTTTACGACAACATCTTCGAGAACATCGAGGAATATCAAAAAGGCAACTTTACTTGAATGACTTAATAAATTTTGTCGATGAGCATATTTCAGCCGACATAAAATTACTTAATACTAGTCCATATCATGAGCAATCCGACTCCGTTCAGATCATGAGTGCCTACAAAGCAAAAGGTTTAGAATTTGAAGCAGTGTTCATGTTAGCCTGCATTGATGAAGTCTGGGGCAGTAAGGCCAAATCTCAATCCTCAAAAATTCCGTTGCCTAAGAATCTTTTACACATCAGATACAGCGGAGCATCAGACGACGAAAAGCTTAGATTGTTATTCGTAGCGATAACAAGGGCAAAACATCGTCTATACATGACGAGTTACGCTAATAACTATTCGAACAGACCAACAACAAGAGTCAAGTATTTTAATGAAATCGATAAAGACAGCGCTATAGTCAGCGAAATACTCCCCATTTCAAAACAAAAAGTTACGCGAACAGACGTAGATCAACCTACAATCGAAGATCTTTCTTCTTATTGGGCTGACACCCATCTAAAACTAGTTCAAGATGTTCATTTCAAGGATTTATTAATACCTAGGCTGCAAAGATTTCTTTTGTCTCCAACCAATCTTAATGCATTTACGGATGTTGTTTACGGTGGACCTAAGTATTTTTTTACAAATACTTTACTTAAATTCCCATCCGCTCCAACACCAGCAGGGGAGTTTGGAAACTCGATTCACGAGGTAATTGAGTGGATACACATACAAAACATCAAAAATAACCACCTACCAACAAAATCAAAAATACTAAAAAAATTTGACGACAGTCTATCGCAAAAAAACATTAGCAACAACGACCACAAACTACTACTAGAACGAGGCAGACAATGTCTTGAAACGCTTATTAATCAAAAATCTTCCCAATTCCACGCAAGCGATATCCATGAATATAATTTTAAAAATGAAGGCGTGCTTGTTGGGCCAGCACACTTAACCGGAAAAATCGATAAGATGATTATTGATAAGGATTCTCGCACAATTACGATTATAGATTTTAAAACAGGGAAATCATTTAACAAGTGGAAATCAGGCGAGTTAAAACTTCACAAATACAAACAGCAATTGTATTTCTACAAATTGTTGGTCGAGGGATCATATACATTTTCGGATTACAAGGTAACCGATGCATACTTGCAATTTGTAGAACCTAATGAAAACGGAAAGATAGTTGACTTGCATGTGAATTTCAATTCCAAAGATCTAAAAAGAACGAGAGATCTAGTGATTGCTGTATGGAAGCATGTTCAAGCACTCAACTTACCCGATATCAATAATTATAAAAAAGACTTGAGTGGCACGCTCCAATTTGAAGACGACCTAATAAAAAACTCCCCCTAAAATCGGAGGAGTATTGCTGCAAAAGCTATAGTAAATTATTTCTTTTTCTTAGCCTTGGCTTTTGTTTTTGTTGTTGTTTTACTGCTTGATGTAGATTTCTTTTTTGGTGCAACTAATGCCTTGATGCTACCTTCTGGCGCAAACAACAAAACGTACAAATTAATTCCGATGATAGCTCCAATGATTGGACCAAGTACATATGCTTTATCCCATGATTGAACGCCCAGAGCTGCTGCCGGGTTTAGGATTCCGTTTGATGCAACGCCTGCTAGTAGAATTCCTAGGAACAATGATCCTCCAACTGTTGCTGCAAGTTTACCGCCTTCATATTTATGAAAAACAGCTGAGGCAATTCCAAACGTAAAGACAAACGTACCTAGGATTTCTGCGACTAGTACCCTCCAATCAAACTGAGCAGGGGCGATACTTTGAACACCTTGAGTCACTAAATACTCATAAAGTTTAAATGTTGCTACCGCGCCCATGAATTGAGCCACAATATACAATACTGCGTCGAGTGATTTTATTTTTCTTACTGTCCACATTCCGATTGTTACGGCCGGATTAACATGAGCGCCAGAGATCTGGCCAATCGTCATAACAAGAACCGCAAGAGTTGCTCCAACACCAATTGCTACAAAGTAGGGCACACCTACTGCAGAACGTGACACCGCTAAAATACTAAATGTTAAAATTGCTGTTCCGAAAAACTCGGCTACATACGCTGTAATTTGCTTTTTTGATAGCATAGAACTTTTTCTCCCTTATTTAAATTTCCTTAATAAGATAATACTACTTATAGAGGATATACTCAATGCTACTGTTGACTATCAAGAATTATGCCGTGCAATTCTTGGTTAGGGACAGCCATTGCGATAGCGGCTAACACAATTTCTCTAGCATGGCGGGACAGTTCTGTCATTCTTACTGCATCAGGACCACTAGAAATTGCATTTTCTATTCTTTCTGCGTAATCCTCGGTATGTACAAAACTATATTCACCAGTTTTTTCGTGTAGCGTAGTTTGATCCACAGTTTTTCCTGGGACTCGCTCTCTGATAAATGTTTTTCCTAAATGAGGCACATCTTCTAACTGTTCTATGGCTTGGCCTGCTTCATCTCCGAGTACACGAGCTAAAGAATCCTCGCTCCAATTACTATATCTACCGGATTGATGCGTTTTTGTGGCATTATCAAAAATTACTTCAGCTGCCCCCATATTATAAGAATCACCCATATTTAACTGAACTTGTGCATTAATTTCATCTCTGAGCATAGAAATGTTTCCTATTACTACACCAAAGCTTGCATTGGCTGCGCAATGTCCATGACCCCCTGAAGGTATGCCAAATTCATTTATTAAGTCAGTAACTGTTGCAAGTCTCTCTTCTCCATCTCCACCTTCTTCATCGCCGTCGAAATATCCAATTAATTCTGCTAAATATAAGGCATATATATTAGGACCGCCAGTTGCCGATGGTCTCGCCTCAACATTTTTGCTTCCATCGAGCAATCCAACACGCGGTCTTTCGTCTATGCATGTTCCACGAGTATTATCATCGTATTCCCGTAAACACTCTCTGGCTGCCTCGGCTTGCTCCTCTATTTCTTGGAGCCCGATTGTTTGATTCCCAACAAGTTTAATAGGTCTCTCAAGGACAGTGGCCCCTATACTTTGCCTCTCTGATTGCATTTTAAATTCTTCCATAATTATTTTTTTCAAACAGAAATAATCATACCAATCTGAGGGATAAATGCAATACCACACATATAGCGTGACATATATCACATTTAAGCACCATATGTACTGCTATAATTGAAATATGGATCGAAATCGAAAAATGACTTTTTTAGATGGGGACGTAGATAGAGAAGTAGCGAATCAACTAATTAATAGCCTCGACAATAAGGCGGGTTATGCAAAATTTCCTTTTAATCAATGGCGGACTATACGCAAACATAACCCAGAATTAGCAAGGTTTGTCGTTTTAACCGCCAATACTTTAGCTGGAGAGAGTCGCGATCCGGCAATAATCGAGGCTACTTCTAGAGCCATGTTAGGTGTGATTGCTTTATTGGAAGGCACGGAAATGTCGCAAATACTGACAGCCGAATTCGGTGAAGAACTACAAGATTCGAATTATCCAGAGATTATCAAATCTTTTAGACAAAAATCAACTGGTTAATTTATTTATACTGTTTTTTTCGGCGGCGTTTTAATTCGGCGACTCGAAGGCGAGTTTGACTACGATCTAGCAGGTTTTGAGCAGCATCTAACGAGACTTGATCTTTAGCCTCAGCACGGAGTTTTCTCGCGTCTTCAATTGCTTTTTGGGCTTCAGCGGCATTGATCTCGTCTGCATGATCGGCTTCATCGGCCAGCACCCTAATTTCGTTATCTATAATTTCTATGACCCCGCCATTAGTAGCGTAATGTTCCATCATGTCATCAGGCTCATTGGACTTACTCCTAATACTAATAACTCCAGGGCTGGCAATGCTAATCAGTGGCATATGATCTTTGAACACAGCTATTATACCCTGCGGGGTAGGCAATAATACTTCGTAAGCCTCATCAGAATATTTAACTCCGGCGAGCGTTACAAGCTGAAATTTTATCATTCTTCTCCTCTGATAATATTTGACCCAATATCTGGGTCATCCGCATATGGCAAGCCCCATTCAACTTCTTCAGGTACGACTGTATCATTAAATTCTGCCATCTGTTCCAACAAGCCCAATCTCGCAGCTTCTTTAGCTGCAGCCAAATCTTCCGTAGTAAAACCCTCCGGTAAACCATTCACTATATTTCCAACACGCTTACCGATCTCTTCAGGTATAAATCCCATTATTTTACCTCGCTTATTGTGCCTTTCATATAAAAGGCGTTTTCTGATTTATCATCATGTTTGCCATCCAGAATCTCTCTAAATCCGATAATCGTATCTTTCAGGCTTACGTATTTACCAGGGTTACCAGTAAATTGCTCAGCCACAAAAAATGGTTGAGTCAAAAATCTCTGAATACGTCTAGCTCTTGATACTGTTTGTTTGTCGTCATCTGAAAGCTCTTCCATCCCAAGGATTGCGATAATATCCTGAAGATCTTTGTATCTCTGTAAAATTCTTTGCACCTCTCGGGCAACTTCGTAATGTTCTTTACCAACAATTTCCGGATCAAGAATTGTCGAGCTAGAATCTAGTGGGTCAACAGCAGGGTAAAGCCCTTGCTCTGTCAGTCCTCGATTAAGCACGATTGTTGAATCAAGGTGAGCAAACGCTGTAGCTGGCGCCGGGTCAGTAAGGTCGTCAGCTGGCACATAGACCGCTTGCACTGATGTAATTGACCCAGTTTTTGTACTGGTAATACGTTCTTGTAATGCACCCATTTCCTGCGCTAAGTTTGGCTGATAGCCTACAGCTGATGGCATCCGACCAAGCAGTGCAGATACTTCTGATCCAGCCTGAGTAAACCTAAAGATATTATCAATAAATAGCAATACATCTTTGCCTTCGTCACGAAAACCTTCGGCAATAGTCAGCCCAGACAATCCCACACGAAGACGTGCGCCCGGTGGTTCGTTCATCTGCCCAAATACGAGCGAGGTTTTATCTAGCACTCCGGATTCTTCCATCTCGTAATATAGATCGTTACCTTCACGAGTTCGCTCACCGACACCAGCAAAAACAGAAGTTCCGCCGTGTTCTTTGGCAATGTTGTTAATCAGCTCTGTAATAAGCACGGTTTTACCAACACCGGCTCCACCAAATAACCCAACCTTACCGCCTTTTGTGATTGGTGATATGAGGTCAATTACCTTAATGCCGGTTTCAAGAATTTCTGTTTCACCAGATTGCTCAGAAAGGGCAGGGGGCGCACGATGAATCGGTGCAGTCTTGCTCGATACCACTTTTTTACCATCAATCGGCTCGCCTACAACATTAAACATTCGACCAAGCGTATCCTTACCTATTGGCACGCTTATTGGCGCACCGGTATCGATAACCTTTACGCCACGCTCTAATCCATCAGTAGAGCTAAGCGAAATCGCTCTAATACTGGCCTCGCTAAGGTGTTGGGCAACTTCTAGCACAATATTGTTGCCATTAATATCAATCGTTAGGGCATTGTATATTGCCGGTAGTTTGCCTTCGCCAAAATCAACATCAACTACAACACCAACCACCTGGGTTATTCGCCCAACATTATGCGCTGTTGACTGTTTTTTACTTATTGTTTTTTCTGCTGTTGCCATCTGTTCTCCTATTATAACTTAATCTAATGTATTAACTTCTTCTGTTTTTGGAAGCGCAATCGATCCAATATTACGAAAAGTATTAACTATGGTATCTTTAGCAACCAACAAAACCCATTCGGCTGCGCTAAAGTCTAAATGTTGTCTTCCAGTTTCTTCTTCCCAGCCAGTCGAGGATATTCCTGTAACTCTTTCTCCATATTCAAAAAGCTTATCAAATGATATCATCTCATATTCTCCCGAGTTACTGGCAATTGATTTCCGTCAGGATGCTCCCAGCGATATACTTTAACTGGATCATCAATTACTTGAATTTCGGGTAAACCAGCAAGTCTACCCAAATAATCTTCATGTCCAAGAAAAAAAGTCCGATGAATTGTCTCGCTCTCAGTCGCTCTACCTAGTAAAAAAGTAACAGCTTGACTAATAGGTTCTTGAGCTACGACAAGCAATTCTTTTTGAAAAGCAAACTCATCCCGCATTAATCCAGAACAGTGATTTGCTTCAATCTGTTCGCGTGATTCTTTGTGGCCATGAGGTAACGCCATGAATGACAAATCCTGATCAATAGTTGGCCACCAATCACTCCAAGCCCCAGCATGATCTATAATCTCGTCGCGGGCTTTGACTGCTAAGTGAGCTGCGCTTAAATCGCCTGTTATATACATTCTAAATGGACCTTTTAATTTATAATCACTCGTCAAAAAATCTGGTCTGTTTGCGCTAGTTATCATCTCAATTCACTCCAAATTCATCAAAAGTTGGTTGAGGTTGTTCTAGTAACCATGCATTTGCGAGTCTTTCACTATAATCTGGCGCCCAAACTTTTCTCACATAATTATCAGGGGTGATTCTAACCTCTTCCCCGAAATTATCTTCAATTATAATAACTTTGTCTCTTAAAGGATCGATGCTTCTTTCTAATCCTTTAGCTCTCCAACTTAAGCTCACCAGTGCAGATCTGCCGATTCGCTCAGCAATCGGGTTTGTTTGTTCTTCTATAATTTCAGCTAACTCTTCAGGGAATATGGTAGGCTCAGATTGACCAAGCATTACATAACTCTTGCTAAGGTACGGTGATTCACTAAAAGCAATTAAGCCCACAACCGCCTCACCGTATTTTTCATATTTTCTTCTTAATCGAGGACTCATCTCGGCAGCTGATTTAAGTGCATCGTGTGCCATATCCTCTACTAACTCATAAGCCAATTGTGTACTTTGTGTGCTCATTTTATAGCCTCCGCTCCACCAGTAATTTCTGCTAATTCTTGAGTGATTCCGGCTTGTCGTGCGGTATTAAATTCTAGCGTAAGATCATCTACTAGATCATTAGCGTTATCTGTGGCATTTTTCATGGCCATCATTCGCATAGAATGTTCACTGGCTTGTGATTCTAAAAATGCCTGGCTCAGTTGAGCTTCAGCTAATCGTAATGTAATATTTTCAAGCACGGCTTTCGGAGAAGGTTCAAACTCAGCCATATCCATATCGCCAGTAGTTTGTTCTTTCGAATATGCAACAGGTAGCAATCGATCATATTTTACCTCTTGGACAATACTAGATTTGAAATCAGTGTATAAGATGTCTGCTATATCAATTCTGTTGTCTATATATTTTTCGGTAATCATATTAAGTATTGGGCGAATATCGTTGGCGGTAGGGCTCTCGGGGAAATCACGATACACCGCACTGACCTCAACGTCACTAAATCTAGATATAAACCGCGCTGCCTGTTTTCCGATTACTATAACTTCGCTTTTTACTTTTTGGTCTTTATCTACTTGTAACTCTTTTGCAAGTTGCCTCAATACATTGCTATTGTATGCTCCAGCCAACCCACGATCACTAGTTATAACTATATGAAGCCGAGTTTTTACGTTATGTCGGATTTTAAAAAGAGGGTGTTTATCGACATCTGTTAATTGGCGCAATCGATTAAGAATTTCATTAGCTAGATTTCTAAAATCACGGGATTTGGCAGCGTTTTCTTGAGCTTTGCGCATTTTACTGGCCGCCACTAGCTCCATAGCCTTGGTAATCTGCTTGGTGTTGGAAACACTTGTAATCCGCCTCTTTAATTGTTGGGTGCTAGCCATTTGCTACTTTTCCTCCTGCAGTGCTTCAGTAGTAAATCGGTGACCTTGTTTCATGCCACGTAGAACATTTGGCTGGCATAGCAGCCGAAGATCATCGACGACATCAAGATCAGTACAATCAGGCAACATTTCACGAGCTAATGTAGATCCGATTCTCAACATGTAATCTTCTGCGCATTGCCAAGCCAGACCTTTTTTAGGGAAAGGATTCTCTTCAGAGACTGAAGGCGGAAAACCAGATGTAGTTAGTGTTTCCAGCGCATACCCAAGTTTTGCCATCCCCTCAGGAGAAGCCATTGCACCGCCTTGCTCAATAATAATTGGCATTATTTCTCCTGATACTCCTTGGCTATTTCTTTAGCTGTATCTACAATTATTTTCTGCAGTTTTTCATCTGGTTTGTCGCCTTTTTCTAATGTGGTCGTCTCTTTTTTGTGTTGAGACGAAAGAGCTGATAATAATGCATCCTTTGAATTTTTGATTTTTTCGACCGGAACACCGTCAAATGCTCCTTCGTTAGCAGCCATAAGCAGGGAAGTTTGTTGCCACACAGATAATGGGCTGTATTGTGGCTGTTTTAACAACTCAGTTAGGCGTTGACCACGTTCAATACGTTGTTTAGTCTCGGCATCCAAGTCAGTAGAAAATTGCGAAAAAGCGGCAAGCTCGCGGAATTGTGCTAAAGATAGTCGTAAGTTACCAGCAACACTTTTAACCGCCTTTGTCTGAGCGCTACCACCCACGCGGGAAACAGACAAACCAACAGAGATAGCTGGTCTAATTCCTTGATAGAATAGATTTGTTTCCATAAAAATCTGACCATCAGTAATCGAGATAACGTTGGTAGGGATGTAGGCACTAATATCGCCGGCCTGAGTCTCAATAATCGGCAGGGCAGTAAGACTACCACCACCTAATTTATCGCTAAGTTTAGCTGAACGTTCGAGAAGGCGAGAATGAAGGTAGAAAACATCACCCGGATAGGCCTCTCGTCCTGGTGGACGGCGAAGTAGTAACGACATCTGTCTATAGGCAACCGCGTGTTTTGATAAATCATCATAAATAATCAAAGCATGTTGAGCATTATCACGGAAGTATTCACCCATGGCGGTTCCAGAGTATGGCGCAAGATATTGCATGCTGGCAGGATCTGATGCTGAGGTTGCTACAATAATCGACTGATCCATCACACCTTCACGCTTTAGGCGTTCTGCAAGACGAGCAACTTTACTTAGCTTTTGCCCGACAGCAACGTAAATATTAACAACGCCAGTGCCTTGTTTGTGCTGATTAATCATTGTATCGACAGCAATTGCAGTCTTTCCAGTTTGCCTGTCACCGATAATAAGCTCTCGCTGACCACGTCCAATCGGCACCATAGCATCGACCGACATTAGACCAGTCATCAAGGGTTCATGCACACTTTTTCTATCTAACACTCCTGGCGCTGATCGTTCAACTGGACTCGTACTTTTTGTCTTAACTGGTCCTTTGTTGTCAAGCGGCCTACCAAGAGGGTCGACAATACGGCCAATCAATTCTGGCCCGACTGGCACTTCCAACACTTTTCCGGACAATCGCACTTTGGCTCCAGCTTTAACATCAACATCCTCACCCAGTAAAACCAATCCAATTTCGTCTTCCATTAAGTTTAGAGCAAAGGCGGGGACTGCGCCGTTAACACCTTCAATTTCTACCATTTCAGCAAATCCACACTTGTAAAGACCATAAACCCAAGCAATGCCGTCACCAACTCGTGTCACGACACCTACATTTTCAACTTCTGGCGTGTTTTTTAAAGCTTCAATCGCTTGTCTAATATCTGAGGATAGTTCTTTTACTGATAAATCTTTCATCCGATTAAACCCCGCTAAACTTTCTTAGATTAGTTTGTGATTCAAATGTTAATCTAGCCTTCATAACTCTCCTTATTATATTCATTTCTTGGGGTTTAACGGGATTCACTATACAATCGCTCCTTCTCGTAATTTTGTTAGTCGGTTGCGTACGGTTAGATCCAGCAATTTTTCGCTAGTCTCTACCCGAACACCACCGACAACTGATTCATCGATAATATTATTAACAACAAATGAATCAGAGTCTATTAATTTCATAATTTTATTAACTTCATTTTGATCAAGTTTTTTCCTACTGGTTAGATTAACTTCAACTACACCTGTAGTTTTTTCACGAATACTGCCAATTTCTCTCATAATCGCATCAAGTTCGTTTGAGCGATGATTTTCGATCAAATAAGCCGCAAGTAACGTTGCCAGTTGTTTTTTTGAATATTTGTTAGTTAGCTTTAAAGTCGCTGTTGCAATTTGCTTTTTTGTAGGTTTACTCATCGTTTATTAGCACCTACTTCATCAAATACTTGCTTGAGTAGTTTTTCGTCAGCTTTCGAATCAAGCTTCGTTCTAATAATAGCTTCAGTTGCTTCGGCTACTAAGCCACGCATTTCTTTCTCTAAGCCTAATCTAGCTTTTTCGATATCTTCCTCGATTTTTGTGTGCGCATCCGCAAGCATAGTGTCGGCCTTTCGATTGGCGACATCCTCAGCCTCTTTAATAACTGATCCAGCCTCTTCATGTGACGCTGCGATAATCTTGTCAGACTCTAAGCGTGCCTCTTTTAATGTAGCTTTTACTTTTTCGTCTAGTTTTTCTTTCTCGGCCTCCATCTCTCTGCCTAATCGAATACCATCGTCTATTGTTTTTCGACGAGCTTCGAGAGAAGTAACAATTTTTGTTAAAGCAAACTTTTTAATAATAAAGAACAAAAGGAGGAAAGTGGCCGCTTGAGCCAAAATTGCTAGCGGATCAATACCAAGAGCACCAATACCCGACACTTCTTCGGTGCTTGCGAATATTGTTATCAGCACTGTAATATCTACCACTTTTTCTCCTTTATTTTCTTCTTATAATTATGCGAGCAAGAATGCGCCCAGTAGAAACGCAAGCAACGCCGTAACCTCGATCATCGCTGCGATAATCACGATCTGGCTGGCTGCTTTTCCAGCTTCTGGGTTGCGTCCTAAGGCTTTCATGTAGTTTGAGCCTACCCAACCTAACGCGAGAGCAGCTGCACCTAGAGCAATTCCTAACATTATACCTTTTGCCATAATGTCGTTGCTGCCTGCTTCAGCTGCAAATGTTGTTATTGGAACCATGTTATTTCTCCTTTTACCTTGTTTTTATCCCCTTTTGACGGTTCACTCATCACGAAGCTGTCGACCCAATCTCGACCTGTTTTTGGGTCCCTTCCTGATGTTCTTTACCGTGCTCATCATCATGAGCGTGCGAAATCGCTAATCCCAGATACGTTGCTGATAATACTGTAAATACGTAAGCCTGTATACCCGCAACCAACACTTCAAATAAAATTATTGGTAGCGCGGCTAGCGGAGTACGGCCTCCAGCTAACACTAAGGAAGTAAAAACTGCTATTAAAATCTCTCCGACAGCTGTATTCAAAAACAACCTCAAACTCAAACTCAAAATCCTTGTCAACTCACCAAATACTTCTAGTACTCCTATAAAAAAATTGAGCGGATTCCATGGTTTATTCGTAAAATAGTGCTGTAGATGTTTCTTGCCGCCTTGTTCTTTAATTGATAAGACCTGAACCATCAAAATTGCAGCAACAGCCATCGCTATAGTCGCATTAAGATCTGCTGTAAATGGACGCAACAAAGGCGTTGCGACGCCTTCATAAGTTATTTCTACAGATGGACCGACAACAGGCAAAAGTCCAAGTGTGTTGTTAACAAGAATAAAAATAAAAAAGCTCCCGAAGATTGGAGCAAATTTTATAGCTAACTTGCGACTTCCGAAGACTCCTTCGAGCATTGACAGAATATAATCCATAATCATCTCTACAAATTGAGCCCAACCTTTTTTTGGTCGAATAGAAATCTTTTTTGCCGCCCAAACCAACATCAATATTATAAAAGCCGATGACAAAATACCATAAAGCATCGAATTGGTTACAGTTAGTGGCCCAATCTGTGCAATCGGCTCTGCCTTTAAACTAACGTGTATATCGCTAGACGCAAAATGAAGTAGAGAACCTAACATTGTTGGTCCTCCTCACTAATCCGATTTGTCGTCGGCAAACTGTCGGCGGCTCTTTTCATTTACGTGTGTCTACTATATACAATTTGGCCTCTGTACGCAAGAGGGATGTATCAGACTGAATAATCCTCTATTCGGCTGGATTTTGGCTTGCTTCGCAAAATACCTCAACAGATTGCTCTACTGCCGTTAAAAGACCTAAAGCCAATCTTTCATCGAAGCCATCACGGATGAGAGCAGGAGAAAACGGTTCAATAATTGGATCAAGTCTTGGCCTTACTCCAGGTAAATGACCAAACCCATCAGGGAATTCGCCAAAACTATATGTTGCGCGCATATATGGTCCGACAGGATCACTAGATATTTGAAGATATGTGGCGGGCATAAGTCCTTCTGCAGGCGACACTTCAATAGTATTCGTTGAACGCATAACATCAGTATTTTTCAATGAATCATGTTTATTCGGGTCATACTGATCTTTTAAGTGTGGCGCGATTTTGACGTTTAATGCATCCCAACGTTCTTGAGGCGTAAGTTCACATTCTTTTTGAGCCAAATCTTCGTAATTACGGAGTTCTATGGCTTGTACTTCTAATTTTCTAATTTTTTCGATTCTTGATAATTCCATCAAAAAATATCCTATACAAAAGTATATTTCAGTGCAAGCATAACAATTATCATATGCTATAAATAGAATGAGACTTTACAATGTATAGTTACTTTGATAGTATTCTAGTTGGTAACTTAAACAGAAAGGGAAGTAAAAAAATGATAACAGTATACTCAACCCCAACCTGCGGCTTTTGCCATGCCTTAAAAGCTTATCTCAATGACAAAAAGGTCAAATTTGAAGAAAAAGATCTTACGACCGACGAATCCGCCGCAAAGTGGGTCTATAACCACACTGGACAATTAGCTGTACCTGTTACTGATATTAACGGCAAAATTATTATAGGCTTTGATCGACCTAGTATCGATGCCGCACTAGCAAGCTAAATGTGATAAATATCACAACTCATTTCTATTTTTTCGAATAAAATATCAGGTATGAGCAATGCATATTCAGAACAAATGCCAATCACACCACCTGATATCGAGGGGCCGTTAGGCGTAGAACAACATTTAGACGGCCCACAAGGGCCGTTATTTATTTATGACACCTTTCCGCAACCTATCGATTTCGATAAAATCTCTGCTGAACTAACAAAAGTACATGATGGTAAAGAAATTGTCTTTCAATTGCTAAAAAAAGTTGGCGTAATTGTTCCTCTAGGCAATGATCCAATCGAGATTACTGAAGGCGAAGAGAGAAATGATCCACCAGAAAGCGAAATTCTTAAAAAGTTAAAGATGGCTGAAGATTTTTATCACGAATATTTCTTTGACGACTTTCATCATGGGCGAAAAGGATTAGATGGTGATGGAATATTAGATTTACATGTTCAAACCGAGGACTACGATAATAAACCATTTTTGGGATTCTTTGTCAGGCTAACGATAAGAGAAGGCGATCATGAATACGTCCGCGATGCTGAACGTATTGCCAGAATATTAGTCCTAGATGAAGTTAATTCACTAAATCAATAATCATGTAAAATAGACCTAATGGGAACATTCGACGACTTCAAACAAAAAGACTCAGTAGTTATCGTCTATACCGGAGAAGGCAAGGGAAAAACTAGCGCCAGTATGGGTTTAATGGCCCGTGCGCTAGGTACTGGCTGGTCGGTGGCATTTATCCAATTTATAAAACACTGGGAAGTTGGCGAGCACAAATTTATCTCCGATATAAAACCACTGTACAAATCAAAATTACTGTTTTATAAAGGCGGAAAAGGTTTTTATAATGCCGGTAAGCTCAGCGCCAAAGGCATAACAAAAGCCCAACACAAACAAGCCGCCAAAGAAACATTTGATCAGGCTATGCGTGCAGTCAACAGCGGCAAATACCAAGTTGTAATCTGTGACGAAATCAATAACGCCCTTAATGACGGATTACTAACTAAAACTCAAGTAAAAAAACTAATAAAATCAAAACACAAAAATACCAGCCTATGTTTAACTGGTCGTAACTTTCCAAGCGACTTATTGCCACTTGTCGACATTGCCACCAACATGACAAAACTAAAACATCACTTTGACGACAAATACCTTGCCAATCCCGGTATTGATTATTGATTGATTACTGAGGTATCGCGAAATCTTCTGCAGTTAATCGACCGTCTTCGCATGCAGGGTGCTCTGTACTTATTTCGAGGCCAGCGCCTCCGGACTTACCATCATCCCCTACGAACAGGCTATATCTATCTCCACCATCGCACCACTCAACTAATTGTTGTCTCCAGTAAAACGTGTTTCCACCATTTGTAATTTCAACGTTTCTGGTCCCATTCCCATAATATTCAATTGAAAAACTTGGACCACTTCCTGCGTTTTCGTTTATAGCCTCTACGTCGTTTGGTGCAGGAGAAGGTTCAGATTCAGAACTCCCCCCACTGCTTCCGCAAGCAGTTAACGCCGAACCGGCAAGCATTAAAATTAAAGATGTCTGTACCACCCTATTTTTAAGCACTTCTTTTGTCATGAAACTTATATTAGCACTTTTATTACCTTCAATCAACTTTATACTATCGTATCTCGTTATTAAGTTTTAAGGCTTTTGAACTGGCACTCTTGACATGAGAGTGCCAGTTCATTACACTAATAACGGTGGTGCAGTCCACTAAAATTAACGTAATATAAAGGGGGTAAAAATGGCAATAATTCAATTTGACCCGTTTGATGATTTTCGGGCATTACAAAAACAGTTTTTTGGTGATGACTTTTGGTCGCCATCAACAACAACCGCACAATTACCAACAACAGACATCTACTCAGAGGACGACAAATCAATGATTGTTGAGGCTCATTTGCCACATTTTGATCAAAAAGATGTCGATGTTAGCGTAGATCGAGGTGTGCTAACAATCAGCGCCGAAAAACATGAAAAAGAAGAAGACAAGAAAAAGAAATATGTAATCCGCGAGAGCTCGTCTAGCTTTTATCGACGCGTAGCGTTGCCAAAGCATGCTGATGGCGATCATGTATCGGCTCACTTTGACAAAGGCGTACTCAAAGTTACAGTACCATTCAAAGAGCTACCAAAACCTAAGAAAGTCCAAATCAAAGCCAAAAACTAGTTATTTTGTACATTCGTTAAAGTTGATAAAAAAGGTAATGACTATTGATGGGTTTTGTCGTGTTAATATTCTAGTTATTAACGATAAAACAAACACATGACTAAAAGGCTAGAAAAAAACCTATTTAAAGTAATTATCGGCATCTTGCTGGTTATTGGCTCATTAGTTTACTCAAAATATCAGCCGGTGGTTCAAGCTCCTATTACACAAGCCGGCTACTACAATGTCTCTAAATTTGATGATGGAGATACTATTGTTGTTGATATGAACGGAATAGATGAAAAAGTACGGTTTATAGGTGTAGACACGCCAGAAACTCATGATCCCAGAAAGCCGGTACAGTGCTTCGGAAAAGCTGCCGCTAAATTCACAAAGGACCTAATAGGTAATAATCAGGTTAGATTAGAAGCTGATCCGACAAATACCAACCGAGATAGATACAATAGATTACTTCGTTATGTTTATCTACCTGACGGTACGCTAGTTAATCTCGAAATTATTAAGCAGGGTTATGGATTTGCATATTTAAGCTTTCCTGTACAAAAAGCAGAAGAATTTAGATTAGCTCAAAAAATTGCTCGAGAAAACGAGAAAGGGCTATGGTCGTCCTGCGATCCAGAAAAAAATCAGTACGGCGGGTACACCTCACCTCCAGAAGACAATTAGTCTATAATTATAATGTGACTTTTAACCCAGAAAAAAATTTAAAGATACGCGCCGTGCTTTATGTCATCGGTGTGGGTGGATTAATCCATCTATCGACTCTGCTAATTCTAGCTATTTCAAAGCAAGACCTAGATTATTTCAGCCCACTATACACTGTAGATATCGATCAATTATGGAGCGGGGTAAATAATAATTATTTTATCTATATTAGTGGATGGTTAATCTTTTTCTCGGCAATTACCATCGTCTACAAACTCTTAGTCAAAGCACATAAAAAACCTTAATGCACCGTTTTTGTCTTTAACCACATTCCTGGATAATGTGACCAATTTTTGAACCTTCTATTGCAAACTGTTGCTGTTAATTTTTTATCAAAAATAACTGGTATGGAATGCTGATTTAAATGAACGGCCAAATCCATATCTTCATGAATATCATTTCTTAGACAAGTAGAATCTTTTACTGCCTCCCATGCATGTTTAGATATATACATATTTGATCCAAATAAAGTTTGATGACCAAATAACAACCTACTGCTCCAAAAATACACAGCCCTATGGAGCCAAAACGTCAGAATATTTGGTATTTTTCCGCGAAAACTACAAGGCCCAGTAACCGCGACCTGTTTGGGCAGATTTATTATTTCATTTTTAATATCTTTTACCCAATTTATTGGCAAAATCGTGTCGGCATCAATCCGAGCAATGACGTCGCTTTTACATTTGTTAAATCCGGTATTACGTGCAAAAACAATGCCTTGTTTTGACTCTTTTACAACTTTTACTAATTTGTATTTCTTGGCTATTCTTACAGTATCATCAGTGCAATTGTTGTCTACAATAATGACTTCATCTGGAGCAACAGATTGACGACTAATCGAATCAAGACATTTCACAATGTGGTGTTGCTCGTTATATACTGGAATAACGATAGATAACGTTAATGCTTTTATTTGCATACTAATTTGATACTAACAAAATGCCTAAAACTAACAAGAAGAAATCCAGAACCAAGAAAAAACAGCATCTTCATCATCGGGCCTATAATCGTACCAAATCAAGCGCTATAAAAGGAATAAAAGTAGTCAAGCCCTATGCTGTAAAAGCAAAACATTGGTATCAAAGACGCGTTTTTTGGCAAAAAACACTTATATGGATAGCGGTGGTAATATTTTTTATTACATCAATTATGTATGGAATCGCTCAATGGTATATTCACAAACATCAGAACGAACCTCTCACAATTGGCGCGACATTCATCCCTAGCTATGCAAAATATTATAATCTTAGCCCAGAAAAGACATTGGATGCCATGATTGACGATCTCGGTATTCGACGTTTTCGACTGGTTAGTTATTGGAATGATATTGAAAAGAGTCCTGGCAAATATGATTTTAGTCAACTAGATTGGCAATTCGACAAAATTGAAAAAGCCGGTGGCACTATTTCGCTTGCTATTGGGCTCCGTCAGCCACGCTGGCCAGAATGCCATTGGCCGCAGTGGGCCCATAAACTCCCGAAAGCACAGTGGCAAGGCAAACTAAAAGATGTTATGGGCAAGGTAATCGATCGATATAAAAACCGAACGGTGCTAAAAGATTATCAATTAGAAAACGAATACTTTTTAGAAGTTTTTGGTGACTGCCCCGACCACAGCAGAGAACGTCTAATTGATGAGTTTAATTTTGTTAAATACAAAGACCCAAGCCGTCCAGTCATCGTGACGCGTAGTAACAATGCGGTCCCAAGCTGGCCAGTTGGTGAGCCCAGAGCCGATATCAACGGAGCTTCAATCTATAAACGAGTTTGGGACAGGACGATTACCAAAAGATATTTTGAATACCCACTGCCACCTTGGTTTTACGCCTTTCTAGCCGGCGGGGCAGAGCTCACTACTGGCAGAAATACATTCATCCACGAGATGCAGACAGAAGCCTGGCCCCCAGTACCAATGAAACAAGCTAGCATAGAAGAACAAGACAAATCAATGCCACCTGAAAAGTTAAGAGACCGCATCAAATATGGTATCGACACTGGTATGCGTACAATTGATCTTTGGGGTGTCGAATGGTGGTACTGGCGAAAAGTCGAGCTTAATGATCCTCGGTTATGGGACGAAGGTAAAAAAGCTATCGAAGAATTCACGACTAGCGATAAACAATGTCCACAGTATTACCGTAATGTACCAAACGGTCGTTCAACAAGCCCTTGTTAAAATATACTAGACCATAGTTATACGTATTAGTCTATGTACAATCAAACTGAGGTACGTTATACTTATGTCAATATGAAAAAAAGAAAAGTAACTCCTGGCCGTATCCAAAACCGCCGCGCAAAGTTTGATTACCAACTTGGCGATAGTTTTGTCGTGGGCATTGTTTTGTCGGGCAAGGAAGCCAAATCTTTGCGACAAGGACACGCTCAACTACGTGGATCATACGTAATAATTAAAGACTCTAAAAAAGGTGGGGAGCTATGGTTAATTAATGCGACTATCTCTGATGGCAAAACATTCCAAATCCCCGAAAACGAACAAACAAGAAACCGTAAACTTCTAGCGCATAGAAAAGAAATCGAAAAGTTGGCTCAGGCTAAAAAACAGGGCAATAGCATCATCCCAACCGAATTCTTGACCGCCTCAAAGCATATAAAACTTCGCATCTCAATCGGTAAAGGCAAAAAACGCTACGACAAACGCGAAACCCTCAAACGCAAAGACCAGGAACGCGATGTCGCCCGCGCATCCCGTTAGGATTGCGAACAAACCCATATTTCGCTATAATTTTCGTCTGTATTCCCTTATGAGTTAAGGGAAAAGAGTAGCCGGAGCAAAAATCGCACTTTTTGCCCCGCGCGATGAGAAAAACCATAGGTTTGTCTTATAAGCCGAAGGCGCTAATCCCGGGTAGCTCAATGGTGGAGCAAGAAGCTGTTAACTTCGAGGTTGTCGGTTCGAGTCCGACCCCGGGAGCCAGACCCAGCACTAACAGAGGTAGACCAGGTTCCTAGACCTGGTTTTCTTATTTTCGTCAAACCACCTCTTATCTGTTATTTGGTTCGAGTCTGATTCATCTAAACTTATGTAAAGTAGTGTGGTTGTTGGAACCGAAAATAAGACAGACGGTACCTGTTATTTCTTCTCTGTTTGGTTCTAAGCCTGACTGATTGTTCTATGACAAACAGGCAGGCTGAAAGCCGACCAGGCTCTGTGACCATCAATTATTAGTTTAGTACCGACGTATTTGTCGGATTAGGCTATGTAGAACACCTCCGCTTTGCTCAAAGTCGGGTTGGCTGTGAAGATCTTCAATTTTTTCTTGAACGCCATCGTCGATTTGCCACCTAGCTCCAACCAGAGCATCTGCTAAATATTCAGGCTTTGTAACGGCTGCAAGCACGACAGTGCTTTCACGAGTTGCAAGCCACGCAATAGCGGCTTGAGCCAAGTTATGGCTAGTAGTCTCAGCTTCGGAGGCTATTCCTTGCAGTAATCCAACAGTCTCAATCAATTGAACAATTATTGGCGCTGGAGGCTGATCTATGGCTTCTGCTTCTTCCACTTCATGGCTTAATGCAGTCATTATCTCAGGAAGCCTTTTATTAGTTAAAACACCTTTTACTAAAGGACTATGAGCAAGTACAGTTAGTCCTTCATCATGTGCTAGCTCAACTTCGACTAGCTGCGATGGCGATAACATATTCACAAACGGCTGAGTCGCTGCTGGTCTTCTAAGTCCACGATCATCACATGCTTCCAGAAATGCTTCGAGTTGAGCAACACTATAGTTAGATAGCCCATATTCACGAATTTTCTCAGCTTCAATCAGTTCACTCATAGTTTCAGCGTGGGCTTCATGAGCAACTCGTTCATCTGGAACATGCAACTGATAAAGATCAATTATGCCCACATCATCACCAAGGACAAGCAGACTCCTATCAACCTGATTGCGGATTCTCTCTGGTGTAGTGTCACCTTGATGACCTTCTTCACGCCATCTCATCTGCTGCTCAGCAGTTGTGCCAAGTCCAGTTTTTGTAGCGATTATTACTTCATTTCTTGGTAGCACTTCAGCGCTCACAGCTCTACCAATTGCCAGCTCAGTTCCGTAATTATCAGAGGTATCAAATAATGTTATTCCAGCTTCGTGAGCACGCCTGAATGACTCAATGGTGTCGGCCGCGTCTAGTTTGTCACCCAAGTGGTACGTTCCGTAGCCAATATTCGGGGAGGTTACAGGTATATCTCCTATATGAATAGCTTGTTCAGCTTCACTGAAACCTTCTGGTTGAGAATTCGACATACTCAATAGTATGTTAGAGTAGTAATATTTCTACAAGCATTAACAGTATTGTCAAATTTATAAGCAGTATAGTTTGGAAGCCAACCTGATTAGGCTATGCGATACTATCAGTATGCCGACAATTAACGGAACAATTTATCCTGAATCAAAACCGATACTTCATAACTTCAATGAGCTCAACATACTAATACTTGGAGAATTAGGTGACGACGTTGAACAGTTTGTAGCCAGTCTTGAGGTTCTCAAACGATATCTTATAGATGCAGGTCGTCCTGATATCAGTATCAAGCTTCATTGCACTAGCACTGCAACAGATACAGTGGCTAATAGATTAAATATTACTAAACATAGTATTAATCCTGTCACTCAAGAACAGCTGATAGAAGCAGTTATTAGCCTAGATATCGATATTGTCTTTGATCAAGATGTTCAATTTGACCAAAAGTTCCTTTGGAGTAAATTCTATGAATTCGACGCGGTTAAATCCATCAATAAACTTCGAAGATCAGTAGAAGACTACTTGGTTGGCAGCGGTATTGCTTGGACATTTGAAAGTCCAATATGGAACATGCCTCTTTTCATGAAGTATATGGCAGTGCCAGGTATTTGCATGGACTTTTTCACATTCATGGGCGAATGTGTAGAGAATCGAGGGTACACAGATGATCAAAAAGAAAAGGTTAGATATATAACCAACAAAATCAAACAGGTTGAGTATGCTCGTGACATTCTGCATTACCATATAAAGCGCATGCGAAAAGCAAGGCGCAATGGCATGTCTGATGATGATTACAACATTCAGCTTAACTATCACCTGAGCAACTTCTATTTCCTTTTAGCAGGCACATTAGACTCTTTAGCGAGACTAATCAATGATGTTTATAGATTAAAACTTACGAAATACTCTGACTTAGGGGTCGAAAAGAAGGGGTTCATTAATGCAAACCGCAAAAAACGAACAGGCTTCGTTAGCGTTTTTAATCTCAAGAAGCCCAAAAAATGGATCTCTTTTCTAAAGGAGCGTCGTAATTTTATAGCTCATGATGGAGATATGAGACAAACACCTATCGTAAAAGAGAAGAAAAAGAAACTAACAGATGAAGAGGTAAACAATATTGTAGACAGACAAGTTGACTGGGTATTGCTGGCACGTATATTACCTTCAGAAATATATCAGGCTCAGAGAGATCAAGCCGTAGAACTGACTAGAATCAAGAATAATTATGAAGTAATTGCAGAAAAGATTATGATGGTGCCAAAAAAAGGAGGGATTAAAATGCACTCTCCACTTATAGATATTGATCATGATTACGAGCAGTTCGTGGAAATATTATCAAAGGCCTTAGACAGGCTTAAGAAGTAACTCCTTTTATAAATATTTGACCATTTTTAATGCTTAATTTTGAGACAATTCCTTCAGAAAGTGCTGTTTTCTCAAAATCTGTACCGCTTTGTAAAACGTACCTTGAGTACTCAATCAATGGCTGATCCAGCTTTTGACTAAACTTATAGTGTTTGAATATGGCATCAGAAGTGTTTCGATGCTTTTCAGAAGCTGAAACTAGTTTGCTGCTAAACTTCATTTCTTGGTGGTTTGATTCTATAAAATTCTGGAGCAATACACATAAGTCCTTCTCATTTATATACTTTTCTTTGCAATTCGGATCAACTCGGCGTGTACAGTTGTAGTAGACGTGCCGATTGTACTCACCATTCTTTAGTTTCTTGAATTTCTCTTGAGCCGTGATATCAGCTCCACATCGACCGCACTTTAGTAAGCCACGAAAAGGGAAGCGCTTTGATCCCCAAACCCCTTTATTTGCTCCTCTCGTTTGCTGTACGTGCTCAAAGAGCTCTTTAGAGATAAGTGGCTTGTGAGCGCCTTTATACCATTTAGCACCCGGTCCTTCTGGGTATTGAAACTCTCCGTAGTAGAAAGGATTTTTCAGTAGAGCTAAAACTTGGCTTAACGTCACTGGGCCACCAGATCTACTAGTAAAGTTTTGATCGTCCAGCCAGTTCTTCGTTCTTCGACCACTCCAGCCCTCATAAGCTGTTTTCTTGAACACTTCGACAATAATTTCAGCACGTTCTGGATCAGGAATGATGTCTTTCACGCCACCGAACGCTCTGTTGATATATCCAAGTGGGGCAACTCCAGGGCGCCAACCCATCTCACACTTGGTTCGTATGCCTCGTTTCACATTGATACTTTTGTTGTCATTTTCGAGCTTAGCTTGTGAGCACAGGATCATCAGCAGGAACTTCTCATTCGGGTTATTGCTGAAGGTTTGAGAGAAGGTTTTGATGTGTAGGAGCTTTCCTTGGTCCATGAGATCGACTATTGCGCCTAAGTCTCCTGCGTTCCTACTGAGCCTATCGGGAGCCCAAGTTAGCACTGCATTGTACTTACCCTCATCAATTCCTTTTAGCAGTTCATTATAGACTGGACGTTGCCCAGAGTCTTTAGCTGAATGACTTTCTTTTAATTCGCTGACGATATCAAGACTATCGTTTTCTGCCAGCGACCTCATCTCTTTCAGTTGCGAATCGACGGAGAGTGCTTGCTGTTCATCACCTTCAGATGATTTACGGGCATATAGGCAATATTTTAGTGGTGATTGATCCTTATCTACCATGACCAGCAACAAGGTACCGCAATGGTTTTAGAAGTCCAGCGATATTGTAAAATTTAACTATGACAAAAGTATTTGACGTATTACCTGAAATTGAAAAGAAATTGATTAATTCATTAGCTGATTTTCTTAAAGCAGATGATGGCAAGTTTCACATGTGGGAAATTGCAGTATTTGTGCCGGCTGTAAATCAGTTTATCCACTATTTAAGTGGTCTCAATGCCTCTTTAGAGAAGAAGAATTACATTACGGCAATGAGCAGTTTGAGAGGAATGATAGAATCGCTGGCTGTTGTTATATATGATGGTACTGAAAAATTAACTGAGGAAGCCTACAAAGAATTTATGTCGAAAGGCAGGCTCCCAATATGGAACGACAAAAAGAAGAAATGGCGCAAGGTAACCAATAAGGAGCTCGTAAAAGGACTTGAAGATAAGCTCAAGATTAATGTTGTAGAGATATATGATCATACGAATGATTTGCTGCACTTTTCAGCTACGCACATGTCATTTTTAGGAGGTGCAAACCCACAGGAAGACAACGAAGAGAGAATAGCCAAAATACACGTAGGATCAGAAGATGAAATACCCCCAGAAAAAGTAAAGGAAATTATTGAATATAGTGTCGAGCTAGCAGCACGATTAGGGGGCTGCATTGAATCAGGAATTGAAGAGAAGGAGCGACGATCTATGCGCTCAAATCAAAAAAACTGATCTAGACCGTAACTAGATAACGAATTCACTAACTGCTTCGACTATCTTTTCTGCATTCTTCTCAACATATTCTGCTGGGATGTTTCCGAAAACTTTTAGCTCTGCATCTTCTACGTCAGTAACACCTTCTACATTAATATATTTCTTTAGCGTGTCGTGCAGACGTTTACGCTCAGCTTTATCAGGCATCCAAGCATAGCTGACTGTGATCGAGCCATCGGTATAGACAGATATGAAGGCATTCGGAGAGATCTCGTTGAACGTTGGGTTAAATGATCCTCTTTTTGTCCCTGAGCCCCAACGGACAATATCAGCATGCTTTAGCGACCAGTCATATAGCTTTCTGAGCGCAGCTACCTGTGACGGTGGAAGATTTTGTTCAACTTCTTGCCAATAAGACTGTTCATCCCATTTTCTTCGACCACCAGATTTCTTAGTACTACCCATGTCTTTCTTAACTTCCGTGCCGTAGATTTTTGGGATCATTATTTCGTACGTGTCGTGTTTGTAGTATTCAAGCTCTACTGCATAAACATCAAACTGACTGTTACGGTTAATGAACAGAATCAGGTCTTTCAACTGGCGATGCAGACTATCCATCAGTACAACGAACTTGAAGATGCCGTTGTTTAAGTTGTTCTGAATACTGTCTAGTAGCGTATCCGTAGCTTCCTGATCGATGCTAAAAAATTCTTGTAACTGCTCGTGCAGGCTTTTATCAAACTGTTTTTGAACATGTTTCTCTAGCTGGGAAGTGAAGTCAGTGAAATCGATCGAGCTAGTCCATAACGACGCACCGTAGTCTAGAACTTGAGCCACAACTGTCCGTTTGTCCGGATTTTTGTACAGTTTAGTCTCTATTAGGTATATGTTGCCATTCTGATCAACGCCTAAGGCGTCAATTGGACCACTGTCAGTAGGGAATTCACGCGCAAGTACGAGTAGTCGAATATCCTCGTCAATTTCATAAACTGGAATCGCATCAGGATTGTTATAAATGTATTGCTGTAGGTAATCTTCTTGTTCGAAGCTGCTTTTGCTGACTCTACGAGCACCTTTGCCGTTTTCTGAAACTATTATCGCCACTGGACCTCCTGGTTAGTTTGATCCTTCGTGGCTCACATAAAAGGACAGCCACGCTGGATGTTGAGATCCCAAGCA
The DNA here is from genome assembly GCA_964584895.1 of uncultured Candidatus Saccharibacteria bacterium. Lineage (GTDB taxonomy): Bacteria > Patescibacteriota > Saccharimonadia > Saccharimonadales > JAGQNJ01 > DAISWO01. The sequence continues at coordinate 213,038 of CAZPAW010000002.1, forward strand.
AGCAGATTATGCCTACTCTTTTATGCGTAGCTGCCCATTTGTTGGCATAATCTACGCATACAAGCAATGCGCTCTGCATACTTGGAATCTCAACGCTAACATTGTACCGCTAACAGATGTAGATTGCTAGTTAATAGTTAAATGCGATAGTTCGGACCAAAGAGGTCAGACCGCTTGCCGAAACGTATCGTACCGACGTTTGATTGTTCATTGTTGTGTTCCAGCACAGCTAGTGTCAGCGCGTCGACAAGGTCATCGTGTTTTTCTACTCCAAACCCAACTAATTGCGTAATCAGCTCGTCAACTCCGCGTTCAGGAAACAGTATTATTCCTCGGTTTATTTTGTCGGCAATCATGTTGAGCCGTGCACGTTTTTCCGCCTTTGGTACTGAGCCAGTTACGTCGAGTCCATCTGCCATCAGCACCTGTACAACTGCTGCTTGGTAGCCAACTTGTTCAACGTACAGTTTTGGCTGATCTTCAGAAGTGCTTAGTTGTTTAAGCTGGTCAATAGTGGCGCTAAACGATAGTCGTTTATTGACTGGATTTGGTCTTACATACATACGCATGTTTTCACCACTTCCGATCACGTCGATTGCAAGTATCGCAGTAAAGTCAGCCTTGTCGTGTTCTGAGATAGCCAAGTCCACTCCAACAATGACCCGTGAGTACTGATCCCGAACCGGATCGGGTACCCGCTTATAGTGATGGATCATTTTATGCGTAATTATCTGTTCATCATCTGGAACTAGATGCAACATATACTCACGCTCCCAAGCAATCCTATTAGCAACTGAACGCTCTAGCTTCTTCAATGCCTGCTGATCAGGGTACTTGTCTGGCCAGTTACTCTTGCCATCCGTCATGATTGGACATTGAACAAACTTGCCATCAAGTTCATCTCGCTCGATTCGCTCTTTTAGGCGCATCAGCAGTGAATCTTCATGCAGTAAGTTCCCGACTACAATCTTTTTAGTACCAGTATCACCAGCCGGGATTATTTCACTTGTGTACCAGTCAAAGGTTTTGCTCCGGCCTTCTTTTGTTTTGACTGAACTAATATCCTCGACATCATCGGCAATGATGAGATCTGGACGGTGAGCACCATGTCTAATCCCTCGTACGCTCTGTTCAGTCGAGATTGCTGCGATTCGGGCATTAAACTTCGGAATGAACAGAGAAGTCGAACCCCATTCTTCACGCTGTTCAACAAATGGTCCAAGATCATTTGTTAGCAGTTCATTGCTTTCAAGTTCACGCTTTATGTTTTTTAGGTGAACCCCTGCCTGGTAGGTGGTTTGACTAGCAATCAGTACGAACTTCTTTTGCTGAACACCAAGCACTGCCCAGATTGGGTATGACATAGTCATGATTGTCGACTTAGCAGAGCCGCGGAAAGCCATTACAACGGCCAAACTTAAGTCCTCATCTTCCGACAAAGCAAACAGTTCTTTGTGAATGTCAGCTATGCCGTGAGTGATGTAAGCCGAGAAGTACATGGCAAAGAACCATTGATGGCTTTTAGTTGTAATTTCAGAACGTAATTTTTGATTGTTAAACATTTGTTTGGTTAATTCGTTAGTTGTCATCATTTTCCTCCTTAGTGGTTAGTAGTCCGGCCATTTGCAAAGCACCTGACACCATTTCGGCTTGCTCAGGCGATAGTTCTTGCTGTTTGGCTTGAACAGTTGCATCAACCTGCACTCGTGTCGCATATGCACGGTGATGATGTTTCAGCCAAAAGATTATGGCTGTCATATTCTTTTCTTTTATCCCCGAGATTAATTGCGATTCAGCCATGTCATTGATTAGTCCCGCGCTCTGTTCAAGCGCATCGTCACAAGCATCAGCAAAGACCTCGTCAGCTTTTCTCCACCGATAGTAAGTACTGCGGGGGACGCCTGCTTGTTTACAGGCGACCTCCACAACTGGCGTTTTGCTTAATTTTTCTACTAGCTTTTGTTTGTCTTTTTCTTGGTTACGACTCATAGCTTCTTCCTTTTCTGGCCTGTTAACTTCTCCCAACGCTTCATGATCACTTCTGCGTAAACAGGTGACTTCTCCATTAAGTTACAGCGACGTTTGAGCTTTTCGGCAGCAATAAGTGTTGATCCTGACCCTCCGAACGGCTCAATTACTAGATCACCTCGTTTTGTCAGTACTTTCATGTAGGGAATTAGGATTGGTACAGGTTTAGTACCAAATATGACTCCCTGACCGCTGTGTTTCTCATCTTCAGCTGAATGTTCGATGAAATCAGTCGGCACATACTTTTTGCCCTTACTGTGCTTCTCCCAATGCGGTTTACCCGCAATGGCAAAAAGGGCAGTTTCGTATTCTTCCTGTAGTGGCCCGGTTTCATCGTCGTAGTTGTATTCAACGCTACCGCTAGCGCCGAGCATTGCTATGTCATATTTCGAGAAAAACTTGTGCTGTGCAGCGAAGTTCTGGTGTCTATTGGCAAGGTGCCAGACGATCATATTACGCACCTGCCAATGTTTCTCCATTTCTGACCAAATAACGCGGAGATTTTTCCAATTTTCATACACCATAATGCTGAAGTCTGGTTTAGCGACTTTGGCAACGTTAGTCATCCAAAGTTCTGTGAAGTTTGGCGGTAACTCGTCGGTTTCTAAATACCTGCGATTCCGTTTGGCGCCAAAGCCTGTCGTTGCTTTGCCGTGACGCTTGCCTTGGAGGTAATTTAACAGATACGGAGGGTCCGTTTGGCAAAACGATGCTTGCTCGTTATTCATGAGTTTTAGAACGTCTGCTTCAATGGTCGAATCACCTACCATTACTCGATGCTCACCAAGCTGATATACATCACCCTTCTTGGCTGAAACCTTTTTGATGTCTAGCTTCTTTAGTTCTTTTTGCAGATCGAAGTTTTCTGGTTCATCCAGGTCGATGTCGAAGATGTCATCGAGTTCTTCACTCGTGAAACCAACGTCATCGAGTAACTTTTCATCGAACTCTGCTAGCAAGGAATAGTCCCACTCTCCCTGGTTCCTGTTCAAACGGAGGTTAAGTTCCTTTTCTTTTGCTTCGTCCGGAATGTCGACGTAGACAACTGGTACATCTTTAATACCAAGGTCTTTAGCGACCTTTAGTCTAAAGTGACCGCCGATAACGACGTTTTTGCGATCCTCAGCGCCGTTAACCAGAATAGGGTCGACTAGACCGAATCGCTTGATACTTTCTGTTAAACCAGCAATGGCTTCATCTGACCAAGTACGTGGGTTGTACGTAGCAGCCTTAAGCTGACTGACCTTAATGTGTTTAATATTTAATTGTTCCTGAGACATAGAAAACTCCTTTCTGTCTCGCGGTTTACCTCACGAGCAGTCAGGAGTTTTGTTGTTACAAACAAAAAAACAACCACTAGAAATAAACCATTTAGATTTATTTCCTCGAGCTGTTTTTTATCAAACTTGTTTAATCTCTTGGAAACGTGTTTTTAATAAAGTTCGAGCTAATGCTCAAAGAAAGTTTAGCAAAGAAAAACTTACCACGCAACATCACAAACTCTTGTAAAGTCTTGCAAAACTACTGTATTTTTTATGCTCTTGGGGAAAATGTAAGCTATACTACTGTAAATGAGTAAAGCAAAACCTTTTCTAAAATGGGCCGGTGGTAAATCTAGAATCGCGAACAAAATAGTCCAGTTCTTTCCCAAAGATTTCGACAAGTACTATGAACCTTTTCTTGGAAGTGGAGCAATATATTTTACAATTTCACCGCAAAAAGGTGTCTTAAATGATCTAAACAAGTACCTAATTGGAGTATACGAGACTATTCGCGACAATCCTCATGGGCTAATTAAAGCCCTTAGTAAAATAGATAAAGAATATCACTCTCTTCCAAATCTTGATAAGAAAGCCGAGTACTACTACGAGACACGAAAACGATATAACAAAATGAATACGGCAGACACAAAAAAAGCCGCTTTATTCATATTCTTGAATAAAGCAGGATACAACGGAATGTACAGAGAAAATCGAAATGGTGATTATAATATCCCATTCGGGAAGCGAGAAAAGTGCCTGATCTGCGATAAGGACAATATATTAACAGTTTCGGAAGATCTATCAGATATAAAATTAAGTTCAGGGGATTACGCGAAGGCGCTGACATCTGCGAAAAAAAACGATTTAGTATATTTAGATCCACCATACATACCAGTAAGTAAAACTTCGAACTTCACCCAGTACCAGAAGGAAGGGTTTGGACGGGAAGAACAAATTAAGCTAAAAAAAATTGCTTTAGATTTACACAATAAAGGTTGCAAGGTTGTAATTAGTAACTCGTATTGTGAAGAAAGCATGAATCTCTACAGCGACAAAGCATTTACTATCAATAAAATTAGTGTAACGAGACAAATTCACTCAGCTAAAAAAATTGTTCCAGAGATAGTAGTTACCAACTTTAAAGCACAAGGATGAATTAATGGATCTCTCGAAACTGCGACTGAAAGACTCATACTCTAGTGATACAGATGACATAGTAAACCAGTTTTACAATCCTGTTCTATCGTGTGCTGTCTCTTATGATCGAATCACTGGTTATTTTTCACCAAGTATCCTATCAATAGTTTCAAGGGGTTTTGCAGGGATAATTCATAACAAAGGTAGAATACGTATTCTAACTAGCATTGAAGTCAATAAAGAATTATTTGAGGCAATTGATAGCGATAATTCACAAAAATTTGATGAAAAACTATTCAAGGAAATAGAGTTTGACATCGAATCCCTAAAGACCGAACTAGAAAAAGACTACCTTCGAGTATTCATGCACCTATATAAAACCGGAGCAATAGAGCTCAAAGTTGCAGTCCTGCAAGACAAGAGAGGAATTTTACATCAGAAAGTTGGTGTAGTTAAGGATTCTTTGAATAATGCAATTTCATTTAGTGGATCAAATAATGAAACTCCCGGAGGAGTGCTGAATAATATAGAGGAGTTTAAGGTTTTCAAAAATTGGATAATTTCCAGTTCGCCTTATTTTGCAAACGATCAGTCGAAATTTGATAAATATTGGAATAATGAAGTTAAGGGTATAAATGTAGTGGGGATTGACAATGCGGTAAAGGAAAAACTAGTAAACTTAATCGACTCGAACGATGACTTAGAGAAAATTATTTCCAGAATAAAAACCAAAGAACAGAATAGCGCTGCCGACTATAATAGTGTTGAAACTCCACAGAGATCCCTGAGAGACTATCAGCAAGAAGCTATTAACCATTGGGTTAAAAATGGCTACAAATCTATGTTTGAAATGGCAACAGGCACTGGCAAAACTTTCACAGCAATCAATGCCTTAAAAAAGTTTCACGATGATAAAAAATACTTAAGATCCGTCGTTGTCGTTCCTTTAACCACTTTAACCATTCAGTGGCAGGACGATGTAAAAGAATTATTTCCGAATATAACAATCATTAACACTTCAACAAACCATAAATGGAAAGACGAAGTAAACAACCTAATATTTTCCAGCGAACTCGGGCGAAACAAAGATTACATTTTAATTACTACGTATTCCATGTTTACCAAGAAAGATTTTAATGAGAGGGTTAATAAACTAGGCGATGACATTGTTCTGCTAGCTGACGAAATGCACAATTTAGTTAATAAAAATAGAATTAAATCTTTGAGTCATCCAAGTTATTTATACAAACTAGGGTTAAGCGCCACTCCTACAAGGTTATGGCAACAAGATGAAAGTTTAATTGTTCGTAAACATTTCGGTGACAATAGCTTTCAATATTCACTCGAGGACGCTATTAAAAACGGATTTCTGGTGCCATACAACTATCACCCACTTCCAATAAATTTAACGATAGACGAGTTTGAAAGGTATCTAGAACTAAGTCGGCAAATCTCTCGTATTTCGAACTTCAAGTCTGAAACGAATAATGAAAATACAACCCTACATATGAAATTAATTGAAAGAGCCAGGATTAAGAAGAATGCTGAAAACAAGCTGTTTATGCTAGAGAGCTCCTTAAGAAAACTACAGATTGAAGGTCCGCTACAGAACACGTTAATCTATGTTGATAACGAAGACTTTCTTAAAGACCTACAAATAATGTTGTCCAATAACAACATCAGAACAACCAAATTCACAGGAGACAACACTTTGGCTGAACGCATATCAGCAATAGACAGCCTTAGGAGTCACTCGATCAATGCAATTGTTGCGATAAAGTGTTTAGACGAAGGAGTTGATATTCCATCGGCCAAGTTAGCATTTTTCTTATCAAATAACACTGATCCCAGAGAATATGTCCAAAGGCTCGGGAGGGTATTGCGTTTAGATAAAAAAAGCAATAAGACCATTTCTGAGATTTACGACTACATTGTTTTCCCGCCCACTGAAGTACAATTTGACAATGAAAAAGACAGAAAAATCACCAGAAATATGGTTAAAAATGAACTAATCAGGGCTCACTTTTTCAATCAATTGTCGTCAAACTCTAGTTCTGCACAAGATATTATCGATGATGCAGTTGACAAATACGGTTTTTATTTTGAGGAAAATGAGTTAACCTATAATCAGGGAGAAGAAGATGAATTTGCTGACAGATGATATGTCCTCAGCTATTGATAATGCAAAATTATCCAGTGGTGACAAGGGCAAACTTAAAAAAATACTTTACCAAGAGCGCCAAAACAAGGAGCGTGTTTGGGACAAAGACGCAGAAAAATTCATATCAAAACTGATTGATGAAGATACAAAGGAGCAGTCAGAGAAATGATTGTTTTTCATCATATAAAAATTAAACAGTTTAGAGCTTATGAAGATGTGTCGGTTAGCCTTGATGCAAACAAAGGCGTCATTCTCATGCATGGGGACAATGGATCTGGTAAATCCACTCTATTAAATGCAATCAACTGGTGCTTGTACGGAGACACTCCGTTTTACACAACCACCAAAGTAACCGCTGTTTTAAATCGACATGCACCAAAAGGGTCGACTGCAGAGGTCGAAATCATTGCTAGTATCGAGGATAAGAAGTATAGATTCTACCGTAAAACCGATTCAGATGCTGCGCCGGGTGGAATGCTTGAAGTGTCTTACGAAACTAACGGAGACTGGACTGTTCTAGATGGAGCTGCAGGCAACGACGCAGTGAGAAGAATTCTGCCAAAAGACATTAGACATCTATTCTTTTTTAACGGAGAGAGGTTAAAGGACATCTTTTCTCACAATAGCGATCATGACTTAAAGTCTAGTGTATATAAAGTTGCTGAGCTGAACGTCATTGATAACGCAGTCAAACACCTAAAATCTGTTGAAGATTCGTACTTAAAACAGATTAGTAAGGTCAGTAAAAATTCAAGAAAAATTGAAGAGCTTAAAGATGCGAAAGAAACATTTGAACGTGCAATTAATGGTCATGACGAGGTCTTGGAAGAACAAAGACAAGAAAAGAGAAAACTGAAAGCTCAAATAGCAGAGCTGGACAAGCTTATAAAAGATACTGCATTAGCCAGGGAGTACCTATCTCAACGTGACGTAGCCAAAGAACGATTGGCGGAAGCTGAAGAAAGATTGCAAACTGCCAAATTAAATCAAACTGATTTGTTCCAAAAAAATTATCATAAATTGCTGTTGTCTGACCAAATTGCTGATTACAAAAAGGCTCTGGAGTCAGCAAAAGACGCGGGCGCAATACCTCCACCAGTAAATCCTAAAGTCACAAGCGAAATACTTAAAAGCAAGGTATGTATTTGCGGTAGGCACATTACTAAATCTGAAACTGAATTTATCGAAAAACAACATGCAGATTATAGAGCTAAAGACCAGCTTAGATTCTTGACTGACGGAATCTTCACATTTGCCGATCTTGGTACAAAAATACAGGATATTAGGTACGAATTTTTAGATACAACAGATGTAATTGATGAATCTACCCAGAAAAAACAAGAATTACAGGAAACTCTATCGAAAATTAACGAAAGTCTTTCGGAAATAGATCAAAGCAAGATGCATGATAATCCTGAAGCACGACGTACAAAACTAGAAAATAAGATGAGTAATTTAGACATGCTCATCGGCGGAGCGGCGAATGAAAAGGTAAAAATTGAAGATAAGCTAAAAGAGACCGAGCGTGAATTAAGAAAAAGCATATCTGAAGACAAATCTACGTCTGAGTTGGAAGATAAACGAGAAACAGCAGAACGCCTTTATAAGAAACTCCAAGAGATAAAAGTTAACATGGAGACAGCAATAAGAACCAAGCTGCAGTCTAGCGTTTGGCAGACTTTTTCTAAGATATTGCCAGATACTAACTTTAATCGCATAGAGATAGACGAAAATTATGACATTTCATTAATCGCCAATGACGGCACTACATATACAACCAACATTCTTTCCGTAGGACAAACAAAAGCTTTGGGTCTATCACTGGCATATGGATTATCTAAGGATCTTGGGTACCAGGAGATTCCACTATTAATAGACAACTTATACGGTGACCTAAGCGAAGCACATTTTGCTGATGTTACAAACATGATTAGTTCTTTGGCCGCAGACAAACAGGTTATTATTATGGATCTAAATGTCGAGAAGACCAGTAAAATGTTTGATAGTGGAATTATTTCACAGAAGTTCTTAATTAAGAGATCTGCAGACGACAATCAGACTATTATTGAGGAGATCAAGTAATGAGCGATATTAAATGGCCAGGTATTTCGATAACCGAAGACGACAGTGAACTTGCAACAAGAATCATTAAACAAGATGGAATACTGCGAAATATTGATCAAAAAGATTTACTAATGTTAGCAGCAGCGCTTGCCATAAAGACCAATGCACCAGATGTAATCGCAAAATCTACCAAAAGAAAGGATGTTACCCACCAAAGTTTGATTAATGGAGAAAACTACAGCGAATATCGCCAATATATTTCGATGATATATTACCAAACGGAAGGCAAAAAAGATCTTAAAAGCATGGCCGATCCTAAAGCAATGGTAGATAACTTCGTTAATTATGCACGGCGAGGTTTGCACTTGTTGAGAGCCGAGTATCTGGAGTCTAAGGATTCCGACGAAGCATTACTCAAAGACTTTGTAGAACTTCTTAAAAAAACTTCAAGATAGCCTCAATTACTCATTGCTCTCAGTCTCGAGTATCTCTAATAGATTAGGGTTATCTTTCCGCAAAGTCATATTCGGTCCATTCGGAATTGACCTAGCTTTAATTTTGCCTTGCCTGATTAACTTTCGAATGGTCTGTATATGTAGCCCTGAACGATAAGACAGGCTAGTATCCGGAATGGACTTCTCGTGTTTGTAATCTCCGCATAATGATCCTGGGATCTTCTTTCTGTTTACTGCATCTTGGCAGTTCATACACTTAAAACCCCATTTGTCGTACCAGCCGTCTGTCTCATAGACACTTATGCCACACAGTGAGCAATTACGACCCTTACCGGGCATGGAAAAGCCCTTAGGTTCATCTTTGAGTCTGGCTTTACGTTCTCGCTCCTCCATGTCCATTTGAACCAGAAGATCGATAAAATTAACAAGGTTATCGGCAGACTGTCGCATTTCCAAGTCTGATTTGTATTTAACACCTTCTTTTTCGCTTAGTTTTCTAAACTCTTCGTGATCCTTGTCTTTTAATGTGACCATATCATTTCTCCTTTTTGGTTGATGATTGTTTCGATTTGTAGTCTTTGTATATATCTAGGATCAGCTGGGCAAGCTTCATTGCTTCTTTTTTGATCTCCTCGCTAGTAGGTGATTGGGTTTGTTTGTTTCTTGATACGTATGCCATAAAAACCTCCTTAATGTAGTGGCAGATGAGACTACCTTTTATAGGGTGTCCTAATTGTCTCATTTACCTCTGTTAAGGGGTTCAAGACCCGCATGGGGAGCCAGACCAAGCAGAGAAAAACGTAGACCTAGTTCCTAGACCTACATTAACTTCTCTCTTTGGTCAGAGAAATACTAATTTACAGTTCGTAAGTTACAAATGTTGGAACCGTCAGAAATGGCGGCTCTTTCATTTTACCCCTGTAATTTAGTTCGAACCCAGCCTCTCCTGTCCTGAAGGAGCAAGCACCCCAAAAGCTGACCCGTTCCCTAGACCTGTCCCTTTACATAGTACCCCCTAGGGGTATATACTTTAGATATGAGAGAAGATATTAAAAAGCGTGCCAGTCACCGTACCAAAATTATTGAAGGCCAGATAAAAGGCTTACAAAAGATGATAGACAATGAGCAATACTGCATGGATATTCTCACCCAGAGTTTAGCAATTCAAAAGTCTTTAGCCTCCCTAAATAAGCTGATTGTAGAAAACCATTTAACGACGCATATTACTGAAATGCTTAGCTCTGGTGAAGAAAAGGAACAGACCAAAGCTATAGAAGAACTACTGAACCTGTACGAGCTCAACAACGTCAGGAGTAAGTAATGGATCATTCCATGCACGAAGGTCATCATGAATCTCATGACCACGATAAGCACGCGGGTCATAATCCAGACATGTTCAAGAAAAAATTTTGGCTAAGCTTTGTTTTAACTATCCCTGTCCTTATTTTCTCTGAAACAATTCAGGAACTCTTTAACTACACAGCACCTACATTTCCAGGAAGCGAATGGGTTCCAGCTATTTTGGGCACAATCATCTTTTTCTACGGTGGACTCGTATTCCTAAAGAGCGCAAAAGCTGAGCTATCTGCTAGACAGCCCGGCATGATGACCCTAATTTCGCTAGCCATTACTGTTGCATTCGGCTATAGCATTGCGGTGTCGTTTGGGCTACAAGGCATGGATTTCTGGTGGGAACTTGCAACGTTAGTAACCATCATGCTCTTGGGGCACTGGTTAGAGATGGCTTCCGTGCAAAGTGCACAAGGTGCATTAAAAGAACTCGCAAAACTATTGCCTGATGAAGCTGAACTAGTGACAAAAAACGGTACTAAAATAGTTACGGTCACTAGCTTGAAAGTCGGCGATCTTGTATTGGTTCGCCCTGGCTCGACCATCCCAACAGACGGCGTTGTCATGAACGGTGAATCTAAAGTTAATGAATCAATGCTTACGGGTGAATCAAAACCAGTAAATAAGCTCGTTAAATCACTCGTTATTGGTGGTGCAATAAATGGAAGTGGTGCACTGACTATTAAAGTTACAAAGGTTGGAGAAGATACTGCTCTCGCAGGAATCATGAAATTGGTTGCAGATGCACAGAATAGTAAATCAAAAACACAGATTGTCGCTGACCGAGCTGCCTTCTACTTAACCTTTGTAGCTTTAGGTGCGGCAGTACTCACCGCAATAGGCTGGACGTTCTTTAGCGACCAGTCTGCTTCATTTATTCTTGAACGTGTCGTAACGGTGCTAGTAATCGCATGTCCTCATGCACTCGGGCTTGCAGTACCACTTGTAACCGCAATCTCTACCACCCTCGCTGCTAAAAATGGACTACTCGTTCGCGAACGCATGGCTCTCGAATCAGCAAGAAACATTGACGTCGTATTATTCGATAAAACAGGAACCCTTACCAGGGGAGAGCAAGGCGTCGTCGATATAATCACTGATGATGCAAAAGTTAAGGATGTACTTGCTATAGCTGCTTCGGTTGAACTTGAATCTGAGCACCCTATTGCTAGGGCTATAGTCACATTTGCAAAGAGCAAGAAGCTTCATACTGTAGTTGCGAAGAAGTTCTCAGCAATGTCTGGTCGTGGTGCAAAAGCTTTAATCGGCGCAGACACAGTCTACGTAGGCGGACCAAGACTCCTAGAAGAGTTATCGCTAAAGTTAACTCAAGAGTTAAAAAGTGCAACCACGAGCGCGAGTAATGATGGCAAGACAGTAGTTTATGTCATCAAGTCAAAAAAGGTTATAGGAGCAATTATGCTAGCCGATGTAATTCGACCAGAATCAAAACAAGCTGTTCAAGCATTGCAAAAAGCTGGGAAGCGCGTAGCTATGCTAACTGGTGATGCTAAAGGAGTTGCGGCTTGGGTGTCGAAAGAACTCGGCATAACCGAGTTCTTTGCTGAAGTGTTGCCTGAGCATAAAGCCGATGTTGTTAAAAAGCTTCAATCTGATGGGAGCAAAGTTGCTATGGTTGGTGATGGTGTAAACGACGCTCCCGCACTTACCCAAGCTGACGTTGGTATAGCGATTGGAGCTGGTACAGACGTCGCCATTGAATCTGCTGGAATTGTACTGGCTAGCAGTGATCCACGTGGTGTTGCAAAGATCGTAATTCTTTCAAAAGCTACTTACAGAAAAATGATTCAGAATTTGGCTTGGGCAACAGGATACAACGCCATTGCAATACCTCTAGCTGCAGGCGTGACAGTTGGACTCGGTTTTGTATTGTCTCCAGCTATAGGTGCAGTGCTCATGTCGCTTTCTACTATCGTAGTAGCAGTTAATGCTCAATTCTTACGGAAGTTGGACTTAGGGTAAAATATAAGTATGAAGAAGCTATTTACCAGCATCATTACAGTCTTTACCATCCTACTGTTAAACACATTTGGTTCGGCTCTACATGCTTCAGCGATGCCAATGACCGCTCATAAATTGGGTAGCATGAATCATGAGACTAGCAGTTCAGCTTCCTGTGCAACACTATGCCGTACGGCTGTTATTAATAAAGATGAGTTTCTTAACTTAGAACTTGATGAAGAGAACGATGAGCCAACAATACCGTTTTACGCTCAGGGTGAAGTTTTTAAGTTCAGCGAGATTCATGTAAATCAGAGGATCTATGCTGATTCTGTTAAGCCACCACCAAAAATACCGATATATATTCTGTACGGTGTATTTAGAGTCTAGGATTTGTTTGTTAGTTCAAGCAATACCTTTAATTTAACGTGGAGAATATATGAAGAAGAAAACCAATAAGAACAACATCGTTATAGTGGCAACTGTCGCAATCGTGGCTATTGCAGGAGTCAGTGTCTACGCAATTAGTAACAATGACGATGGGATGATGGGTAAAAACAATATGATGGGTAAAAACTCGTCACAGCAAGTAAGTTCAAGCAGTCTAGTAGACAAGAACTCGGCTGATTACAAAATGTACAGCGAACTTACTGGTGACGACTATGACCGTATGTTTATCGCCAATATGATTGAGCACCACAAGGGTGCGGTTGATATGGCAAAGTTAGCAAAGACTAACGCAAAGCACCAAGAACTAAAAGACATGGCTGATGATATAATTTCAGCTCAAACCAAAGAAATTACTGATATGGAAAGCTGGCAAACAGCTTGGAGTTACCCGTCAAGTAGTGGAGAAATGATGATGGATCACTCTGCAATGGGTATGATGGCCGATATGGGGCAAATGACAGAGGAGCTTAAAGCACTAAACGGTGATGCATTTGATAAGGCATTTCTGTCTTCGATGATAGAACATCACCAATCGGCAATAAATATGGCCTATCCTGGTCAGACAAACGCTAAGCATGATGAAGTAAAAACATTAACTAAAGCTATCGTAGCTGCTCAGAGCAGTGAAATCGCCCAGATGAAACAATGGCAAAAAGACTGGGGCTATACAAACTAGTACGCGGATACTAGAAGTGTATAAATCCTAGAAACATTAAATAGTAATAAACACTCGGAGAGTATATGAAAACCCCAGAGCTTAGAAGACCGAATAAAGCCGTAATAGGCATTACGGGCGTATTGATTGGTATGTTGTTAATATTGGGCATAAGATTTGTGTCGTATCAACCGCCAAAAGATGTACATTATCATGCTAACTTTGCAGTCTATGTTGATGGTAAGCAAGAACAGTTTAGTAACCCGCTGCTTTATGAAGAAATTTCTGAATGTAGCATAAGTACTGAAGAGAAGCCTGGCGAACGCGCACATTTGCATGAAAATATAAAAGATGCAGTGCACGTCGAAGATAGTGCCGTCACATGGGGCAATTTTTTCCAGAACATAAATTGGAATGTCAGTGACAAGTATTTAGATACTTCTGACGTACTGTTAGTTAACACCGACACAAAAAAAGTGACCTATATATTAAACGGTGAAGAGGTCAGCAATATAACTAACAAAGTAATTGGGGATAAAGACAGATTGCTAGTAAGTTACGGTACATCAACAAAAGACGAGCTAAGTAAACAGTTTGATACTGTTGCTAAGACTGCAGAAAAGTACAATATTACAAAAGACCCAGCATCATGCAGCGGTGGTCATAGCGAAGACAGCATAAAAGATAGGCTGAAGCATTTGTTTAAATAATATATAGATTTAAAGAAGTAATCCAAGAGTCTAACCATAGAACTCAAGTTCGCCATCCTTTATTTGAAGCATAGGACCCATATTTGATGCTAAGAATGTTCTCTCACTATCCGTACCATCAGCAAGTACGTATCGAGCATACTCAATGAATGGATTATCTAGTTTTTGATCGATTTTGTAGTGAGTAAGTATCGTTTTAGTTGTATAGAAGTGTTTGTCGACCCTTGCTCTAAGTTTTTCCGTTATTTTTATGTCCTCGTGTTGTTTCTCAATAAAACCCTGCATCAATTCACAAAGTCTTTCTTCATTCACATATTTCTCGGCACAGCTTGGGTCTTTACGCCTTGTGCAGTTGTAGTAGACGAATCTTTTTACGTCACCATTTTTTAGCGTCTTGAATTTGTCTTGTGCTGTGATATCTGCAGTACACCGTCCACACTTCAATAGTCCTCGGAAGGCGAATGTCTTTGATCCCCACACACCCTTATTAACGCCTCTTGTTTCTTGCACGAGATCGAACAATTCTTTAGATATGAGTGGTTTATGAGCACCTGTATACCATGGTGCATCAGGAGCTTCGGGATATTGAAATTTACCGTAGTAAAAGGACGTGCTGAGAATCACCAGTATTTGGCTCACACTAATTGGTTTGCCAGAACGGTTAGTGAAGCCTTGCTCATCAAGCCATGCTTTTATCCTGCGACCACTCCAACGTTCATACCCAGCTTTTTGAAAGGCTTCGATAATTAGTTCTGATCTATCAGGATCAAGGATAATGTCGTTAACACCTGCAAATGCTCGATTCATGTATCCAAGTGGCGCAACGCCTGGTCGCCAGCCCATCTCGCATTTATTTCTGATACCTCGTTTGACGTTGATACTTTTGTTATCGTTCTCAAGTTTGGCTTGCGAACACAAAATCATGAGCAAGAACTTTTCGTTCGGATTATTCGTGAATGTCTGCGAGTAAGTACGGATATGTAGCAGCTTACCCTGATCCATTAGGTCGACAACTGACCCTAGATCACCAGCATTTCTACTTAGTCGATCTGGTGCCCACGTAAGTACTGCATTGTATTCTTCGTTCGCCAAGCCTTTTAGAAGCTTGTTATATACGGGTCGTTTGCCTGAGTCTTTGGCTGAGTGACTCTCTTGAAGTTCACAAACAATATGTAATCCTTCATTTTCAGCCAATGCTCGCATCTCGTTAAGTTGCGAATCAATCGACATTGCCTGACGCTCATCACTCTCGGAAGATTTGCGAGCATACAGGCAATATTTTAGTGTCGATTGATTGTCCAGCATGGCAAGCACAACAGTACCGCTGGGTCTTGAGTAAGTCCAGCCTGTAATTGGGGTATAATCAGGGTATGTCTAGTGCCCAACCACGCCTCATTCAAACATATCTGCCCGATGGAACTCTTGAGGGCACACGCATTATTGAACTTAGTGACAGCAACATCAAAGCATATGTCATCCCACGTCTCCAATTAAACTCGGTTAAAGGCCGAGAGGATTTATTGCACCCGTCACTATACTTTTTAGTTAGCAGTAGTGAGTCACTAGGGTATATAGGTGAAAGTGAAAACTTTTTTCATAGAATAAAAAATCATGATCAAAACAAACAGTTTTGGGACGTTGCAATTGCGATTGTTTCGACAACTAATTCGCTTGAAAAAAGTGACGTGAAGTACCTAGAATCTCTTGCCGTAGAGCGAGCACAAGCTGGAAGTATGAAGATAGAAAATAAAACTGTGCCAGCAAAAAATAACATTCACGAATTCAAATTACACACCATGCAGAAAATACTTGATGACACACAGCTCATTCTGACTTCACTTGGATATGACATTCTTTCCAGCCCTCAAAAACAAGAGCAGACATGGTATTGCACCGCAAAAAAGACCAACGCTAAAGCACAATTTAGAGGTGTTCAGTTTGTACTTCTTGCAGGATCAATAATCGATAAGAGCTATGCACCAAGCTGGGGTCAGAAATGGCATAAGTCACTTGTTGAACGTGAAGATATTTTTGCAAAATCGGGACGCGATTTAGGCGATACAGTAGAGCTTGTAGAAAATGTTGCGTTCAAGAGCCCCAACCATGCAGGTGGTTTTGCAACTGGACATAATATAAATGCTTGGGTTACATGGAAAGATGAAGAGGGTCGAACCATGGACGAGGTAATGCGCTAGTTATTGATATCTAGTACAAGTGGCACATGATCACTGTGCATTAACCAGTCTTCATGTGCTCCAATCTCAAGCTTTGCGTTCTGTATTAATGTCTCGGATCCAAACACATAATCGATGTGATATCCACGCTCGGGCTGACGATACCAAAATAGCGTCGATACAGATTCCAGTCCGTGTTCTTCACCCTTAGTTTTGTGCCACACGCTGTGTTTATCGAGTTTTCTAAGCACTTCGATATACGTAGCCCATTGCCATTCTTTTTTGGTTTTGTGATCCCAACGAACGTTATTATTCATGTCGCCAATAAATAGGCCAGTATCCTTACGTAGCAGGGAGTCATAGTGAACTAGTGCATTTAGCAGTCCTTCAACATATGTCTGTCCAGCGTCTTTGTGTGCCCACATTGCAAGTACATCTACGGTGTCAGATTCAATTGGGATAGCCCAATGAATAGTATCGTTATAATTATCGGCTACGCGGAAGTTGTGATCACTGAAGCCTAGTGCTCCCAAACCTTTATGAGGATTATGACCAACCCAATGTTTGAAAACGGCTTGTGAATTTTCTATATCAGCTTTTGAACATTCTTGAAGAATCAATAAATCAGGCTTGTGCTTGAGGATTGCATCGCTTTTGTTTCGGAACGCCATGTTGCAGTTCCATGAAATAATACGCACTTTTGGTCTGACAGCCTTTCCCCAGAGACTGTCATAAAAAAAGTGACAGCCACGCTGGACTGTCTAGGACCCAAATAAGCATTATTCATGCCTACTCTTTTGTACGTAGCTGCCACTTTCTTGGCATGAAACGTACGCAAGATAAATCCTACGGTTAATACTTATTTAGATCCTAGACAAGTACCATTATACCGCTGTCAGATGATGAAACCTAGGACATGAGCCTACTAATATGTTCTGAAATTTGTTTTTTGATCCATTCGTAGGAATTTATATTTTTACCACCCACATGCCACTCACATATTTGCTCATGCTCAAGTCCTGATGCACCGAGATAAGCCTTGCCGTCTTTGTAGTTATAAATGGTTGCGATGCCGTAGGGAGTTTTAATTATCCACTCAACATCAATTTTGTAATCATCGCCGAGAGTTGACGGGTCTCCAAAGACAGCAATCAAATCTTTATAGTTCGTTAGCACATAACCCTTGAAGCTCGTGCCATTTCGCTGGTTCTGTAATTCCTTATACTTTTTCATAATTGATCCTTTCTTTTCAGGGTACAAAGGTAACGCCGAAGTGTATTAATAGCTAGCTCATAACCACCGAATACTCGGCTCTCTATGAGCGGATAATTCAACCAACTTAGTTATCACTATTGTTATAGCGTCTACTAGGTCATCATGCTTTTCTTTACCGAACCCTGTAAGTTGCATAATCAGCTCATTGCAACCAGTTTTGGGGAACAATATTCTTTCTTCTTCAAACATGTAACTAATCAAAGTTAGCCGCCCTCGTTTGTCGAGTGATCCTACGGGCACACCCTCTGCATCGATACCCTCGGACTGTAATTGTTGGACAGCTGAATACTGATAGCCGACATTCTCTATGAAAATCTTTAGATGTAAGCCCTTACTTCGCATCTTTGCGTACGCATGACGCGAAGTTTCCATAGTAACCATGTGCGACTGCCGTGCGTTAACAGGGTTTGGGTGTATATAGATTTTCATATCATTGCCACGACCATGAACCTCAGCTGTGACCATAGCAGTACAATCGGCAGATCTTCGCTCAGATATTGCAAGGTCAACACCCATAGCAACTCTTAGTGGCTTGGTGCTTGGTAACTCATCATAGTAATGAATCATTGCTGGGGTAATTACTTGTCCGTGTTCAGGCACAATCCTGAGCATGAATTCACGTTCAAACGCCAGCTCATCGCCAATACTCCGTTTTACCTTGGCTATGTCTTTGTCGGTGGGATATTTCCCGACCCATAATGATTTGCCGTTACGAACCAGCGGGTATGATTTGAACATGCCATCAATTTCACCTCGTTCTATGCGTTCTTTGAGCCTCATAAGTAGCGAATCACTATGAAGCAAGTTACCTATGACAATTTTCTGTGTGTACAAATCTCCTCCAGGCAAAACTTCGCTTGCAAGCCAGTTGAAAACTTTATTACGCCCCTCAATTGTTTTTACAGAATCAAGATCCTCGACATCGTCCACGATCAGTAAATCTGGTCGGCGTGAACCGTGTCGAAGACCTCTAATACTTTGCTCAGTTGAAGCTGCAATTACTTGTACATTAAACTCTGGAACAAATAATGCTGATCGCCCCCATGTGTCACTATTTTCTTCAAGAGCACCAAAGTCAGCCCGAAGTAACTCATTACCCTCAATTTCACGCTTCAAACTAGCAAGGTGAGCTTTTGCCTGTGGTTGGGTACGACTAATGATGAGAATGAATCGCTTTTCAGGTACACCAATAATTGCCCACAGTGGGTAAAAGGTGGTTACGATAGAAGACTTACCTGAACCTCGAAAGGCAACAAACGCTAACAAACCTTGCTGGTTATCCTGTAACATTTGGTACATTTCCTTTTGAAAGTCAGCCGTGGGATGCGTAATGTATTGGCTAAAGTAGATGTGGGCAAACCAGTAGAAGCTTTGTCTGGCGAGCATAAGCCGCGTCGCCCGATCTAAACGAATATGCCTCCAAAGCTCAGCACTAACATCATCTGGGCTATCAGGAATCTTTAGCGATCTCATCCTGAGCCTCGTTCGAAATTAGCCCCGCAAAATTAAGTGACTTTTGTACAAGCAACATTTGCTCAGGCGTTAATTCCTGTTGTACGGCTTGAATACGAGCATCGATCTCTAGCTTGTTGCGGTATTTGCCGTGGTGGTGCTTCAGCCAAAAAGTAATTGCGGTTATGTTCTGATTTTTAATAGCATTGATCAATTGAGACTCAGCAAGGTCGTTAATCCGCCCGATACTTAGTTCGATTGTTTCATCGCACAATTCAGCAAATGCTTCATCATCTTTACGCCACCTATAGTATGTGGACCGAGGCAAGCCCATTTGTTTGCAAGCTGCCTCCACAATTGGGGTCTTTGCAAGCCGTGCCAAAAGTAGTTTTTTATCCGCATCTTGGTTTCTACTCATAGTTTGACTCGCTTCAGACCTGTTAGGTTTTCCCAGCGCTTCATAGCTACCTCAGCATAGGTTGGTGACTTTTCCATGATGTAACACCTGCGCTTTAACTTTGTGCTGGCTATAAGTGTTGAGCCACTGCCACAGAAGGGCTCGACTACAAGGTCACCTCGCTTTGTGAGCACCTTTATGTACGGGATAAGAATTTCTATTGGCTTGGTTCCAAAAATAACGCCTTGGCCAGAACTTTTTTCATCACTAGCTATGTAGTCGATAAAGTCTGTAGGCTGGTATTTCTTACCACCCTCATAACCCTCCCAATGTGGTTTGCCGGATATTGCATATAGAGCTGTTTCGAATTCTTCTTGCAAGCCATCAGGCTCCTCACCATGGTTATATTCAACAACTCCGCTAGCACCGACCATGGCAATATCGTGCTTACTAAAGAATTTGTACTTGGAAGCAAAGCCTTGATGACGGTTAGACAGATGCCAAACAATCATGTTTTTAATCTTCCAGTGCTCAGCCATTGCTTCCCATATAACAGGGATGTTCTTCCAGTTTTCGTAGCAGATAATGCTGAAGTTGGGGTTGGCATGCTTTGCGACATTAGCCATCCATAGCTCCGAGAAGTTGTCTGGCAGCACATCAGTTTCAAGGTACCTGCGGTTGCGTTTTGCACCAAATCCTGTAACTGGTTTACCGCCACGTTTGGCGTGTAAGTAATCCAATATGTATGGTGGGTCGGTCATGCACATGTTTGCTTGCTCGCCATTCATGAGCTTATCGAAATCAGCCTCAATGGTTGAATCTCCACACATGAGTCGTGAATCGCCCAGCTGGTATACATCGCCTTTTTGTACTTCGACACTTTTGATATCTAGTTTTGCTAGTTCTTTTTCCAAATCAAACGTTTCGGGTTCATCAACGGATAGATCAAATATTTCATCAAGCTCCTCGCTCTCAAAGCCAATATCTGCCAGCAGGGACTCATCAAATTCAGCTAACATCTCATAGTCCCAGTCGCCCAAGTTTTTATTTAATCGAATGTTTAATTCTTTTTCTTTTGCTTCATCAGCGATATCTATATAGACAACGGGTACTTCTTTTATGCCAAGGTCTTTAGCAACTTTTAAGCGAAAATGGCCACCGATTACAATGTTATGCCTATTCTCATTGCTGTTAACCAGCACTGGGTCTACTAGTCCAAAACGTTTTATACTCTCAGTGAGCTGTTCCGCTGCAGACTCGCTCCATTTACGTGGATTGTAGGTGGCTGGCTTTAGCTCAGATACCTTTATTTGCTGTATTTTTAAGTTATTATTCACCTTATTACTCCTTATTATTTAGCTTATTGCTACCCCTTAAACGAGAAAAACAGCATCCGCCTCATTAATAAGGCATTTGCTGTTCTTTTCGTAATTCAATAGTAGTACTTTAAAAAGGTTACGTCAACAAAATACACGCAGTAGAGATATGTGTGCATTCAAAAACAATTGACTTTCAATTGTTTTTCAAGTATTCTCGGGGTATGAGTAAGACTTTACGACTAGGCGAAATAGCGACAATCCAATCAGGATATAGTTTTCGCGCTAAAGTCGTAAGTGTAGATGGCGGTAGCCTAGGTGTGGTTCAAGCAAAAGATATTAACGGTCTTTATGTTGCTGAAGATAGTATCGCTAAAATAAATCAGCCGTATGCCGAGAGTCGCATACTAAGAACTGGAGATGTCCTACTTACCTCGCGCGGATCATTTCGTGCTGGTGTTAGTAAGTTTATTAAGCCGACCATTGCTTCATCGTCGTTGTTTACAATACGACTTACCTCAGGAGATGTATTGCCAGAGTATCTTGCAATATACCTTAACTCTGACCAAGCCCAGTATTATTTTTCACTAAACGCTAAAGGCGCAACAATTCAGAGCCTTGCCATACCTGATTTACAGAACCTAAATGTACCTATAGTACCGCTATCGTCACAGAGAATAATCATTGATCTGCAACAGAATGTTGAATCGCAAAGAAATATATTGAGTCGTAAACAAGACATTATTAACCAATTACTGAAAAGTAGTGTAGCCAAGACACTAGAAGGAGCAACAAAATGACAGTAAAAAAATACACCCAGGAGCAACTTAACGATATTCTTTGGGCAGCCGCCGATTCGAGCCGAGTTGGTGTAGACGGCGGAGTATATAAAGACTACGCACTAACAATGTTGTTTGTGAAGTATCTAAGTGACCTATCCAAAAAACAACACGCAAAATATGTTGAACGTTTTGGCAATGATGAAGAGCGAATTGCTGCAAAAATGAAGCAGGATCGCTTCTACCTCCCACCTAATACCAACTTCGATTACATTTACTCGAAGAAAGAAGAAGACAATATTGGTGAAGAAATTAACAAGGTCATGCACCGAATCGAAGATACTAACAAATCTAAGCTCGAAGGTGTATTTAGTGTAGATTTTAACTCTGAAGCTATTTTAGGTAAGCAGGCGCAACGTAATAAGATGCTTCGTCACCTAATTGATGATTTTTACAAAATTGATCTTAGCGAGGCAGATGAAGATATTATTGGTAACTCCTACATGTACCTGATAGAGCGCTTCGGTGCAGATGCAGGTAAAAAGGCTGGTGAATTCTTTACCGTAAAATCTGTCGCCAAGTTAGTAGCTATGCTGGCACAGCCTAAGCCTGGCGATCGAATCGCTGACCCAGCCATGGGAAGTGGTGGTTTGCTATTACTTGCGGGTGAAGAAGTCGAAAAGCAAGGGTCTAATAACTATGCATTGTACGGCCAAGAGTCAACCGGAAGTACCTTCCAACTTGCTCGAATGAACATGTTCTTACACGGAAAAGATTCGGCATATCTTGAATGGGGCGATACGCTTAACAACCCGCAACTTGTTGAGAACGATAAGCTAATGAAGTTTGATGTTTGCGTAGCCAATCCTCCGTTCTCTCTTAAAAAATGGGGTGCTGAGAATGCTGACAGCGACAAATACAATCGCTTTTGGCGCGGTGTACCACCAAAGGACAAAGGCGACTATGCGTTTATTACACATATGATTGAAACAGCAAAGCCGAAAAGTGGCCGAGTGTCGGTTATTGTGCCTCACGGCGTACTGTTTCGCAGTGGCGCAGAAGGTAAGATTCGTGAAGCTCTCCTCAAAGAAAATATAGTAGATGCAGTAATTGGCCTGCCTGCTGGCTTATTCCAAACTACTGGCATACCTGTAGCAATTCTTATATTAGACCGTTCTCGTGAAGAAGGTGGTAAGAACGCCAATAAGAAAGACGTACTATTTATTGAGGCATCAAAAGAGTTTAAGCCCGGAAAGGCTCAAAACAGCCTGACAGAGGAAAATATCGGCAAAATCTACAATGCATATGTTGAACGTAAAGATGTAGATAAATTTGCGCACGTTGCCGGCTTCGATGAGATCAAGGAAAACGACTTCAATCTAAACATCACGCGTTATGTTGATACTTTTGAGGAAGAGGCTGAAATCGATATTGCAGCCAACTTGGACGAGCTGGAAAAGCTTAATCCTGAGCTAGATAGGCTTGAAGCACAGATGAATGACTACCTTAAGCAGTTGGGGATTAAATAGTATGCGTTTAGGGAAAGTTCGAAATACAGTTACCGAAGTTACAAACTCCTCTGGCCAAATGGTGATTGAGGCAGATGCTGTTTATGGGGGCCAAGCATACACAGTTAAAAAATTCGATAAGCTATCAGCTGCTCTGACAGTTGTTTCAGATCAAAAATGGAATGACTTAGATTTCTCACCAGTTAAGACAGTTCTCGATGCGTACGATAAATCTGCGACACAAACAATAACCAATACTGAATATGACCAAATTAACTCCTACATAGCATCTGTAAACCAAAAGTTGCCGATTTTTATTGGCCTAATTCAAACTATGGTTGAAGACCAAGACGAACAAACTATAAACGTCAAACTTCCAGCGAAAGCGACTAGTCTAAAAGACCTTAATGCCTTAAACACTAAACTCGATAAACTCTTCACGAAATTCAATATAGACGGTAAGCCAATAGATTTTAAGGGCTTTGATACAGGAACCGACTGGTATGTATTCGCAGTTGGCGGCGTTATAACGTATCGATTTATTATTGGTTGTATAAAGATTGCCCATGATTACTTCGATATGCGAAAAAAGTACTTTGACTCAAAGCGTTCAAAATTGGACTACGAAGCGTCTTTAAAGGCTAGCGAGAAATTTGATGACAAGGCATTTAAAGAATTCCAACAGCGACGGCTAGATCTAGAAGTCGCTACAAGTATTGATGAGCTCGTTAAGCACATAAATGAAAAAAACGGTCATGAAGTCGCAGAGCTTAATAACAAATTGATTATCGCAACAAAAGATTTAATTGAAGTTTTAGATGAAGGCGCAGAGTTTCATCTTTCACTTAATCCACCTAAGTATGTCGAAGAAGATTCTAGTGGCTTACTAACAATAAATTATTCACAGATGCCAAAACTAGAGACAAAAAAAGAAGTTAAAACTATAGAGTCTGGTAAAACTAAAGCGACCGAGGACGTAGTTAATGAGTAGTACAGGATTTCCGTCTGGGTGGGATGAATTAACTATAAAAAAGGCGACCATACTACTGAAGGATGGTTCACATGGGACTCACAAAGACGTTGATGGGGGTATTCCTTTGCTAAGCGCAAAAGACATTCGACATGGTCGTGTCTGGTTTGAAAATGATCCAAGGCACATCTCTAGCGATGACTTTAATCAAATTCATAAGAACTACAAATTATGTAATGGTGACGTATTACTAACAATTGTCGGTACGCTTGGTCGTATAGCTAGGGTTCAAAATTACAGTAATAGCTATACTCTACAAAGAAGCGTCGCTGTTTTAAGATTCGATAATAGTTTAGTTGACAGCGAGTACGCATATTACTTACTAACAGCACCTAGGTTTCAGGCGGACTTAAAGAGACGAGAAAATAGAGGGGCTCAGGGCGGAGTTTATCTAGGTGAAATAGCAAAGATTAAAGTATTGATTCCGGGCCTTCCAATGCAGAGAAATATAGTTCAAATTCTAAATACGTGGGATAAGTGTCTTGCAAATTTGGACAAGAAAATTGCTGCCAAAAAGCATATAAAGAAAGGGCTGATGCAGCGATTGCTGTCTGGCAAGGTGCGGCTACCAGGCTTTAACGAAAGATGGACGCCAAGAACATTAGGTGCTGTTAGTAATATAAAAACTGGCAAGAAGGACAACAAAGACAAAGTAGAGTCTGGTGAATACCCTTTCTTTGTGCGCTCTCCAAATATTGAAAGAATAAATTCCTATTCATTTGATGGTGAAGCGATACTCATACCAGGCGAAGGTAATATAGGAAAAATATTTCATTACATAAATGGTAAGTTTGATTTTCATCAAAGAGTCTACAAAATAAGTAATTTTGATAAAGACACAAATGGTAAATTTATTTACTATCTGCTGTCTAAAGACTTCGCAAATCACACAAAGCGTCATTCAGTAAAAGCTACTGTTGATTCATTAAGATTACCAACTTTTAAAATGTTCGAGTATCTAGCGCCTAACCGAAAAGAACAAGATGCCATTGCCGATGTTCTTAGTGCGGCAGATGAAGAGATTGAACTGCTTTCGAAGGAACGTGGATACATTGCTGAGCAAAGGAAGTTTTTGCTCAACGGTTTAATTAACGGTAAGATTCGCGTCCCAGAGTCTGTACGAGAAAAACAATTGGAGGTTGCTAATGCTTGAAAACATAAACTTTGACGAAGCTCGTCAGTCACAACTTCCTTTTGTAGAAATGCTTATTAATATGGGCTATAAGTATCTACCGACCGCTGAGCTGATGCGCCAGCGTAGTGACGACACATCATACTATCTGTTAAAAGAAATTGCTGCAGATTCTTTAATGCGGATAAACGACTACGAACATCATGGTCAAACTTTGAAGTTCACCGAAAAAGACGTAGCCGAAGCCATTGACGAGCTAGAAAATCTCCAGTACGAAGGTCTGATTGATACATCTAAAACTGTATATAACACCATTATGCCGTTGAAGGGCGGTAAAACTATACGTGTATTTCATGATGGCAAATACGAATCTAAAAGCTTCCGATTTATCGACTTTGAACATCCAGAAAACAATGTATTCCATGTAGCGGTAGAAGTTGAAGTCAGTGCTAAGAACGGTACTCGCCGTCCAGATATAGTCTGTTACATTAACGGCATCCCGTTTGTAGTTATAGAAAATAAGAAGTCGAGTGTTGATGTTAGCGATGCTATCAACCAAATGATCCGCAACCAAGGCCCCGATTACAGCCCTCGGTTCTTTATTTACCCTCAACTGCTAATTGCGAGTAACGGTAAAGATGTGCGCTACGGAACTACTGGTACACCAGCCGAGTTCTATGTAAATTGGCGAGAAAAAGACCACACAGCTGAAGAAATTGATGAAAAAGTACGCGAATTTATCTCTACTAAAATTGATGACGAGCTGTACGCACAGCTACTAACTGATTTAAATGGCTTCACGCATAACCACACCCAGCGCCTTGAGCGCAAACCTACCGAACAAGATCGTTCCATCGTTGCCCTACTAGATAAAAAGCGACTGTTAGATATTACCAAGAACTATATTCTTTATGACGGTGCTGAGAAGAAGGTTATGCGTTATCAGCAGTACTTTGCAATCCACCATGCGCTAAAGCGAATCGAAGAGAAAGAACCAACCAGTCACGGCGAACGTCGCAAGGGCGGTATCATTTGGCATACTCAAGGCTCCGGCAAGTCATTGACGATGGTAATGTTTGTGCGAGCTTTAATTGAAGACCCTCGAATCATTAACCCACGTATATTAATTGTTACTGATCGAAAAGATTTAGACCGACAGATTCTTGGCACCTTCCAAAACGCTGGACTCAAAAAGAAGGTCAAGCAAGCGCGCAGCGGCGAACACCTGCTGGAGCTCATAAAGTCCAAAGACACTAGCGTTGTTACGACGCTAATTCATAAGTTCCAATCGGCTTCGAGGCGACGTGCAGATTTTGTAGATAATGATCAAAACATATTTGTACTAATCGACGAAGCCCATCGCTCACAACAAGGTGAAGCAAATATTGAAATGAATCGCACTATTTCGAGTGCTTGCTACATAGCCTTTACGGGCACACCGCTACTTAAACGCGAGCAGTCACAAAACAAGTTTGGTAGTTTTATAGACAAATACACAATTGATGATGCGTTGGACGACAATATTGTTTTGCCCCTAATCTACGAGGGTCGCTACGTTGACTTGCACCAGGACAAGAACGAAATAGACCGACTGGTTGAACGCTTAACTGCCGACCTAAGCGACGAGCAGAAAAAGCAACTACAGAAGAATATCGAAAACAAACTCATAAAAGATAATCCAAAACGTATTGCTGAAATCGCTTACGACATAGAAAGACACTACTCCGGTCGATTCCAGGGTTACGGCCTTAAGGCACAAATCGTTGCCCCATCGAAGTTTTCAGCCATGTTGTTCCAAAAGTACTTCAAAGATAGCGGCAAGCTAAATACCGCCCTCGTCATATCCGACGAGAACGGCATCATCGATGATAAAGACGAGCACAAAAAAGAAGTTGAAGGTTACTTAAAAGAAATTAAGGACAAGTACCAGAGTCTGCTAAGCTACGAAAAAGAAGTCATTGATAGCTTCAAGTACAACGACGAAGGCGTAGAAATTATTATTGTGGTCGACAAGCTTCTCACTGGTTTCGACGCGCCTCGCAATACAGTCCTGTACCTTGCTAAGGAGCTAAAAGATCATAACTTACTGCAGGCAATCGCCCGCGTCAATCGTTTGTATGATAACCCAGCCCTACCAAAAACAGCTGGATTCATTATTGACTACTCAGAAAATGCACAGAACATTCACACTGCTATGCAATTGTTTGGCAACTACGACGAGAATGATGTCAAGGGCGCGCTGATTGATGTTAATGAAAAGATTCAAGATCTTGAAGCCAGCTACGGCGCATTGCATGACATATTCAACGGCATTGCGAGCGATGACGAAGCCTACCTACAGCACCTGGGCGACGATCCAACTCGTAAAGAATTCTATGCCGCACTAAATAAGTTCATGCAGGAATTTAGTGAGTGTATGGTCTTACAGGACTTTGCACACGAATTCGAGGATCTTGATACCTACCGCCGCGAACTAAAGAAATTCATGGAGCTACGCAAAACGGCCACATTAATGAATGAAGAACGTGTCGATTTTTCTAAGTACAAGAACGCACTAGTAAAAATCATGGACGAAAACATCAAGGCCGATGAAGCTGAGTTGTTAACCGAAGAGATCAATATTACCGACAAGGAATTGTTTGATAAAGCCATCGAAGAAATCGGTTCGGATAAATCCAAGGCCGAAGCAATCGCTGCTCAAACCAAACGTACAATAACCGAGAAGTTCGATACTGATCCAGA
This sequence comes from uncultured Candidatus Saccharibacteria bacterium, assembly GCA_964584895.1. Classification (GTDB taxonomy): domain Bacteria; phylum Patescibacteriota; class Saccharimonadia; order Saccharimonadales; family JAGQNJ01; genus DAISWO01. Next base: position 241,077 of record CAZPAW010000002.1, read on the forward strand.
ATTCTACGGCAAGTTTTCAAAGAAAATTAGCGAAATCCTGGAAGCCATGCGAGCCAAGAAGCTAGCCGATATCGAAGCACTCAAGCAACTTAAGCTAATAACCGATGAAGTTTTGCATAAAAAAGACGATTCACTGCCGTCAGTTATCGCTGAAACACCGGGTGTTGATATCTTGTACCGCAACCTGCGCGGTGATCTTGATTTGGAAGAAGTTACATATATCAAAACCGTACTTGATATATACCAGGTACTAAGCAAAAATGCTCGAGTAGATTGGTGGAAGAATCACGAAATGAAGCGAATTATGCGAACCAGTATCGACGATTACCTATACGACGAAGTGAAAGTTAAGCTGGGCGTTGATCTTACCGCCGATCAAATTGACTCAATTGTAGACGACGTCATGAAGCTGGCAGAAAATAACTACGAGATATTCGTTAAATGATGACACGGACTTTTGAATATGGCACACATCGCTACATTTACGGGTTGATACGTCAGGACAGAAAAACGCTAAGTCTCACAGTTGAGCCTTGTCTAGATATTATCTTGAAAGTTCCGGAAGATGCCGACGACGAACGAATCGAAAAGTTCCTACGTAAAAAATGGATGTGGCTCAACAAGCAAATAACCTTTTTCGAAAAATACCGTCGGAAGTATTACCAAAAAGAGTACGTTTCTGGTGAGAGTTTTTACTATCTTGGTCGTCAGTACAAACTAGTCGTAGTTAATGGCAATAAAAACTCAGTTGCTCTCAGTAAAGGTAAACTTACTATTACGACCACTAAGAAAACGACGGATGGTAAATCTAATCGAGCTTTGCTCGAACGATGGTACAAAAACCGCAGGCACGTTGTTTTCGCGGAACGCTACGCAGAAGTACTAAAGAACTTTGATTACAAATTCACTCCCGAACTGACTGTACGCGTAATGGCAAGGCGTTGGGGCAGCTACATCAAGGGTGAGCGGATTATTTTGAATCCACTGCTGATCCAAGCTACCAAAGAAGCAATAGACTATGTTATTACCCACGAACTATGCCATATGAAGTACAAGAACCATGATGCTAATTTCTATATGTTACTTGAAACCAAGTTTCCCAATTGGAGCAAAACAAAGGAAAAACTGGAGTTACTCATATGATAATTTCTAAATCTGAATACATGATGTTTTTGAAGCAACCAGCATGGCTGTGGCTAAAAAAGAACGATCCAAAAAAGTTGCCTCCAGTTGATGAAAACACACAGGCATTATTCGACGCTGGTCATCAATTTGAACCTTATGCTGAATCATTATTCCCTGAAGGCGCAACACTTGGTTTCTCTGACTATAGTGAATACCTATCGTTGCCTGAGCGAACGCAGGATGCAATCAAAAACGGTCATCAAGTATTATTCCAACCAAGATTTGAATGGCAGGACTTTACCTGTATTTGTGACATTGTCAGTTTTGTCGATGATAATGAAGTTGATCTTTATGAAATCAAGGCAAGCACTACTGCCAAGGTCGAACATGAATTTGATCTCGCATTCCAGACTGCTGTACTTGAAGGTACTGGCTTGAAGGTGCGGAGCATTTTCGTAATCCACGTAAATAATCAGTATGTGAGACGTGGTGCGATCGAAGCAGAAAAAATAACGCACGTAGAGGACATTACCGAAAAAGTTCGTAAAAGAAGTGAAGCAACTGCGAAATATATGCCTATAGCAGTAGCTACAGCCCAAAAAAAGAATATGCCCGATCCGTCACCTAATCTTGCCAAACTTGGCTCAAAGAAAGATTGGCTAAAAGTTTACGAAGCAATTATTCCGCAGACACCAAAACAATACCCAGCCGATATTGCACCTACGATCCAGCGAGATGAGATAAAAAACTTCTTGAACAATCTGAAGTACCCATTGTATTTCTTAGATTACGAAACGCTGATGAGCCTCGTACCATATTTCGATGGTCATCGTCCGTATCAACAAGTGCCATTCCAATATTCACTTCACATTCTTAAGTCGCCAGATGCTGATCTCGAATGGCGTGAGTATCTACACAAAGACAATTCCGACCCGGCTCGCCCATTGACAGAACAACTGATAAAAGATATTGGCGATTCTGGAGCGGTACTCGTATGGTATGAAGGATTTGAAAAAGCCCGTAATAGTGAGCTTGGTGACATGTTACCTGAATATAAAAAAGCGATGGAAGCCATAAATAACAGAATTATAGATCTTATGCTTCCGTTCAAGAATAAATGGTATGATGATCCGCGATTTGAAGGCAGCGCAAGCATTAAACAAGTACTTCCCGTGCTTTGTCCTGAGCTGTCCTACAAAGACCTTGGGATACAGGAAGGTGGCTCTGCGCAAAGGCTATGGATGGAAGCCGTGCTGGACAACAAACGAGCTGATCAAAAAGATCAGATTCTTGCCGACCTAATCGAATACTGCAAACTCGATACTCTCGCTATGGTTGAAATATTTAGAAGGTTGCGAGACCTATGACGAATATCTACTTAGACATTGACGGAGTGTTATTGGCAAACGACCTAAACCCAGCTAACCACGCACCCGAATTTCTGAAATACGTTTTAGAAAAGTTTCCTGATTCAACATATTGGTTAACATCTCATTGTCAGGGAGATGCTAATGTTCCGATACAGCATATAGGGCATTTGTTCAACACCGAGACAGTCGAGCTAATGAAAAAGATAAAGCCAACCAGTTGGGATCTAGCAAAAACTCATGCAATTGATTTCTCTCGACCATTTCTATGGTTTGATGATGATTTATTCTTCGAAGAAAAGCAGTCGCTAATTGAACACAATTCATTAGATAATTGGATAGAAGTAGATTTATCTAAGAACCCCGATCAGCTACTAAATTTTATTAACAGCTTTCCTATACCTGCAGGGATGGAAAATTAAAGGAGCAACGACATATGGACGAAGAGCAATTTCGTAAACTATTCGAAGAAGGCCTAATAACCGATAGACCTCCCGAAATGTGGATGCCGATGAATACCAAAGATCGCAAATGGCAGAACTATTACACGGGTCGTGGTGGTGTCACTATGCACTTAGGCGGTGGCTGGATGATGAATGTCGACACCAACGAATTAGCACAAATAGCCAGTAGCTCAGATGTTGATGAGCAACTTATTAAATCAGTACAGGCAGTATTTGATGATCTCGGATATGAATATGAAACAGTAAGCGATAAGTTTGGACATGCAATAATTGTGCGTCATCAATTTAGTGTTTTGGGAAGCAAAGCACCATTAACTCTAAAATTTAGTGAGTATGGTTTTGACCCTAAGAAAACAATGAATGATGAATTTGAGAATGAACTACATTCCGTCACACCAGATCACATAAAGGTTAGTGTTAATAATGTACCTGAGTATGACGATGAAGGCGAAGAACTAGGTACCTTCGGAGAAACGGGCTTAGAGTTCACTACTGAAATAGACCAGCCAATAGCGGCTGATTCTTTTCCGAGTTTTGTTGAAGCAAGGCGTAAAGAAATCGATAAGATACTCAATAAACTGGGTAACTATAGATTTAGCGATGAACCACACAAAGTTGATCAAGTGTTTTATGATCTGCAAGATGCGCTTGATTCTAAAGAATATAAAAACGCCAAAGGTTCGTTATTGTTCCCAGTAGGAAAGGACGAGTCTGGAAAGTTTGTTATAGCTGACCTGCATAAATTGCCGCATATTTTGGCCGGTGGGCAAACAGGATCGGGTAAATCAAACTTTACAGAAGGAACACTGATCCTGAGTCTTTTACATCGCTATTCGTCTGATGAACTTAAGCTTCTGCTGGTCGATCCTAAGATGGTACAGTTCACGCAGTATAATGGCATCCCTCATTTGATCAAACCAGTTATTACAACTCCAGATGATTCAAAAAATGCTATGGATTGGCTACTGAACGAGACGGAAGATCGGTTCGATACTCTTGCAGACAGTAAATCTAAGAATATAGAACAATATAACTCATCAGGCAAAGGTCATATGCCATTTGTAGTACTAATCATCGATGAAGTTGCAGACTTGATGATGGTTGACGGTAAGTACTATGAGAAATCGTTTATAAAACTGCTACAAAAATCTGCAGCGGTCGGTATTCATATCTACATAGGTACGAGTAGACCAAGTGTGGATGTCCTGCCTGACCTACTTAGAGCAAACTTCGTTACTAAAATAGCTTTTAAGACGGCTTCTAAAGTTGATAGCGAAGCATTGATTGATGTAGCTGGTGCAGAAAACCTACAAGGCAGAGGTGACTTACTATTCAGCTCGCTTGATAGCTCTCTCCCAATCCATCTGCAAGCCCCATATGTTTCGGATGAATATATGGCTAAGTACGTGGAGGACTTGAAGGCATAGAGATGAGCACTTCGCATGTTTGCCGATTCTGCCTCCGACACAAGCCGCTTACTGTAGCTGGTGTTTGCGATCAGTGTACCAATGATCTTTTTGCAAATGATGGGAAAGCTTCGATTCAAGGCGTTTCAAAGCTACTAAAGCTAAGTACAGCAACACTCCGAAGGCTCGAATCAACCGGTCAATTAACAGTCGACAGAAATGAAGCGGGATCACGGCGATATAGCAAGGCGACTATCGAATCGTATATCCTCAAAAGCAGTGATCAGCTAGCTGCTCGACTCACAAAAGGCAAAGTACAAGAAGTTACAATGGATGAGGTTGAGCAACTATCTGCGCCGTTTTCATCACTGTGTCCACTCTGTAATGACAATGATGTTTTTGATAAGGGCTACTGCATTGATTGCCTCTCTGACCTTATCAGCAAAGTGGATGCTACTAAGATTCTTGGGATTAGCTTGCCAAGACTAGAACGATTGCTCGAAGAATACCCCGACCTTATTCACACCTACCCGTACATGACGCAAGTACGCATGAGTAAACGCGAAGTAGAAAGTTTCTTGGCAAACCAACCCGCTAAAGAAGTTTCGCGAGGAGCAAGATGGTCAAACCATTTCAGGCAGTGTCGCATATGCAAGACAACCGACAATGAGCATTATGGCGGTGGATATTGTATTGAATGTTACCCAAAAACAAATGAAGCCAAACTATTAAAAGGCTACCTTGGTGGTGAAAATCTTTCTGAAATAGGAGTGCGTCTAGGCTTTAGTCGAGAACGAGCTAGACAACTATTTAACAAAGCAGTTGCAATCGATATTGAGAGACTTGGTGATGTAACTGAATATCGTAAGCAAGAAATACGTGACCAAATTGAACTTACCTATAAACAAAATCGTGCAGCACGTGAATTCAAACATATTATCGAAGAAAATTATCAAGAAATAGTCAACAAGTTATCGAGTGAAATAATTATAAGTGAGTCCGGTATTGTTAAGGCGATCGGTTTACCGCCTAGTGCATCCTACCTAATCGATGAAGAATATCCTGAGTTTTTAGAAATTATAGCCAACAATAAGAATCGTTGGTCGTGGAAGTATGATGTATGTAGGATGTGCGGTAAGACTGAAGCAAAACACAAAAGATGGGGTTACTGCGAAAACTGTTATACAAGATCTGATGAATGGAAGAAACAACAGTACGAATATCGAACTAACAACTACGAAAAGTTTCGTGAACACCAAAAAGCTTATGAGGCGGAGTACCATAAGCGACCCGAAGTTAAAGAGCGCATGATTCAAAAAAGTTACAAACGACGTTATGACGGTAAACGTGAGGCAACTATCGAGGCTGATAACTATAAATGTCGTGACTGTGGAATAAATAGAGATGATCACAAGGCAAAATATGGCCAAGATCTAGGTGTATTCCATATAGATGGCAATTTAGATAATAATAATCCGTCAAACCTAGTTACATTATGTAAGAGCTGTATGGCTAGACGTGGAACGAGCGCAGCCGATGAGTAGCTTCACTCATCTTCAGGACCGTTCATATTACGAAGATCGCTACGATGATGGCACTGTAGCAAAATGTCGTTCGGGTGAGCGGATTGTTAACGATACTTTCAAGATCATGGAAAAGAAGCTCACAAAAAAAGAGCTGACAGAAAGATTGCCGGGCTGGTATCTCCAATATAGTTTGTACTATTTTTGGTTTGTTGAAACGGCAGCTGCTGAACGAGCAGAAAATCGGGAGATTACCATTACGAAGTGGATGGAAGAAGATGAAAAGAAAGATGACCGCTTAGCCAAAGCTCACATTTCAGGAGGAACTTACTGTCGAACTTGCGGAAAGGACATGGGTGTTATCAGCAAGGACTATATGCGCCGAGATAATCGCAAAGACGATGATATCCTCATCATGTTTGAATGCGTAGAATGCAATAAGCGTATGGCACTTTGGGAAGACGGCACAGAATGGGAGGGTGCGAAGCATGAATGCGAGAAATGTGGCGGTAATACTGTCTCAAAAATCACCAAAAAGTTTGATGTTATTACATGGACTGAGACGTGTGAGAAATGCAAGCATATTAAAACTGACACAATTGATCTAACGGATACAAAAAGTGAACCAGAACCAGTCGATAAATACCTAGAATTAGACCGTAAACGTTTCGTATTCGACAAAGATATGATGTTCAGATACGAGCAAAAGCTCAACCATTTGGTTCGTAGAGCAAAGTTACACGCAACCGAACAAGATAAAGTCGAGCATGTTGATGTATATGATGGTATCAAGCAAGTTAAGAAGCTCAAGATCGCCCAACTCAAGGAACTACTAGAGCCAATATTCACAAAAGAAGGTTATAGTGACTTCAAACTCGGTGATCCGCAGATTGGTCGTGAAGTATCGCTTGAATTCAGCTGTCTAGATACTAAAGATGACCGTGAAGAGTACCAAAGCAAGAAAACGCTTCACAAGGCAATTGAGAAGGCTCTGGAGGAAACTAACTGGCGGTTAATGAGTGCTGGTGTGAGTTACAGGCTCGGATTTTTGACAGGAAGTCTAAGGGCGTACGAAAGTGAAGAAGATTTAAAGAAATTAGTCGAGCAATGCATGAAGAAGGGCTACGTTCCGAAAGCAGAGCCTAAAGAACCAGCAGAAACTGACAGTAAGCCAAAAGACGAGTTCTATAACCGCGATATGCGTGAATCGGTCCTCGTCTATTTCGATAAGTTGACGCTAGGCAGCGTACCAGCTGAGATTACACTCAAAAGCGGAATCGTAAAGCCGACTAGTCTACCAGTATTGTATGGAGAAATGAACCCACTGTTACGAGTATTTATTCCTATGCGAGATGACGATAATTCGGTGCCAAAGTTTGTTCGAAACTACGATTTTAAGTTTGGTGATGACAAGAAAATGGCAAAAGTCCGCAAGGATAGTCGAGGACGCAAGATACGCCTCGTTTAGGTGAGCAAAGTGCGGGTTATGTTCGTAAAAACTTACTAAATTCGACTAAAAATGAGACATTTCAAATATATGCGTTTCGTGTCTCATTTGTCTCGTTTTGTGTCCTCTGATCCCTGTAAAAGTTCCGTGACCACTATGGGGAGCCATGAGTCTGGCAATAATCTTTAGATTATGGCTAGGCTCATTGTTTTCGGGTCAGACTCAATCAAGACAACACATACAAGCTTTAGCTTGTGTGAATGTTGTCGGTACGGTCGGCAAGCCCACGCGCAGAAGCTTGCTTCGAGCATGGGCGCAGTCGTGCAATGCCCCGGCCCCGGGGGCCATAGACCTGTGAGTAGTTTTCGTTGCTGACAGGTCTATTGTTTTTCAGGGGGAGGTAATTTAGTGCGGACCAGTAACTACATCGATTAGCCCGGTTACTGCAGCCCGAAAATCAACGCCCAAACTCTCTGCGCTTTGATTAGCATCAATATTCAGCACTGTGGCATGCTGACTTAGCTCATCAAGCGCCCGCATAGTAGTGTCTGTATCTTGCAGATACCTAGTTTCGGCAAATTCTCGTAGGTTATCGTCATCTGTCATTTCGCCACTTCTTACGCCACGCGCGAGGATACGAGTTATACTTTCTTCAAGAGAAACCTGTAGCACAAGGACACCGAGAAAATTATGTTTTCCAGAGTCCACAGCATCCATAAATACCTCAACAGCACTGGGGTGCCGCGGATAGCCATCAATAAGGGCAAGTGTTTGCGCCACCGAATCGTCATCTGGCTGAATTAGCTCAAAAATCGCCTCATTAACAATATCATCAGGTAGAGGTGATGGCGCTTCTGGATCATTTATAAAATCTTCGACACTCGAGTCACTGCGCCCAGTTCTAATATCTCTCATACGATCTCCTACAGATATGTGCCTGACCTGATATTTGTATAAGCCTTCTCGTTGGACCAGCTCACATTGTGTTGACTTCCCGGACCCAGGATTTCCGTGTACTACAATTATTTCTGCCATACATTAAAGATACCAGATATTGCTAAATTATCTATTATAGTATAATATATATTACTATGAATTCATTGGTAAAGGATAGAAAAGTCGTTTTACTGGCTTTTACTGACGAGCAAGGACTCATCATGTTCAACCGTCGTGCAGATGCTAGTTCTGAGGTGTGGGAGTTAATTGGAGGAAGTGCGAAACAAGGAGAAACTCCCCTAGAAGCAATCACCCGTGAAATACGAGAAGAGGTCGGATATCAACTTCGTACCAAAAAAGATCAGCTTAGACTTACGAAAGAATTTTTGTATGAATGCAACAAATTCAGCGCGACAGTTTACTGTTTTACGGCAATCTTCCCCGGGATAAAGCACTTTAGGGACAGTGATGAGGTATTCGTTAAAGACTTAAAGATGTTTTCTATAAAAGATGCTCGCAACTTGATTCTTTTGCCCATGACGAAAATTTTTCTTCAATCTCAAGAAAACCATGTCCGTACTTAGATCCGAAAGCGGCGCGAGCCATCGGGACCTGGATCTCTCTCTTGCGTCTAGCGTCAAAAATTGCTTAATGCCGAACAATGGTGATTTCCTAGTATTAACAGGTAGTTACTCGATTGAAGCAGTTACGAATGCCCCGAGTATTAGCCATAATGATATAGACATGAACGTGTTCACTGATAACGTTGATAACTCGCAAGCGAGCGCGATCCAAAAAATAAACGGGCTGGGGCTTTCTCCAATAAATCAGTCTCAAAGCCGTCTGGAATATGAGCGGGGTGGTTCGCTTGTTGAGCTAGAGTTTGTCCTTTATCATGAAATAAGCCAAGGAGAAGAAGGGCCAACCTTCAAATTACCGAATGAAAATGGCCATGAAGTGTTTGTTCCCACAACTCAAGCAACGCTTTTAGACACTAACGGAGGTTCTCACGACTTCTATGTCAAAACTCTGTCCTTTGCGTTAGCGACATGGGCCTTGAGGATATCCGGAGTAGTTGAAGCCCAAAAACGTGCTGTTAGGCAGTCGGACGAAGACCATTTTAAAGTATTACTGCAAGCCCCTCATGACCGTAGGCTTGTGCTTGAAGCAATCACCCAACACCCACAAATGCCAGCTAATTTTGCGTGCAGCGCAGATACAGTTTTAGATATGGCGCTACGAGCAATAAAGCCAAATAGGAGCAATAATGATTAGCGAGAGAACTCTCGTCGGGGTCCCTTTTTTCGAAAAAGAAGGACAGGATTGTTTGGACGTAACCCTTCAGAACATAAATAGATGTCTTGCGACACTTGCCATCGATGCCGTTGTAGTCGTACAAGTAAATGGTCCTGAAACGGCTAGTGGTCATAGTGTTTCACTCACAGCGAATACGAGTCAACTTAATGCTGAAGTCGAGATATTGGAAAGCGATAGAGTCGGTCAAGCACACGCAGTTGACGATCTTATAGAAATCGCCAAATCAAGAGGAATACAACGTGCATTTTTGACAGACGCCGATATATATCGCTTCCCGGACTCAATGCGAAACATGTGGGATTCTCAAAGTTGTGCTGTGGTTGGAGCAAGTTACCGGCCATACCCAATTGAAGTAGTTGAGGCACAGTTCGGTAGGCTAAACCTAGAAGAGAGACTACTTTATCAGATATTTGACGGTGATCAATCTCCGACCATACGTAGATCGATGGGTGAATATGGAATTCATAAACAAAATCGAGTAAAAGCATCATTGATGCTTGTTGATGTGGACGAAACTACTGGCATGCATGACGGGCAAGACATCACGACTGACAGTGTAATGAATAGAATGCTGGGTCAAACTAAGACTTCAGTAGCTACCGATGCTTTCTTTATGCACATGGGGCGTGTTGACATGACTGATCATATACAAGCGCGGCTTCGTCATTTTATGGCAGCTGCTGCAAGGGAAGAGCTGAACACCTTTCTTGACCAAGAGTTCCAGCTTCCGAAGGTGGATCTAATGGATGCCATCGCACAAAACGTAAGAGACCATGAACCCGATGGTGATTTTATAGCAATGCTATACCTCTCAAGGTGTGCTGTACGTGAAAAAGTTAATAGCATTTGTCTTGATATCGCATCTGGGGAATGGGACCAATCAAAGCTAGGCGAGGTTGACCCTATTAGCATGCAAGACATAAAAAACTATGCGGATGCTTGTCGCGCGATATCTCGTTTCTTCGTAGACATTGATTGGGGTTTAATTGAAGGCTTAAAGGATGGCCCACCCCCAGTAACTCAAGAACGATTACGTCAGCCTTTTGATGTGGAAAAAATTATGTCGGATCATAATCTATTACAAATTGCGTTAGATAGTTTTGGCTTTGTTTCGGGAGCATCATTAAGTCTTTCTTGATTTCATCCCTAGCGGATGACAAGACACTTCTCACTATAGGCATTTTGAGTCTCATTTGTACCATTTTACCCCCGATAAAAGGTCCGTGACCTGTATGTTGAGCCAAGCATAAGCGTTTTGAGGAAGATGCTAATCAGCCTCTTTTTGTTATCATAGACTTATGAAGTTTCTACAGTGGAATATTTGGTATAAAGAAAAAGCAGACAACATTGTCGAACTAATCAAGAAGCTCAACCCCGATGTAGTCTGCCTCCAAGAACTAGCTATCGGCCCGCACGTTAACCCGGGCATTCCTGATGTTGCTCAGTACATAGCCGAAAAGACGGGTCTACATTATTATTTTGAGGAAGCTCAGCGATGGGCGGGCGATGATGAGATGGATGCTATCGGTAATGGGATATTCACTAAGCGCCCGATTACTCGACGCTTCGCAAAACATGTGCAAGCACCAACTGAAGACTTCACTGATTACGCTCATGAGGGACGCATTTATGTTGAATGTGATATCGAGATAAATGGAAAGACTATTACAATTGGTACAGCCCATCTCTCTTACACGCACCGATTTGAGATTACAGAAGAAAAGAAAGCAGAAGTAGATAACCTATTAGCTATTGTTGGCACGCATAAGCAAAACTTCATCTTCTCTGGCGACCTCAACTCCGAGCCAACATCGTACACTATCCAAAAATTATCGAAACTCCTTCAAAGCTGTGGCCCAAATTTTTCACAAAATACCTGGACAACCAAACCATTCGAGCACCAAGGCTTTAAAGCTAGCACCCTCGACTGGCGGCTCGATTACGTTTTCGCTTCTGAAGATATCAAATGTAGTTCAGCTGAAATTATTAGTACGGATTACTCAGACCATCTCCCGATACTAGTGAATGTTGAACTGTAAATACAGTTCAAACTTCCGTCACTACCGAGAGCCAAGGTTAGAAAGTAAAAAGCCTGAACCGTTAATTCAGTTCTGACTTTTTGCATACCCAGAGTAGAGTTGAAACCGTGTTTGTAAATGCTTATGCTTCGATATTAACCCAGCGTAAAGTAAAATTACTTCAAGGAGAAAAACATGAATTTTAGTGTAGGAGAAACAATTACAATACCGAGTCCAATAGACGTACACGCTCATTTGCGTGAACCAGGCGGAGAAACCAAAGAGACAATCGAAAGCGGAACGCATGCTGCTTTAATGGGTGGTTATCAAGCAGTGTTTGATATGCCTAACAACCCTAATGGTATGCAGACTTGGAGTGAGGAGCGAATTGACCAGAAAGTTGACATCGCCAAAAGTGACGCACATACACACATTGGTTTTTATGCAGGAGTTAATCTTGAAGAACCTGCACTGGAAGAATTTTCTGGAATGGTCACAAAAGCAGCAGGTCTTAAAATATACATGGGTCACACTACGGGCAATGTGAAAGAGCACGACCTTGAAGTTGCACGACCCTCTATTGACGCTTGGATTAAAGCAACTAGAGCTTCTGGTCAGGACGCAAATCCTCCAATCCTCCTTCATGCAAGAGAGGGTGTTGGAGAAGAGACGGCTGAATATATTGCAAGCCAAGGTTATCCTGTGCATTGGTGTCACCTATCAACCAATACGGAGGCACAAAGTGCTGGTAAATTGACAAGTCTTTACCCTGAGTTTTTCACGGCTGGCGTTACTCCACATCACTTAACAATGACCGATAGAGACGCTGATTTTAAGTATGGTTGGAATGGTGCCAGAATGATGCCACCACTTGGTAAAGAAGTAGATGGAGACGCCCTTTTGAGTGCTTTTAATAAGGGTCAGATTCAGATTCTAGAAACAGACCACGCACCACATACAGCAGAAGACAAACAACGAGCCGAGGAAGAAAACCCCGAAGGACACGATAGAGTTGACTGCACAACGTGCTTTGGGGTTAGTGGCATAGAATTTGTGCTGCCGGTTATGATGAGTCTAGTTCAAAGAAATAAGCTCTCAATGGATCGACTAGTAGAGGGTTTGTACAACGAACCAGCAAGAATGCTCGGTATTGTTGCGACTGGGCGTGCTAGTACAGAAATTGTTATCAGACCTTATGAGATTGGCGGTGATGATAGACAAGGAATGAGTCGCAATAATCCGTATGTTGGTTGGACTGCATGGGGCAGAGTTAGTAAAGTTACGATTGACGGAAACGTCAAACAAGACAACGGTAGGTATGCCCAAAAAGGGGGCAATAGAATTTTAAGGGCGGGAGCGGAGGTTTAATTATGGCAAATGCAGAATATGCTGTTGCAGGAGTAGAGCTAGAAGCACCATTACTCAATGCAGCAGGTTCTATAAATGGTCCTAACGCAGAGGGTCTACTTCGCGAAGTTGATTTACTAGCGAATACAGGTATTGGGGCTATCACTGTGGGTTCATTCACCATTCCACGACAAGAGGGAAACGAGGCAAAGTACGGAAGTCCTACTTATTACCATGATTCTACCGAGGGTAAAACATATAACTCAATGGGTTTGCCAAATATCGGTATAGAGGAGGCACTAGCTTTAGCTCCTGCTGTGCTTAGTCGCTCCCATGACAAAGGGAAGCCAGTAGTATTTAGTGGATCACCGACCGTCTCTCCTGAAAGCGGTAGTTCTGTAGAGCAAGCACGCAATTTAGTTTATGAATTCCTGCAAACGGGAGCTGACTTAGTAGAACTGAACGTCTCATGTCCTAATGTGGTTACAGAGGGTGGTGGCAGAAAACCAATAATGGGTTACGACTTAGAAAGTATGGCTGAGCTTGTTGACGTTCTAGCGTCAGAAGTTGGTGAAGGACAACGAATTGGCGTTAAGCTACCACCTTATGTTTCCGATGAAGAAAAGCTGTTAATTCCTGATGTGGCTAAGATTTTACGAGCTAAGAATGTATTCAGTTTCTTAGTGACAGCCAATACAATTCCAAACCAGATTGCTCGAAACGCAGACGGCGATCCTATTCTAACCGTTCCAAATGGTGCAGGTGGTATGAGTGGTCCAGCCACAAAAGAGGTTGGTCGTGAGCAATTGAAAATGTGGTACGAACAAATGGGTGATAGGTTGGATATTGTCAGTGCATTGGGTGTTGATAGCGGGCAAGAAGTACAAGTAAGACGCTCACTTGGTGCTGTTGCGGCAAAGGGCGTCACATTCTTATGGGAGAGTGATAATTGGGCTTCCAAAGTTTCTAGCGTGTTGTACGAATACGCTGGCGCAATAGAGTAATGCAATAACCAGTCAATTTAAACTGATCGACACCTAATTGTAAGCTAAATCTTTCTTAATTGCAGTTATAACTTCCTCTATGGTTGTGAGCCAAGTATAAGCTTTATTAGCAAAGAGGTAGAAATACCGCTATTTGCTATCATAAGTTCATGGCTAAGAAAAACTATCTTGTTGAAGGCGTATCGGGGACTGGCAAAACCTCTGTTGCTGAAGATCTAACCAGGCGTGGCTATAAAGTTGTCCATGGTGACCGGGAGTTAGCTTATGTCGGTGATCCTCAAACAGGCGAACCGATAGAGAACGGGGAGCATGAAAACTGGCTTTGGGATGTTAAAAAGGTCAAAAAGCTAGTCGAGGACAAGGATGACAAAGTATTATTCTTTTGTGGTGGCTCAAGAAACTTCAAGCAATTTATTCATCTCTTTGACAACGTATTTATACTAGACGTCGACAATGAGACCTTACGTAAACGATTAGAAGCTCGCCCTGATGACGAGTGGGGTAATGAGAACGAAACAGAGCTAGCTTTGCGACATAACCAAACTAAAGAAAGTATCCCGAGTGACGGTGTTATCATCGACGCCACCAAGCCACTCGCCATGGTTGTAGATGAAATCATAAGTTTATCTGAAAAATAGTTCTGACTTCCGCAAACACCGAGAGCTAAGCATAAGCGGTATGTGACCTGCAAAGGTCTTTTTCCTTATGAGGTATACTTAGGTAATGTCAGAATCGCTGAAGCTTGCAAAAGATTACATTGGTAAAAATGTACGCGTTGAGGTTGATAGACCGCTAGGAAGCAAGCATCCAGAATATGATTATGAGTATTTAGTGAACTATGGCTTTGTGCCAGGTACTAAAGCACCTGATGGTGAAGAATTAGACGCATATATACTTGGTATTGGTAAGCCACTACAGTCGTTTGAAGGTAAATGTATAGCAGTAGTTCACAGGAAAGATGATGACGACGACAAGTTAGTCGTTGTAGCCGAGGACAGCGAAGGCATCACTGACGAAGCGATTATAGGGCAGGTTCACTTTCAAGAATCATGGTTTAATTCTGTAATCGTAAGATAGTCCGAACTTCCAACACTACCGAGAGCCAAGCATAAGCAATTTGAGACCTCATGAGGGTCTCTTTTAATTCTTCATGAGGTATACTTATTGGTATGATTAACCAAACTTTTCAAGATGCAATCGATGCCACAAGACAATCTATTACTCGCTTTCAAAAAATCGAAGGAAAACCGTGGGGTGTAGAAGGGGCAATTATAGAGCTTGCAAAACAAGTTGGCGATCTTGCAGCTTTAGTAATGAACGAAGAGGGTTATTATTTCGCCAATAGGAATGAGCAAAGTGAGAAGTATGCATCATCGAAAGACAGTATTGCTGATGAGCTTGCTGACATCATGTTTGCCGTTGTGAGAATTGCAGACCACTACGGAATTGACCTGGTAGCAACGAATATAAAAACACGAAAAAAGGAAGATAAGTTTTTAAAAACAAAAGGCGTTTAAGATATGCTTACATACAAAGGAGTCCTCATTAGTCAGTCCGTAGTAAACCCTGAAAACATCCTCAAACTAGTCAACGTAATTTCTTCTCGTGATACAACCCTAGAAGGTGAGTCATTTCGTGGTAAGGTAAAGTTCCATAATCTTGAGGTTTCCGAAGATAATCTCTGGCCAGTACTTGAGCGTGTTGCCGATTCCATAAAATCACCAGGTTGGTATTTTCACTTGGTAAACGAGGAGCGTCTCTATATCGTTATGTCCCAAGCTATTCTATTTGCTAGTGAAGATAATAAGGAGCTGCAAGCAATTGTTGATTACGCAGCTAGCCATGGCATACATCCCGACCAGCTAAATCTAAAACAATTGTTTGCAAACCCCTACGCATAGAAGTTCGAATTTCCGCCCACCGAGAGCCAAGCATTATCACTTCAGCTATTTAAAGGGTATCTTTTTGTTACAATAATGATTTCAAGTATTGTTTATTATACTTTTTTATGATATAATTATACTATGATTAAGACAGTTGCTAGTCGACGGCAAGCACATAAAGGGCCGACCACAAGCAGATGTGCAGATGCCCTTGTTGCGCGTTACGGGTTCGAATCACTTGATGATATGGCAGCGAGTATCCCCGAAGAAGCTCACGTTCTTGATGTGGGTGCTGGCCTTTCTGACCTGGGTAACGAAGTTGCCAGTCGTAGGCCTGATATTCATTGGTTAAATCTTGACGCTTACTACAATTCTATTGGTCATGAATCAAATATGGGTTGGCGTTTTGATAGACTTACCACTACTGCACCTGAAAATGTTGAATATCTAAGTGGCTCTATACTCGACCTTGATGACTCTTTTAAGCATAGATGCTTTGCTCGAATTTTCAGTTACTATGTACTCCCGTATATCGCCCGAGGTAACCGTGGGAATGCTTTGATTGCCATGCATAACATGCGAGCAATTAGCTTACCCGGGGGAATTATAAGCATAGGCCCAATACCAGACGATTACGACCCGGCAATTTCATTCATAGTCCCTCACGATGACCAACCATTCGATATCACTCCATTAACGCAAGCTGTTTGGTATCAGCAAGGCGAGCTAGATTACGAGGGGGGTCTTACTTCAGATGCAGCTACAGCATTAATAGAAGATTATGGGGGCGGTGGAAAGCTCGTAGTTACAACCTAGTTCAGACATCAATCACCACCAAGAGACAAGTATACACACAGCCAGATAACTAAATGGTTTTGATTGGAATACAGTACAAATATTGATATATTTAATTTAGTAAAGTAAAAATAAAAATGACAGAAATATTAGATACAAAAGAATTAGAAGCTCAAAGATCGCCTCGTCCACCACAGCAAGAAAAACCAGTAGAAAAATTTATAGATAGTCGAGGAATTGAGCGTCGTAGTGACTATCCGATTGTTCTTCTAGATCGAGAAGCAGAGCAAGCAATCGATGACTACTACAAAGAACATGACCAGTTAGCAGATACTACCGAAGCTACTATTGACGAGGCCAAGCAGCTTGAGACCGTAGATGTCTCAGAGGATAGATTCCTAAAAGCTATTACACTTGATTTATCGCCCACTACTAGCCCCCAAGAAGAAGGTAGCCAAAAAGATACATCAACCGAAGAAGACGGCACTGAACATCTCTCAGAAAATCAGAGTCTTCTTAAAGAACTCACTGATGACGTTGAAGCTATTGACTCTGAGATAAGAGATATTGCGGTCTTCCCGCCAGATGCCTCTTTTAAAGATTTAAAAGCATTCTACGAAGGTTTACCAGAAAAAGTACGTGTATTTATCGACCAAGACGGCGGACCACCAGAATTCGGTCTTGGCGTCCGTTTTAGCGGAGGTAAAAAAAGCTCATTGAGAGTAAAGATTATCTTAGGACTAGACCGTTATGAATCTGACCTAAAAGAACGTAGACGATTAGGGAGCAAGAAATTAGCTGAAGAATTAGCCGATCAATTGGCCGATGGTTTGGGCGAAGCTGCAGCAGAACTTGGAATCACAGTGCCTGAAACATGTCAGTTTTCAGAGTATGAATCTCCTGAAAGCCAAGAAAAAGTGCAGCAAGGCAAGACTCCGACTGAAAATATAGCCTTACTAGATAAAAATCTGGCAAGAATGCGCGATATTGAACAGATAGACGGTCAGATTGAGGCAGCATCAGAAGTAATTGCCGCAGCAATACAAGACCCCTTAGTGCAAGAAGCCTTAGCTAAACTAGATGAACTCGAAAGGAATGCAATTGCTTGGAGGGTTAATCACGTCATCCAAGAATCAGTAAAACAAAGTGGAGCGCTAGAAAGCTTAGCTGCTATACAAAAAGGAAAACAATTCGCACTTGAACTCGCTGATATTCAAACTCAAGCAGCAACCCATGCTGTTTATCAAGAGGTTGCATTACCGGTAGATTATGTTTCCGACATTGAGAGGGAGCGTTTACAAGACTTAGAGGAGAAGCGTGCGGCCCAGTTTGATAAATCTCCGCGTGTTGCTTCTGACGAAGCCAAGAAGCGAATCGAAGCAGCCAGGAAAGAGACTCTAGGCGAAATTATTGAAGCAGCCATTATGTATTTCCATACAACTAGTTACATTGAAGCTATCATGGCTTCTGGTGAACTCCAACCAAAACAAAGACAAATTGATACCAGCGGAATACTTCACGAACAAACGCGCCCCGCTAGTGGAAGTGAAGGCAGCACATTAACTACTCATTCAAGCGTACCTCACTTTGCCAAGCGGTGGCAACCCGGATATATGAGGGGTGGCAATGAAGAAGGATTTCATAATGGGGTCGTCGCATTGCCGATCGGAGCAATAGTTAAGCATGCATCATTTGATACCAATTCTAAACAATTAACAATTCTGCCCTCTGCTCGACCGAATAATTGGAGCTATACTGGTGTAACAAGCCGTGGGAGCGGTGAGATTGAAGATGACTATGTCTTTTATTCATCACCTGAACTAGCTAACAGAGATGACTATGGCTTACCGATATCAGAGGGAATAGTTGGAGTGATAGATAATCCACGTGATCCCGTTGAGGTCCCCGAGGCTTTGAACGAAAAAGTTGTAGTAGCTAAAGATGAGTCTGAACTAATTAGTGTAATCGACCGTAAAATTGAAGAAGTTAAAGTTCAGTACCGGGGCAAAATGGTTGTGCCGCTCAGACAAGCACCTTTAGAATACAAGCCCGAATCACCACGCGTTGGTACGGGCTTTAGGGATATGCCGCAAATATATGAAAAACTTGAAGCTAGCCAGCTACGCGGACGCCAGCACGCAAATCCCCGAGAGAGAATAGCTTAAATTTTCAAATAAATAGCATCAATTCCGATTATCTAGGTCAAACATGAGTACTATGAAAATTTTATTTTGGCATATAGGACTAGGCTAAACATGCCAATTGACATTATATTGGCTATCACGATAATCGGATCCGGCCTAAGTAAACCGTAAACTACCCAGAAAACTAGCCCTAATAATACGCAAACTATTGTCAGTAAGGATAGGTCTTCAGTACTTTTAGTTTTAAAGCTTTTTATAATCTGCGGTAATTGAGAAACAATCAATAAAACTTCAGCAATTAGCCCAACAAGGTTTGTTATATTCATAAGCTAATTATACAGCTAGTTTGAACTTCCACCGCCAAAGCAAGCCAAGCATAAGAATAAAATAGCCTGGAACCAAATTTCTATTAAGATATAATATCCATCATGATTTTAGTGAAAAGGTCGAAAACACTAACAATAGCTCTTATGATAATCGGGCTAATAGTCTTACTTACCCTCTAATTAATTAAGAAATTTATCTGTTATTGATACTATTTCCTGGAGTTGGCGAAGTTTTAAGAAGTCATTCAACTAAAAACCCTCTGATTGCGAAAAACTCTACCGGCTCTTCGGTCGGCATAGCGCCTCTAATTAAAGTTAATTCAGATAGATCGTAACAATTTACCAAATAGGGTATAGTGATTATTTATCTTTGGACGCGATCAGCTAATGCAACTATCGCTAACCCATTCCTTCAGGTCCCATCAAATATTAGGCTTATCTGTATAATGAAGCTAATGTCTGGACTAATTATCCTCTCTGGCGGCGGAAACAGTAAGCAAGCGGCTGATATCGACAGATATCTTTATGATCAGATGAGCTCTAAAAAGTCATTAAGCTCGCTATATATACCTCTTGCACTAAAAGAAAGTAATTACGATAGTGCAGAGAAATGGTTCCGCAGTGAATATCCTTATTTAAAAAAAATAATGGTTATAAGAAATGAACGAGATGCTGAAATTGCAATGAAACAAAAGTATGCTTTGATATATTTAGGAGGTGGCAATACAGGCAAATTACTCTATACAATCAGAAAGTACTCATTAAACAAATACATAATTAATCAACTACGTAATGGTGCTATTATTTACGGCGGTAGCGCAGGAGCGATTATACTAGGAAAAACAATTACTACAGCCCATGATGAAGAATACGATAAAGATGAAGACAATACGGGACTAAATCTATTAGGTAATTACTCTGTGATACCCCATTTTGAAAACAAGTTTAGCAATCAACATTTAAAAGAAGCTAAAAAATGCAAAACTAACTTGCTGGGTTTAAGTGAAAGTTCTGGTGTTATTTTTAAGGACGGTAAGATAATCTCTGTAGTTAATCAAAAAGGAATCAATAAATACATAAATTACTAGGTTTGTAGTTCTAATGAGTAACGCTTAGCGAATACTTTAAGGGTCAGAATAAAAACGACTAACGGTGGTTGATCGCTAGTTCGAATTCAGCCCTCAGGGAAGCCATTAAAAATTATTAAAACATTAAGTTCAGTGCTCAAACTGACCAATAAGCATCTTCCATATAAGTACGTGTTTGTTTTGCTAGATTGCAAACCCGATCTCTTCCAGCAGCTA
Source organism: uncultured Candidatus Saccharibacteria bacterium (assembly GCA_964584895.1). Classification (GTDB taxonomy): domain Bacteria; phylum Patescibacteriota; class Saccharimonadia; order Saccharimonadales; family JAGQNJ01; genus DAISWO01. Next base: position 261,483 of record CAZPAW010000002.1, read on the forward strand.
ATCTATTGGTTACGTCAGCATCAGTTACACTTTCTCTGCGATCTGACATTTCAGACAAAAAGCTACCAACAACTTCTGCAACAATTCCTTTAAAAACCCCCATCTTCTTTTCACCCTCTTTGATCTCATCACCAAGAGTCAAAAACTCACTAAGATCTGCGTTCTGGGTATTTAAATTCTCGGCTATAGTCGTAAGATTATCAACAACAACGTTCATTGCGGTACCAGGCTCCGTGGCGGTAACAGCACGCATCACTTTCTTTCGGGCTACCTCGACACTGTCATCTAAAAAGATAGCGCCTGAGGGTAAGCTTTTGCTCATTTTTCTACCTGATCCATCTAGCGATAAGATATTTGGAGGCGTAAGATCTAATGCGACGGGCTCTGGTAATGTAGCGTTATAAGTATTGTTAAACGAACGTATAAGCTCTTTCGTGATCTCTAAATGGGGTAATTGATCTTTACCGGTTGGCACTTTCTCAGGACGGGCAATAATGATATCTGATGCCATCATGATAGGATACATAGCCAGACCTACGCTCGCAGTCCCTGTATCATCTGAACCCATAACCTTATCTTTAAGGGTAGGTAGTCTTAATAAGCGATTTACTGTGGTTAATCCCCTAAGCATATATTCTGCGCTCAGTACATAGTCTTGGGTATCTTTCTGACTATAAATATCTCCTTTGATCCCACTTGCTAGCAATGTTCTACCTAATTCACGAGAATAGCCTAAAACTTCTGCAGGGGGATGGGTTGTTGCAGCGTGAAGTTCAGCAATAAATACGCATGTATCGTCACCCTGTTGTTCGGATTCGATAATTGGTCGAATAGCTCCAATATAATTCGCCACAGTTAAGTCGGCGGTAGGGCGAATCCCAGTAAGAGAATTTAAACCGTATTCCATAAAAACTATATTAACATATGATTTCAATTTATACAATAGTTTATCTCTTTACGACAGAAGATAACTTGCTCAGCCGCCTGCGGAGACACGGGTTTTTTTGCATGCAGCAGCAAGGGAGAAAGTCGTTCTATCATAGCCGGGTAAAGAGTATCCTCTCCTACAATCTTTTCATCCAATAAATATGCCAAATATCCAGTTGGAGATCTCTGAATAGGATATTGCCTTAGAACGGGGAAGTCATCAATCTGGTTAAGAGTAGCAGAGAGAAACTGCGGCATGTTCATTCGTAACGAACTACGAGCAATTACCATCCCTACTGATTCTGCGCCAGTTAGATGTGCTGCATAAAGCGCTGTCAACCCAAGCCCAATACGTGGGTCTAACACGTCGTCGGGGAAACCAAATTCTTCTAGAGGGACACCTGTTATACGGCGTTTATTTATAGTCTGGGATCCTTGCGGAATTTGACCGTACAGTATTGAAGGTTCAGTGTCGCCACCAAGGCGAGCAACTGCTTGTAGTGTTTTTTCGTCGATCGAAATAGTCATAGCATCACGCTTGGATAGCACGGTATTTGCATCTGGACAGGCAATGCACTGTGGTTGCGGACCACCAACATGACTTAATGTTGCGTCACAATCGCTGCATATGTAACAATTAATATTCTCAATCTTAATATCTCCATACTCCAAACCTTTTGATATTACTTTACTAGCCCAACTACAAAAACTTTGTTCAGTGTCAGTAATTATTAATGTACAAGGAGCTCTTTGACCCAGATATTTAAGCGCCTGACTATTGTATTTTGTATGCAGCAGTTTTTCGGTATTAGCGTCGTATTCTTCTTTTGTATATCCTATTTGTTGGGCCGCTATGACGTTATTCCACAAATGTACAGCTACAGGAACTGCATTCCTTTTTCGAAGATAATCTGCGACAAAAAGGGGAGTAATTTTACCCATACTAATATCAGGATCAAAGTCTTTGTTTTGGATGGGTGCATTTACAAAGATCTCGCTCATCAGATAACTCCAGCTTCAGCTAACGCTTTCACCGCCAACTCATACTGATATGGAAACTTTAGAAAATTCTCAATCTTCTCAAGGTGGACCCACTGCGCTTCGATTATCTCATCATTCAGTAATAACGAGTCTCTGGAAGTACGATAAGTCCTAAATACAACTTGGCGCTTAGTCTGACCTTTATACAACGTACCTTGAAAATTTATAGGTTTTTTAAAATCATAAGTAACTACCTCAGTCGACACAAATGTAGCGAACAGTTCATCAGGTTGAATACCAGTTTCCTCTAACAGTTCCCGTGTAGCTGCCTGACTTGTATTCTCGTTGTTATCTATCCCCCCGCCAGGAAATGTCCATTGATCGGCGCCATAACCATCAAGCCGTACTATCAAAACTTCCTTTTCGTTGTTGACAACAATCGCGTATACTCCCTGTCTATATTTCATATCAAAGTTACTCCAAAAACGCATCACTCGTGCGTTTGATAAGCTCACTTAAAAGATCTGGGTCTTGCTCTGACAATTCTTTTCCACGTGCTTTTAATGATGCATTTGCTAGACGCTTATGAGGGCCTTTGAAATGTAGCACTTGTCTTGTAATTAGACGACTAAGGTCTTGTATTGTTGAATTGCCGCTAGCTTTCGATATAAAAGTTAAAGTGTCGGTGGTAATTGCATCAGAATATAATAATCGTCTCATGAAAGGCGGGGCGTCACTGAGCCTATATGCAAGATTCTGTATAGTTGGGCTTCTTTCTTGTGCTTTCAATAGATTGCCCAAAATAAGTGCATCTAATACAGCAAATTCAGTGTGGCTTGGGTTCGGACCTTCAAAACGATTACCGTGTACAGTTACAGCTTGGAAGAGCGGAAAAAGGTTATGGGATACAAAAGAAACATCTATACCTCCACGGCTTACAGTTTTAATATTATCGGACGCTACTGTCAGACTATGAAGAGATTGCTCCATGAGTTGCTCGATTTGGGGGTCGGATGCATCGGCCTGTAAAGCCAAACGAACGCAGAGCAGTGGTCTCACAGCCTCGCCCACCCGCTGAAAAGAATTATCGAAGCTTTCAATAACAGTCAACTCGCTTGGGTGTCCGGTGTATGTTTTTGTACGATCCTTATTACCCCAACTATAGTGGTATGCTGTGGCTCTAGGGCTCCCCACGTATGTTTTATTTGCAAATCCTCTAAGTAAACCATCAATCATATCCCAATCATCCGCACTAGCCGAGACTATCTCTCTAGCCTTGTGAACACCAGCAAAGAGCAGGTCAAAGTCTCGGACAGCAGCCTCGACAATAGCGGTATTGTTTCCATTACCCTCAAGCACATCAATAAAAACGTTTTCGTGGACCCGTAATTGTCTTAAATGTTCGGAGCCGTCATTAGCTCCACTGTGCACAGCCTCAAGTGCACCAACATCAATCAAAGAACTTTCATTAGCTCGGCTCATCAATTCATTGAAGCGATTATGCTCGCGTTCGTAAATATCAACTGTGTCAATGTGTGTCATTTTGCTTGGAATCCATATCTTCTATCAACCATAGCAGTATCATTTCTGCTTCAAAAAAACGTGAAATTGCCTTGCTTAACTTAATTTTTGGCGAAGTATATCGACTAATTTCGCCTTCTAAAATCTTACGACCAAAATACAACTGTCGAACTAAGCGAACGACAACGTTGCGTATATCAATATCATTCTTCGCGATAGACTTACCGTAAATAGTAATATTTCTCATAGCAGCAATCGTCATCTCGCGAGCTATCAAATCTTGGTGCAAAAAGCTCTCTGTAGGAATCGTATCGTCAATCATTACATCGCTAAAGAGGTTGTCTTCGCCAAATACCAAAAATGAGACTTTTTTAATTTCTGCTAAAGAATCTACATGTAAAAGCTTTGATCGGTCTTCGTAATAGTCGAATATACTTCCTTCAACTATCACATTCAGATCGAGATCGAGTGCTTCCCGTTTGTAACTAAACGACCCTGCAACAGATACATGTACGACTTTATGACCATATTTATTCTCAATCTCATCGATTATACTACCTACATTTTTATGAACGTATTGAATACGTTTCAGTAGCTCTTCTTTGCTATTATTGTCTAATTTTTTGACTAAGAAATTTTCGAAGAACTCGCGCTTGACCAAAGTAGGGGAATTCTTTTCAATAAACTCATCACTTAAAGTCAAGTACGGGCCACCAGAAAACAATGCTTTACTTTTCCGGTCAGATAGTCGTTCGATTGTCATGACCTATTTTACCATTTTATTTACTATTTGCAAACTATAACTTATTTATATAATCTCTTCTATAATTTGATCCTCATTGATTGGCTTATACAAAGCTTCGGTTTGTTTAATTTCGTTAACGACTTTTTCGACACTTAACCTATATCCACTCTCATTGAAATGGGGCACCGGCACATACGATAGTAACCCAAGCCCCTTTTCGGTTGGCGCCTCATTATTTTCTACCTGCTCTTGATCCAAATAAGGCAGGATCATACCTGCGCATACTACAGCGCCAGCACTTTCACCTACATAGATTAAATCACTGTTTTTTAAGCTCAAGATAATATCATCAAAACCGCTAGTATGCATCGCGTTACGTAGAGCACTAACACTACCGCCGCCAACAATCAATAAATCAATATTCAATAAACGAGCCCTCAATAGCGCTACTTCATTTCGGTCAAAATCACGCAAATCTATTTCAGTACATCTATATCCTAAAACCGAAAGTCTATTATCCAAAGTTTTCAATTTCCTACTACGATATTCAGGTGCTTTTTTATCGCGTGCATTAAAAATAATACCAGCGCGGTAATTTTTTTTCCGTTGCGCTAATTTGTACAGTTTTGGCAATGCCCATTCAATATTTGAACAGAGAAGTAACTTCATATTTGCATTGTACTATTAAAAAGTTAGATTAAAAACAATACTTAAGACAGCGATTTTAGACCTGTATGTTGAGTCATGAAAAAACGTAAGTCATTTGACTGGGGTTTTTATCGTTCTTTGAAGCCTGGACTCAATCAAGGCAAGCCATACAAACTTGCTTGGATTAAGGTTATCGAGTTCGGTCGGCAAGGCCACGCGAAATTTATATTATAAAAATACATTGTATGTGGTTTGTGAGATAATCCTTACATGAAAAAAATGTTAATTATTGTAGCGGTCGTATCATTGATTTTATTTTTGGCACTACCCGTTCGGTCAGAAGAACTCTATAGATGCAAACAGGATCAAGAAGCCTGCTCAGATGTATACTCAAGCGAGGTATCAAAACCAGCGTTAATTACAATCATAGGGATAACCAATAACGAGCTCGAGGTCGATAATGATACGCAGAGTGACATTATGCGAAATTTACTAGTCTTTATACCTCTAATAGCACTGTCTGTTGTTGTTGTATACCGTCGGGCATAGTTCATCTACTATTAGAAAAAGCTATAACTCATGAGTACTCCTAAGCCAAATATTTACTTTTAATGTTTATTATGTCGTCTTATATTGTGTCCCATTAAATATTCGATAAGCGGAAAAAACTGACATAGAGGCTTGCCAAAATTTGCAACTACAAGCTTTAGCTACTAATCCATCATGTTATTTAGATAATTACTACTAGCCAACTAGGTTGTCTTTTGCATTTTGGGCTTGGTCGGCAATATCGGCTACCGACGAAGATGCTGCGTCAGTTGCGCCGTCGGTAATATTTGATGCTTGATCTTGTAAATCCTGAACTGCCTGACTATCAGTTAGTCCTCCTACTGCATCACCAATAGAACCTGTAGCTCCATTTATTAAATCTTGTATTGAATCAAATAATCCCATAACCCCTCCTTTATTTATTTATTACTAAACTTTCTATGTCCCTAATTAAGGGCCTAAAATCTTCTGATTTTTCTGTTACGAAGTAACGATTTTCAATACCGCACCGCCGACAATCTACTAAGGCTTCTGCTTTAAGTAATGCGAGTTTCTTTGAGAGGGTAACGGCATTAATATCGGTCATTCGTTTTAATTCATTAAATGACTTTTCGCCAAAGTTCATTAATTCATAAAGTATTAATACATTACTCGCATCTCCAACAATCTTTGCTATGTTTTTGGTTCTTGTAATTTGTTCTTGACTATATATTGTACGCATTGGTATACTTTGTTTACTAGTTAATAATACTTACTAGTATAGCAAGCTTAAAACATTATGCAAACTTATTTAAGGAGGGCAAAGTATGAGAATAGCAAAGTTAGGTATAAAGCGAAGAAAATTTAGTAGGCAATTAGCCAAAGAAGACATGCGATATCTTCAGAAAAAAATATCAGGTAGGAGTGTTTACAGAAACCTAGGCGTGTCATATCTGAGAAAACCAAAGCACAGAAAAATCGGGTATCAAAATTAAATTTATTTACTATTTAATGACGTTTAATTCGACTACAAAAAGTTATTAGTATGAATGTTGTTATACATAAGAGCCCCGTACTTGTAGCCTATAAGATAATCATACTGGAAATACTTATTGAGTTTGTGTACTTAGTGATAGGAGGCTTAGCTCAGTTACTTGCCGAACAGACTGATAGTGATTTACGTCTGATATCACCATTTACTCAACTACTTTTACTGCCTATCCAGATTAGTGTATTAGTATTTATGTTAATAAAGTGGGCGAGCGAAACTTATGAAATACGAGAAGATGAGCTAATCATGAAATACGGCGTTCTTAAACGCACTGAGAAAGCTTATCCATACAGAAATATGCAGTCTGTCATTGTTCGTCAGACTTTTATGGAAAGATTGGTCGATGCCGGGACGGTATCCGTATTTGTTCCAACTCTGGGTACCGAACTATTATTTACTGAAGTACCAAATCCTAAAGGATTCGCCGAGGGCATCAAAAAGGCTATACCTGATGCCGGGAATAACCAATTTATAATGAGAAAATAATAGACGGTCCGATATGTTATTATTTGACCATTGATAACTAATAGACGCACAAATTAAACCATAAAGAAAAAATCCGAAACACACTGGCTAAAAATACTCTTTACAGACACTCTGGGAGTATTATTATTATTACTTGTGCCACTACTGGGTCCGCTTCCTGGACCCGGTGGAATACCGCTCATTTTGGCAGGTTTTGGTTTGCTTGCGATTAATCACGACTGGGCCGACGGAGTAATATCCTACATAAAAAAACACAGCGTATCATTAAGGGATATCGTCTTTCCAAATATTCGATGGGTTAAATGGTCTTGGGACATATTCTCAATCGTACTGTTCATTGGTGGGACTTACATTAATACCGCAACCGATAACTGGCTATTAAAAGCGTTAAGTATAGGCATTATGGCCAGCTCAACTACAATTTTCATACTTAACCGAAATCGTATAAATTCTTTAGATAAATTTCTTAAAAGGACTGGGAATAAATAGCTTCAAGTCTTTATCAGACGAGTAGTTGTGACCACCAATCGAGCATGTTATTGATACAAAATATCAAATTTATAGCATAGGTGTATATGCAACGAGCTTGGGTTGACTATATTTATTTACAGACAGGTATTAATAAATTTTTATGCGACTAATATAATGTGGTTTAATAATTATCATGTTCAAGCTTGGTAAAATTAGAGATGGCGTAATACACCAAGTACCGCCTGATCTAAAAAAGGCTTTAATATCTAACGAGTCCAGTCTAGAGCGCTGGAATGACCTAACTCCACTCGCTCGAAACGAATGGATCTGTTGGATTATAACTAACAAAAAACCAGAAACTAGACAAAATCATATTAAAAGAACTGTCACTGAACTGTTGGCCGGCAAACGACGACCATGTTGCTGGGCTGGCTGCATACACCGAACAGACAAACCAATCAGCTCATCAGCGAAATGGGCTTTCAGTAAAAAATAGTTACCTAGATCAAGTAAATAACAGCATGAATAAGTTGCTATAATAGTAGTATGCAAAAAACAGCAACTAGAGTTTTCATTTGGTCCTCAATTATTTTCGGTGCTCTCGGTGTTTTTATGGCTTTAACTGGTATTGATCCAGATCAAAACGGTACAGGGCTGGAAATGATTTTAGGGAAGATTTTTATGGCTTCAGTTTTTGTCGTCCTAACATCATTCGCTCTAAGCGTTGCCAGTAAATATCTAAAAGGCAAATAATACAATGAAAAGGGGAAATATGTCATCAGTAATTACGCCAAACTTATGGTTTAATCATAATGCTCAGGAGGCAGTCGAATATTACATTTCAGTTTTTCCAAATAGTAAAATTATCTCAACTGAATATTATCCGAATTCTAGTGATGATGGTTTAGCTGATTTTCAACAAGACCTTGCCGGTAAAGTGCTGACAATTGAGTTCGAATTAAACGGTAGTCCATTTGTCGCTATCAATGCTGGTTCAGAGTTCAAATTCAGTGAAGCAGTGTCTTTCTCTGTACCGTGCAAAGACCAGAAAGAAATTGATTATTATTGGGGTAAACTGTCCGCCATCCCGGAATCTGAACAATGCGGTTGGTGCAAAGACAAGTTTGGATTAAGCTGGCAGATATTACCTGATGATATGGCTAACTTGATGAAGCGCCCAAATGCTTTCGCTAAAATAATGCAAATGCACAAAATCATAATTGCCGATTTTTAAGCAAATTTCATCAACTATAAATTTAATCTAACTAGGACTGATAGAATATTAAACATGAGCAGTAAAACAACACTAAAGCGGTCTCTAGGACTGCCTTTAGTTGCACTATACGGGCTTGGCAATATTCTTGGAGCGGGCATATATGTTCTAGTGGGAAAAGTAGCAGGATTAGCTGGAACCGGAACAACTCTCGCATTTGTGATTGCAATGATAACGGCTGGTTTTACCGCATTTTCATATATGGAGCTCGCGGGTCGCTATCCGGTCAGCGCTAGTGTCTCGGTCTATCTGCACAAGGCCTTTGGGAAACGATGGATTTCAGTTCTCATTGGCTTAATGATGGTTGCTGGAGGAATTGCATCTGCAGCAGCTTTAGCAAAAGGATTCGCCGGTTATCTAGGCGCATTTGTCGATATACCCCCACTGGTTGCAAGTGTCGGATTAATTATTAGCCTAGGGTTGCTTGCCCTTAAAGGTATTAATGAATCGGCGAAAGCAGCAGCAATTTTCACAACAATAGAAATATTGGGACTGGTCATGATTATATGGGCCGGCAGAGAAGCCTTTAGCAATTTTCAAACCTCCAATATTCTTGCTGTCGATCCAGCGCTAGGAGTAGGGGGTTTAGTTGCAGGTGCATTTTTGGCGTTTTATGCCTTTATTGGATTCGAAGATATGGTAAATGTCTCAGAGGAGACGAAAAACCCCAGAAAAACGATGCCACTAGCAATACTTTTCTCGCTACTTGCATCTACAGCACTATATTTATTAGTTGTAATAGTAGCGACTGGGACAGTTGATATCACAAGCTTAGCTGAAAGTAAGGCCCCTTTAACATTAGTTTTTCAAAATAGCGGAGGAAATTATCCAAACATTCTCAGCTTGATAGGTATGATAGCAGTAATCAACGGCGTAATCGTACAGATAATAATGTGTTCTCGAATTCTGTATGGTCTATCAAAACAAGGCTGGCTACATAGTCGTCTGTCAGTCACGCACCCAAAAAATAAAACACCTGTTGTGGCAACCATATTTGTACTGGGACTTATGATAATCGGCACATTAGCCTTGCCACTAGTATCATTAGCTCAAATAACTAGCTTATTAATCCTAACCATATTTGCTCTTGTGAATATCTCGCTTATCATAATCAAAGACAGACACAAAAAACACACTGGCTATATAAATGTACCCTTGATAGTTCCATATATTGGGGCATTACTATGTTGTGCTACTATCAGTTACCAAATATTCAATTGGATTACTTAACCCTAAGCATTATTATTGTAAAATTTGTCACTAATCTTTTCAGATAAAAATCAGATTTACGTACCATCTGCATCGAACTATCTATGATATAATCCAGGGTAATAGACAAGAAAGATGATTAGATATGAAGATCAGCACTGATAAACAAGCTATTGACGAAATAATCTCACGCTCAATTGCTGAAATTTATCCATCGAAAGAGTTGTTTAGAAAAAAGTTATCTGAAGGTAAACAGATGTCTTTTTATGTTGGCATTGATCCGACTGCCGACTATGTACATTTAGGGCATTCCACAAACTACTTAATCCTTGAGCGATTGCACAAATTAGGACACAAAATTATTGTCCTAGTTGGCGACTTTACAGCAATGATTGGTGATCCTAGCGATAAAACATCAATGAGAACACCTTTAACGGAAGACCAGGTTAAGACAAACCTAAAGAGCTTTAAAGATCAAATAGGAAAAATACTAGATTTTGCGAATAAGGAAAACCCTATAGAGTTCAAATTTAATTCTAAGTGGCTTTCATCTCTGACTTTTAAAGACAGTGTTGAGCTTGCGTCTAACTTTACTGTTCAGCAGATGTTAGAACGCGATGCTTTTGAAAAAAGATTAAAACAACAAAAACCGTTGTTTATACACGAATTCTTCTACCCATTGATGCAAGGTTATGACTCTGTAGCAATGAATGTTGACGGTGAGATTGGCGGAACCGACCAAACATTTAACATGCTTGCCGGACGAACACTTCTTAAAAGATACAAAGATAAAGAAAAATTTGTCATAACAACCACGCTTTTAGAAAATCCAGAAACCGGTGAAAAAATGATGAGCAAAAGTCTGGGAACAGGTATAGGGCTCAACGAATCACCAAAAGAAATGTTCATAAAAACCATGCAACTCCCTGATGCAGGGATTATTCAAACATTTATTGACTGTACAAGACTAGATCTAGAAACAATCGATCAACTTAAAAAACGTCTAGAATCAGGAGATAACCCTAGGGATATAAAACTAGAATTGGCTAGAGAAGTAGTATGTATGTACCACGGCAAAGATATGGCCGATGACGCACAAAATCGTTGGATATCCGAAATTAGCAATAAAGTTACTGCTAGCGATTTGCCAACTATTAAACTAGATTCAAAATCTGATTTATTAGAAAAAATTATGGAACTAGGTGTAGTTGATAGTAAAAGCAAAGCAAGAAGGCTTATTGAGGAAGGTGCTGTGAGAATCAATAACAACAAGATTTCACTAGATACAAAACTTGAAACTTTAATAGACACTAACTCTGTTCTATCTATAGGTAAAAAACATCAGTACAAAATAAAAAACTGATTATTTTGCTACTTTAATATAAAGTGAATAAATAGTTTCAAATTATTTGTTAAGCATTACTGTTTTTTGTATAGTTGAGGGATAGAAGAGGCAGTATGAATAATAAGGGCTTTAATTTTTCGCAACCAAAACTGTTACTAAAAAGCTGGACCACAAAAAAAACACCATCTGATTTAATAGCTGGGGTAACGGTTGCGGCGATAGCTATCCCACAATCTATGGCTTATACGCAATTAGCTCATGTTCCAATAAAAACAGGACTTTATACTGCGCTTGCGGCGATGCTTGCATACGGATTATTCACCTCTACAAAACGCGTAATCGTTGGTCCTGATACTGCAATGTCTATTATGACTGGAGCAGCAATCACGCCGCTACTAATTACGAGTCCAGATTCTGCAACATTTTACGCTGTTATCTTAGCTCTACTTGTAGGTATTTATTGTGTTGTAGGGGCAAAGCTAAAATTGTATTACATGGCTGAATTCCTTTCACGACCAATTTTACTAGGTTATCTCATGGGAGTAGCGACAGTAATAATATCAGATCAAATTCCAAAGATGTTTGGGCTCAGCATTGGTGGTGAAAATGCAATTCATAATATCTACCAACTAGTAAATCAAATTTCAGGCACACATGCCTTAACCTTGTATTTAAGTATTTCTCTGTTATTGATAGGGATAATCATGAAAAGATTGCTCCCAAAAACTCCTGTTGCAATTTTCTTATTACTTATAGCTAGTATAGCCTCTATATTGTATGGCTTTTCTGAACTTGGTATCGCAAATGTGGGAAACGTACCGGCCGGACTACCAAATCTTGAAATTCCCAATTTAAGTTTCAACTCTATACAAGCCTTACTGTTGCCGGCAGCGGCGATTGCATTAGTGTCGTATGCTGACACAATCGCGACAGCACGATCTTTCGCTTCAAAAAACCACGAAGATTTGTCCAGCAATCAAGAATTAACTAGCCTTGGTATTGCAAACTTGGCGGTTGTGCCTGTAGGCGGTATGCCAGTATCGGCAAGCGGATCTAGAACAGCCGTCAACGATAGCACTAACGCTAAGTCACAATTTTCTCAACTTTACGGTGCATTAATTATTGCTCTAGTATTAATTGCATTTTCACAATACCTTAGCTATATACCAAAATTTGCATTAGCAGTCATAATAATTTTATCGGCATACACACTATTTGATTTTGATGAAGTCAAATCTATTTGGAGAGGGTGGAGAAGTGAAGCAATTTTGGTATTTATTACTGCTGGCGGCGTAGCAATCCTTGGCATACTACCGGGGCTGGGCCTTGCAGTCATACTAGCCGTAGTAAACCTTGTACGAAGATCAGCATTCCCGCACGATGCAGTTTTAGGAGTAAGTGAAGATGGTTTAACATTTCGAGATAGTGCAAGACCACCCAAAACCTACTCAATACCGGGTTTAATTATTTACAGGTTTGATGCCCCGCTATATTTTGGGAACGCAAATTATTTCAAAGATAGAGTCCACTATTTAATCGATAATTCTTCAGAAAAAATTAACTGGTTTTTAGTCGATGCAGAAGCGATTTCTAGTTTAGACTCTACTGGCGCAAAAACGATAAAGTCAATAATTGCAGATCTCTCAGCAAAAGATATTGTATTTGCAACCGCTCGACTAAAGGGTCCTCTAAGAGACAACCTTCGCAACACACACCTAGGATCACACATTGAAAATCGGCCTCATTTTGCATCTATTGGCCAAGCATATGAAGCTTACTGTGAAAAATACCAAATTAAGTCCAGACGCAAATATTAACAATACAGAGGTCATTGAAGTTATCGTCGGTCAAAAGATGGCATGATAGGTGTATAATAGATTAATAGAAGAGGAGTACTCAATGGTAAAAAAAAGCACAACTCATAAGAAACCTTGGTCGTGGCTGAAACTAACAATAGTTACAGGAATATCTGCATCAATCATGTTAGTGGTAGCCAATTCTGCATTTTGGGTCAATAAATATATTTTCAATAGTGACAATTTTGCCGATGTAGTATCAACCTCACTTACATCTGAAAGTAGTCGAGACGCAATTGCTTCACAAATCACAGAATCTGCTTTACAAAATTATCCTGTTGCAAAAAATGTTGCGGGCGAAAGCGTTACAAAAGTCATCAGCGGAATACTAGGTAGCGACAGGGTAGAGGCTGTAATAAACAAAGTTGCCTATAAATTAAATATTGTATTTACATCAAATAATCAAGAATCTGTGGTGATTGATTTATCTGGAGTCAAAGACTTTTTAGGAAAAGTTGTTGAAGTTGCCGGTGAATTTCGAGATGTTAAATTCGACCCTAACGAGATTCCTGAAGAGATTGTTCTCCTGGATGCCGATAAAATACCGAATTTTTATAGTTATAGTGTAGCTTTTTTGTGGTTGGGACCGCTCGCACTACTTGGCGCGTTAGGGCTTTTCTCTATACCTTACTTCAAATTCAGAGATACAAAATCTAAAACAGCCCTATTGCAGGGTTTTGCAATAACTGTAGTAAGCGCATTTACTTTACTAATTGGACCGTTATTTAAACCACCAATTCTGTCAAATCTAGAAAACGCCAATTCGCGAATTGTAGTCGGGAATCTATACAACGACTTATATCAAACTTTTCTTAATCAAACAGCGATTATTATCGGGCTTGGGATCGTTATGGCACTTTCAGGTGGCGGTTTTATTCTATACAAAAAATATAAGAAATAATCACCAGTATAACTATTTATAATCCATAAATTTCATACTTGTCGGTTGAACACAAACTACAACAAATTCTCCGGCAATAAGTAATGATATTGGTGGCCATGCTACTGAGCCAGCATAAACTCTTGGTTTTATTAGTTTTGATGTGACAGACTTTATTTTGTTTGGTTCATTTATAATGGTCGCAACTCCTTCGAGTTGAACAGTTTTCCTTTCTTGTTCATCAAATATTGTTAATGCAACCGATGGATTTATTAAAATATTTTGGGTTTTTTCTGTTTGATTCTTTGTAACAAAATAAAAAAAATTCTCGTCACCCAACAAATAATATATGACCGATCCATTAACTGTACCACGACGGTTAATTGAAGAAATTACCGCTATGTCTTGCCTTAATAAGAAATCCCGCACTTCACTGCTAATAGGCTTTAGTGGCGATTCAGCATCTGAAGGCGATACAAGACGATTATTTTTTGGCTTATTATTTGCATTCTTTTTAAGTGTCAGGGGTTTAGCTACTGGACCAACAGACCGATTGTTAAACTGTTCAATGCCACGAGACTCTATGTATGCAACAAAAATCCTTGCACACTCTGTATTAACGAACCTTAAATTATAGTCACCAGCTCTGGTATGGATTATAACTGCAGAAAAACGTCCTTGAGCGTTATGGCTAATGCCACTAACAAAATCATAGGATATTTCGTCATTAATCCTAAAAAACGGCTTGTGATCCATGTAAATCAGTCGCCGATCAGTCGCTACGATAGTTGCCGTATTTTTATCTCTCCAACCATAAATCACGCCTTTTATATGCTCGTTGTCATGAATAACGGAGGGAAGATTATGGATAGTAGGCTTTTTTAAACCATAACTCGTCACCCCAGCCTCGATTAATTCATGTTTGATGCGAGTTTTATGGTCCATCCCAATGACCTCCTACACTATTAATTATACCACTCATAACACAACTTAAACCTTAATCAACATTATCATTCAAATTGACTAATTCATTAAATGAGTGCGATAATATTATTATTAACTAAACAGGAGGTCGTATGAGCGCAACGTTAAAACCAATGTGGGAATTATTGGTGGTTAGAGGGGTAGCAGGAATACTATTTGGTATTGCAGCTGTTTTCTGGCCAGGATTAACTCTAGCAACTCTAGTTTATATTGTTAGTATTTATGTACTGATAATGGGAGTTGTGAGTTTGATAGAAGCAGTAATGAACTTAACTAGAGGTGAAAACTGGTTTCTTCGGATGTTAGCCGGAATTGCTCAATTAGGAGTTGGCCTATACTTAGTCAGGCATCCACTTGTAACCTTCGGAACATTCATTCTACTATTCGGATTCGTGTTTATAGCTAGCGGTGTCTTGGAAGTTATTGGATCGCTCATAGACGAACCAAGCGCAACTAGAAAAATGCTAGGTATTATTGGTGGAGGGCTATCAGTATTACTCGGTATTGTTTTATTGATGCAACCAGCAAGTGCAGGAGTTGCTTTTGTTTGGGTTGTAGGACTTTATGCTTTAATCACCGGCCCAATCATGGTTGCCATGGGTCTTGATATCAAAAAAGCAACAAAATAATTCAAGCTCATCATTAATAAGTAAAGAAGTCGGAGATTTTACAATTCGGCTTCTTTATTCATTTCGGAGTGCTTCGATAGGATTTTTTCTTGCAGCGTTAACCGCCGGTATAACACCGAATAGGACACCAACGAATAATGAAATGAATAACGCCAACAAGAACATTGGGATTGTAATTATTGGTGTTAAATCCGTAAATATTCTTATACCAAAATTCACGAGCACTGCGATAAACATCCCTATAAGTCCCCCAATAAAACTCAGCACAACCGCCTCTGACATAAACTGAACCATAATCTGGTGATTAGTGGCTCCAACAGCCTTACGTATACCTATCTCTCTAGTACGCTCTGTTACAGAAACAATCATTACGTTCATTACACCAATACCTCCAACGATAATCGAAATTGCAGCGACAGCTGCAACAAGCCCTGATAAAACATTTAAAACATTATTAGCAATCGTTAAGGTATCTTCTTGTTTAAGTACAGTAAAATCCGTACTTGATTGGTGGACTTTTATTAAGTTTGCTTCAATTGAATTCTGTACTTCATCTACCTGATCTGGCTGATTCGGTTTCGCTAAAATCTGAGAAATTTGGGCAGATCCTTCATTAATAGATTTTCCTGTAACGTATGGAATAAATATAGCGTTATTATAATTTGCGCCAAAATTTAGAGGTATCTCGTCGAACTCCGAAAAAACTCCTTTAACGATAAATGATTGTCCACGAAAATCAAAAGACCGTCCTATAGGCGCACTATCTTTATAAAGATTTTGAGCAACGTCAGAACCAATAACTGCAAAATTCTTTCCTTCGTCTGTTTCGCTTAAAAATTGACCAAACTCAATATCGTGATTAATTAAGCTAGAAAAGGTATTTGTGGTAGCGATTACTTTTATGTTGCTGAATTCTTTGTCGTCATACGAAACACTTCCATTAACCACCGATAGGGGAGCAACTGCTGATACTTCACTGGCATTTGAAGTAGCTTCTACATCATCGTCAGATAAAGTCGCAGAATTATTAAAAATTGAGAATACATCGACTGAAGTAATATTACCGTTTTTATCTTTTTCGACTTGTTTTCCTGGGCGAACAATCAATAAATCACTGCCGAACTCTTTGATTTGATCTTCGACTTGACGCTTTACACCTTCGCCCAAACTAATAGTTGTCACCACTGAAACTACGCCAATGATTATGCCAAGCGTCGTCATAAAACTACGCCATTTGGTTAATTTTATAGTTTTGTAAGCTAGCTTTAGATTAGATTTAATCATTTAGATTTCCTAACCTTATTTTTAGAATTTTTAACTCGCCGAGATTTTCGTTTACTTGGCTTTTTCTTATCGTTTAAATCGCCCGGTATAGTCTTCATAAGCGCAGACACTCCCGCGGCATCATCTATTACTGTTTTTTTGCTAACGAAGTACATGCTCCGCCGTAGGATGTCAGGGATATCACCAATTTTATTTTTCTCATCATGGATTATTTCACCATCATGCATGTAAACCACTCGATTAGCATATTTTGTTAACGCTGGATTATGCGTAACCATCAGTACTGTGTTTCCAGCCTTGTGTATCTCACTAAGCAGCTCCATGACCACCTTACTTGATTCGCTATCGAGGTTACCGGTTGGCTCGTCAGCAATAATAATTTTTGGATCATTAATTAAAGCTCGCGCGATAGCGACTCTCTGGACCTCACCACCACTCAACTGGTATGGATGAAAGTACTCTTTATGTGCAAGCCCAATTCGGTTAAGTAATTCTCCGGCTCGCTTTAATCGAGTAGTCGGAGTCAGTCCACGATATGCGAGAGGTAAAGCGACATTCTCTAGTACTGTCATTTTTGGTAGTAAATTTGAAGACTGAAATACAAAACCGATCGTATCTCTTCGTAGTTTTGCTTTTTGATTAGATCTCAGTTTTGAGGTCATTCGCCCATTCAACTTGTAGTTTCCGTGTGATGGTTCATCCAAAAAACCAATGATATTCATTAATGTAGATTTACCGGATCCACTCGGTCCCATAACTGCGATAAATTCATTTTCTTCAACGACAAAGTTAACTTCGTCAAGCGCTATGGTAGCCGCCTCGCCGAAACCGTATAGTTTTGAAACATTAGATACATCTATGAGTGGCATTTTGTCCTTAAAAAGTTTTGGTTAAAAAAAAGGGGTGTGTTTTGCACACATCCCTCCATGTATTTGCCAATTTGGCTATTAATAATATACGCTTTTTCAACAGCGATTGACAAGTAAAAATATGATTAAGTCTTCATATTTTAGGTATACTGGGTAAATACGGAGAGGTGTCCGAGTGGTTGAAGGTGAGCAATGCTGTCGTAGCATTGCGCAAGAAAATCTTCCGATGACAACTTGTTGCCAATAGAGAAGTTTTGGGGTCGCCAAAGGTGACCACGCCTGGGCCAAGCGTGCCTTTCAAGAAAAATGCCATAATAGATTATAATTATTCTGTATTCATGGAGAGGTGTCCGAGTGGTTGAAGGAGCACGCTTGGAAAGCGTGTATGTGAGGCAACTTGCATCGAGGGTTCGAATCCCTCTCTCTCCGCCATTGATTCTATAATCTAGTCAATAGATAGGTTGCAGAATCAATCGTATAGTGAATGATTCGAACCCGATAGGGTGAAAACTGCCCAGAATGGCAGTTTGTAAGGAAATCTTCCAATGCAAGCTAGCTTGCAATAGTGAAGTTTCGGGGTCGCGGAACGTGACCGAATCCCTCTCTCTCCGCCAGAGATATAGTTCTAAAGATACCCGTCCACCCTAAAACATGTAAGGGGTGCGGCGGGTTATTTTTCACCCTGTTTATAGATATCGGTATCACGATATCGATCAGCAATCGCTACAAGATCAACGATTCTTCCTGATGGAAACCTAGGAAATGAATGAAATGCTTCATAGCTTGGAAATGTATGATATGCAAGATCCGCTACTTTGTCCCAAGGCAACTCCTGTCCAAGATCCACTATGTGTTCAATGATATCGTCAATCTGCATTTTAGATCCTGATTCAGCAATTGCTAATCTTGCATCTTCAAAACTTGGTGAATCTCCACGTTCAGCTGCAACAGGCCCATTAACAGTCATTGTCCATTCAAAACCAGTAAACACATAGTCTGATTCAATTGCAGCTTTCCAATCTATGAGGTAAAGCAGTGTATTGAGTCTTTGGTTTGCCCCACGTTCATCTGTAGCGTCAAGTGACACGCCAGTGGCTAGACGTGAAACTGTGTAGTCCAACGCGCTTCTTCTATCAAGTGGCTCAGCACCTGGTTCACCTTCAGGGTCAATCATTAAATTAATAATACCAGAAACATAATTGATATCACCAATCAATGGGACAAGGTCTGAGTTCCAGACCTGTGTGTTCCGCCAATATTAAGGCCCGTTATTAGTTGCGGGCTTTAATATTGGTCAAGAAGCAATCAAACTGCTTTGATTGCGTGGGGTTCGAACAGGCGGAGCGATGTTTAGCAATTTCGCCAAACCGCGAGCCGAGCTCACGAGCAAATTGCAAAGCAATTTGACTTGGGAGTCGAAAATCCCTCTCTCTCCGCCATACTGCTCACAGCATATGAATTAGCACCTATTCCACTTAGTTCGATCCGTCGGATCATAAACCCACTTAAGCCGTGTATGCAGTTCGGTTTCCAAATCTTCTCCCTGCTGACTACGTTTAATCATACTTAAACAGCCATACCAATACCGCCAATCAACGTACTTTGCTAGTTCATCTTTTGACAATTCTTTTCCACTAGTTTGTTGCCAAGACTGAAGACAGATTTTTACCCAACCCGCATCAAGACCAAATCGAGTCGCCGATTGCACTAAAACTGCCAAATCCCAAAGAGGCGAACCCTTACCAGAATCTTCAAAATCAATTAATGTTGGAGTAGGAAGGGTAGGGAGGATGTTGCCGAGATGAACATCCCCGTGAACCAAGCTATTGTTATGCTCCATATCATTTGTTACTACTTCGATACATGGCAGACATCTATCTAGTACGGACCTACGGGTTAAATCGGATATGTCGCATTGTTCAAGCACAAAATGTGCTAGCTTGCCCAGTTTGCTAGTTGCTACTTGAAACGAATCAACCTTAATCTCGTGCAAACCTGCAAGTAGCCGCCCTGTTGCAATAGGAGAAGGAGAATCGTAAGGATCATGATCTATGTACTCTGAAGCGTAGACAATATAGTCATCGTAAATTGCAGGCTCGGCGATAGGACTAGGAACACTAATACCGGCATCTTTTGCAATCTTTAGCGCCCGAAAATCTTGTGCATATTTTGATAGTCTATCTTTTGTTCCTAACTTGTAAACTATTTGATTATGTCGATCGACGAACAACTCAATATCCCCTTGCGCAGGTATGTGTGCGCCGGCTGCAGTATCGAGTGGATCGCTCCTCCTGACTATTGGCTCAATCAGATCAATTTCGATATTGTTATCAGTAGCATATTCATTAATCAATTCAGTTTTCATGGTTTTCTTCCTTAGTTATTGCATTAACCCACTTGTCAGCATGAATATGAGAGAGTTCTTTCATCGCAAAATATTCTTTTTGGGCAGTCATTTGACCCGGCCATCTACGATAATTAAGCAAAGTGTCATGTAGCACAACGCCTGGTTCAACACTAGAGACTGCAAACAATAGATTAATATCGCCTGCGTAGGGCATTGCTGGATAGCCACCGTATTTCCATAACGTATCTGCCTTGTATGAACATTGAAAGGTAACAGGAAACTGATCAGTCCGTTTCCAGAAGGGATAAATTACCCCAGGTTCACAAAGTCCGTTTGATATAAAATCGGCTGGATTATCTTTGTTAATCCAAGGAGTAGAATGCCGTGGTGTAGACTCTTGACCTGCAACCCATCTAGCAGTTGGATATTCATCGTATGCGCTACATATTCTATCGAGCGCCTGATCAGGGAGAGTGTCGTCTGCGTCGAATGCTAAAACCACATCACCCAATGATGCCGAAAGAGCCAGAGTGCGCGCCGATGGTTCACCGACCTGTTTTTCAACTTTGTAATAACTTGCCGATTCTGGCCAATCAAAATTCTCAAGTACAGGCTCTTTGCCGTCTTCCATGATAATCCATTCCATATTCCATCCTTTGGGCAAAGTTTGTCTCTCAACTGATTCCGCGGTTTCTGTTAATAGCTCACGCGTACCTTCGTTGGCTAAAACTGGGGTCAATATGCTTATCGTTTTTTCGCTATTTTGCATAGTATCCACCTCCATTTTGTTTTCCGGGTTCTACCCATTTAGCAGCAGCCGCCATGTGCTGGCCAGATTTGACAGTGATGCCGGCATGCAAAACTTGGCTTGACCACAATTCTAGTACCGATAAATTTTCACCATCATAGGCAGGAATTTCGTAAACCTGCGATTCTTCAGGCAAAATATTTTTTGTCAGCAAAGACAAAGGTATGTCTTTTGGATCATCGTAACCTACAATATATCGTCCGACTGGCCGCTCCTTATATATATCAATCTGACGTTCTTCTAGTTGTTTTATCGGCGTGTTTACGATTTGTAAGTGTCTAGGCTTATCATCAAGATTAATAATTTGCCGCCAAATCTCAACCGAGTTACTTGGCCTCCAGAAGGAACCTTTAATATTTCTTTGCCGACTGAAACCGACGTATCTCGAATCAAAGTGAAGATTATCGGCAAAAATGCTATCTCTTTCTCCTACAGCTCTTACGAAAGACAAGTCAGTAGCACATGGCTCTAGTAGTAAATCAGCTAACCACCGCGTCAACTCTGCTGAATGAGGGAATTCCTCAGGCCTACTTTCTCGACCTGGCGTATACTTAGAATTGTTTAATTTTGATTTTTCTATTAACTCGTCTTTTGAATTACGTACAACTTGCTCTGGGATTTTGACTATATAAGTTTTTTGTAAAGCTCTCGGTCCAAGACGCTTATCAGAATCTAATTCTGGCAAAACCTGAATTTCTGAAACTGCTTGAGAAGGGCATTGACTAGCCAACTCGGGTTCAATCAAATTCATCTAATTAACCCTCGTCATTCTGTCCAGAATAAAACTTGCAGGTATTGTTTTATGATTTGCTTCTAAGTCTTTATGAGCATTAAAAAAGGACTGGTCGTCCAGTCCTTTGTCTGATTCTTTAATAATGTTATCGGGCATATGCTCGATTTGCGTTATGGAATATTCCATAATCCTCCCTTATTTAGTTGTCATAAGGGGTGTTCCGTTTTTTGGAACCTTCAACATAGTAGCATATATTCTAACATATGTCAAACGTATATTTTCTGATGTCTAGATATGATTTATCGATGCTAAACTCTCAAAATTTTTTATATTTATTAATAAACCTAGCAAAGATTTGCATCGGCACGGTTATGTTTTCACTCAAAGCAGAGTGAATTAGCTTTTGCGCTTCATGCGCTGGAAAATAACCTAAATTTTTATAGGCTAAAATACGAAGTCCTAAACCTTCGGCATCAAGTTCTGGGTGAAACTGGGTAGCGTAAACATTTTTACCGAAACGAATCATATGAATAGGGCATACTTCTGATGAAGCAAGCAATACCGCACCTTTTGGAACTTCTTGGCACGATTCTTTATGGCCACCAAAAGCACGAAATTTTTCAGGAACATTCTTTAGCAAATGATCATCTTTTGCGTCTTTGCTTAAGATAATGGTAGTAGCTTTAGCGCTTTCGCTATATTTTTCTTTAGATACCTCACCCCCCATAGCATAAGAGAGTGCGCCAATACCATAACAAGCACCAAAAAACGGAAAATCCCGCTTAACTATTTCACGAATAAGTTTAAATAAAGGCTCTTCAAAACGCAGTTGAATTTTTGATTTTTTAGAATTGCTAATCTCGCTTGGACCACCACCAACAATAACGCCCGAATAGTTGTCTAGTTCCAGATACGGCAAACCTTCTTTTTCCATTCGGATTCTATGTACATCTTTTGACTCTAATTCGCCGTACTTTAAAAAAGCCTCAAATTCGTTATCAGATAACGCATCTTCGGGTCGTAGTTGTAAAATTAAAAATGGTTTCATCACGTAATACATAATACACCAGAGGTAAAGTGTTATACTTTTATTTATGACAATAACTAAATACGAGCATTCGTGCATAGATATTAAGGAAGGCAATTCTAGATTAATAATCGATCCAGGAATATTCGCAAAATCTTTGACAAATTTTTCTAACATCGACGTTGTGGTTATAACACACGATCATCAAGACCATTTTGATCCAGACAAAATTCAAAAAATTATTCAAAATAACCCAAAAGTACAGATATTAACAACCTCTCAAGTAGTAAACACTCTTGATTCCAATAGTGCTAAAGTAGCGCAAATAGACAAAGAATATACTCTCAATGATTTCAGACTTGATTTTTTCGGTGAAAGGCACGAATTATTTACGGATGTCGAGAATGTCGGAGTACTTGTTAACGGCCGATTTTATCATCCCGGAGATTCATACACATTACCAAATAAGCCAGTAGAAGTATTATCGGCGCCAGCATCAGCACCGTGGCTACGAGTCACCGAAGCCTCAAAATTTATTACCGACATTAAGCCAAAAATTGCATTCCCGTCACACAACGCATTACTATCTGAAATTGGAGAATCAATCCATTATCGAATATTATCTACTGCGGCGCATCAAGCAGGTGTTGATTGGCGTATTTTAAAACCTGGCGAATCATTAGAAACTTAAGATATTGTAGTGCCGATTGATTCACCTTGCACTACTTTTAGCAAATTATCTTCAAAAAAAGCATTAAATACGATTGTCGGCATATTGTGCTCCATGGCAAGACCAAGCGCTGCCTGATCCATGACTTTTACATCACGATTTTCAACCGCGCCTTGAAATGGCATATGAGAATGTAGTTTTGCATCATCATGCTTCATCGGATCTTTATCGTAGACGCCGTCTACTTTTGTAGCTTTAAGAACCACATCACACTTTAGTTCCAATCCAGTTAAAATTGCAGCTGTATCGTGAGTAGAATATGGCCGCCCCGTGCCACCAGCCACAAGTAGTACGCGGTTATTCTGTAAGTGTTTTTCTGCTAATCGAAATGAAAAACTCTCTGCTACTTGTTCTGCAAAAACATTACTCAAACACCTAGTAGTTAAACCCTCGGCTTCAAAAAGGTCGGTAAGCGCCATGGCGTTCATCAGACCAGATAGCATACCCATTTGATCAGCCGTCACACGCTTTATTCCGCTCTCTCCAGCTAGTTTTTCACCTCGAACCATATTCCCGCCGCCGACAATTATTACAATCTGTACACCAAGATTTTGGACTTTTCTAACCTCGTTTGCTAAATATTTAGCGACTTCTGGATCGATGCCATACTCGTGTTTTCCTGCTAATTGTTCGCCGGAGAGTTTTAAAAGTATCCGCTTGTATTTCGCGCTCATCTAAAATACAAGTCTAGCAGATATTTATTGATACAGCTATACTTATATAAGATGAAATTGT
>CAZPAW010000003.1:0-25910 GCA_964584895.1 uncultured Candidatus Saccharibacteria bacterium
TTACTGCTACTGCATCAAACATAATTTGCTCTGCACGGACAAGCTGACCAAGTCGAAATTTACGATCAAAACCATTCGTGATTATACTTCCATCAAGCCATGCTAAACCTAAGCCGATTGCGGTTATCAATGGCTTCCCGGAAGACATAATAAAAAAAGACAAAGTTACTGGTGACGTGTACGGCGACCCGAACAAAGAGGGCAGGGTTATGGCCGCAGAATTTAAAGACTTTTACGTTGCGGCTGTTTATAGCCCTAATTCGAAGGATGGCCTCAGCCGAGTAGAACTGCGACACAAACATTGGGACCCAGCATTTTTAGCATACCTAAAACTAATCGAAAAACAGAAACCAGTATTAGTCTGTGGGGACTTGAATGTTGCACACACCGAAGATGATCATGCTAGGCCAAAGCCAAACGTTGGAAAGCGATGGCTTACCAACGAAGAGCGTGAAGGTTTTTAAAATTTCGTTGAACATGGGTTAATTGATACCTTCCGTTTATTCACGCAGGGTAATGGTCACTACAGCTGGTGGACACACTTCGAAAATGCCCGTGAGCGAAACGTCGGCTGGCGGATAGATTACTGGCTGGCAAGTAAAAGTCTAAAAGACAAGATTGTTGATACCAGAATACATCCAGAAGTCATGGGCAGCGACCACTGCCCGGTAAGTGTTACAATTGATGTATGAGTGACAAGAGAGATATAGAACTGCTTTATGAGTTAGGCGCACTTCGACTGATAGATAGACAATGGCGTCGTTTTCATAATACAGAAACGCAGAATCTAACCGAGCACCACTTTCGTGTTACTTGGATAGCACTGTTGATAGCGAAACATGAAAAAGTTACAAACACTGACAAAATTATGAAAATGGCTATGGTTCACGATATATCAGAAAGCCGAACAGGAGACGTAGATTATTTAGCACGTCAGTATGTTATAAGAGACGAATCAAAAGGAATAAAAGATGTGTTTAAAAACACCGCTCTTGAAAAAGAATTTGTAGATTTGTGGCATGAATATGAAGACAGAGAATGCATAGAATCAAAGATTGTAAAAGATGCCGATAACCTTGATATTGATCTAGAGTTACAGGAACAGTCGGCTCGAGGAAATGTACTGCAAAAAAAGTGGGATGAAAAAAGAAATTTCGTAGGAAAAAATAAACTCTACACAAAAACAGCTAAAAGGTTATTTAGACAAATCCGAAAAAGTGACCCACACGACTGGCACGATCTTTCGCCCTCCAACAGGGTCAACGGTGGCGACTGGAAAAAATAATGTCTGCGCAAAAATTTGCGGTTTTTGATATTGACGGGACATTGATTCGGTGGCAATTGTACCACGCTGTCGTGGACCGTCTGGCTAAAAATAACTTGCTAGGCCCTAGAGCCCATAATCGCCTGCATAACGCCCGCATGATATGGAAACGCCGCGAAAATGTTGACGCATTCCTGTCATACGAAAAAGAAGTAATCGCGGTATATGAAGAAGCATTGGGTGATTTGGATGTTAAGGTCTTTGACAAAATCGTTAAAGAAATTGTTAGCGAATACAAAGCTCAGACTTACATCTATACACGCAACTTAGCTAAGAAATTAAAAGCAAAAGATTATGTATTATTAGCGATTTCAGGCTCGCACCAAGAGTTAGTAAAGCACATCGCCAAAAATTATAATTTTGACGATTGGGTTGGCACGGAATATTTTCGAGAGGGCAATAGATTTAACGGAGTAAAAAAGGTGCCCTCGCTAGATAAAAAATCGGTACTAAAAAACCTTATCAAAAAACACAACTTATCCACCAAAGATAGCTATGCTATAGGTGACAGCAAAAGCGACGCCTCGCTATTAGAATTAGTAGAGAATCCGATTGCTTTTAATCCAGACCTTAAGTTACTGGCGATTGCAAAAAAACACCGTTGGCCCATAATCATAGAGAGAAAAAACGTAATCTATAAGCTAAAGGCAGGGGACAATGGATACGTATTGGTATAAACAAGCAAGCGACAAACCACTCTTTCCGGAACTCGCCTGGGACAAACCTGAGAATAAGCGACTAGCTGGCAAATTGTTAATAATAGGCGGTAATGCCCACGGCTTTTCTGCGCCCGGACATGCTTATCAAATAGCCCAAGAGGCTGGGATTGGTGTCGCTAAGGTATTATTACCCGATGCCCTACAAAAAAGTGTAGGCAAAATATTAGAAAACGGCGAATTCGCCCCAAGCACCAAAAGTGGTAGCTTTTGCCACACCGCCCTAGAATCGTGGGTAAGTTGGGCAAATTGGGCAGATGGAACGCTAATAGCTGGTGATCTTGGGCGAAACTCAGAAACTGCTGTGGTTTTAGAAAAGTTTATTACGGCCACAACAAAACCGTTATTCATCACCAAAGATGCGATCGACTATTTTAGAGCAAATGCGAAGGACGTCCTTATCAGAGACAAAACAGTATTAATTCTTAGCCTATCGCAACTTCAAAAATTTTGTCTAGAGATAGGTTGGAGATCAGCAGTCACTTATCAAATGACAATTTTGCAACTGGTTGAGTTTTTACATAATCTCACATCCTTAAACCCCATTAGTATCATAACCTCTCATAACGGGAACTATTTTGTAGCACATAAAGGGGTGGTGAGTACCACCAAAAATTCTCAAACAGATGATATCTGGCGCGTAGAGATCGCCAGCAAAGCCAGTGTCTGGTACATCCAAAACACCGCTAAGCCATTCGAGGCGTTGACTATTTCAGTATTATAGTATATCATTGTAGCTCATGAAATCATCAATTCATGTTAGTTATGAACCAAATTTTGAGCAAGTATTCTTTATTGCAGATCTTGATGTCGGAGATTTACTTCAAATTGATAGCGAGAATCCTAGATGCTGGGTTGATGTAGACGTGTCACGTCGAGATCAAACCGGACCACTTATACACATCAGAGAATCATCTGATCGATATTCATTTGAGCTAGGTTGTGGCTATTTATTAGGTAGCACTGTTAGAGCAGACAATGAGTGGTACTTCGAACCCGGCATGATCGTCCAAGGAGGACTGCTACTTGTCATGGATAGTCGCAACGGGACCACTTCCGAAATTCCAATACCCGAGGGTAACATGCGTAAGCATTTACCATCCTCTCTACCAATATTGGCCGATCGTTAATCATTGCAAATGCTGAGGGAGAGACCCCTTCATTTTATGCTAGTGACAAAATTGCAAAAGCAATTGCAAATGCGAACAAGTACTTAAAACATAGACAACCTCCTGGGGCTATTTATGGCTACGTTCGAGTCTCCGAAAAAAGGGCCCTTCGACAGGCTCAGGGTCATTCGACTAAAATAGAAACGCCCATGGTTTACCATGAGCGAACGAAGGGAGTCGAATGGTGCCGGAGGAGAGGCTCGGTCACGATCCGCGCCTACATTCTGCAGGCCTGACTTTGACTTACTTAAAACAAGTTTTAAATCAGTCAATAGTCCTTGCAATGAGCAAAAAGCTCATCTCACCCGAAACTACATCTATCAAAACAAGTTTTGAAGAGTAAATTTCCCTGCAAACTGCTCCTAGCAGTTTGCACTCTCAATGGTTGCCCCACACGATTTCGTTCGTTTACGGCGTCGCTTTAGCGACGCGCCCGATGCGAAAATATGTCTAGGGACATCTTTTTATTATTTAACGTCTGGTACCGCGGGCCGGACTTGAACCGGCACGAACAAAAAGCTCACCAGATTTTGAGTCTAGCGCGTCTACCAATTCCGCCACCGCGGCACAAGATGTTAAATAATGTATACCAATTCCGCCACTCCGGCATAACAGTATATGAATAAGCTACGGAACAGAGATAATTGTACTACAAAACCTTACTTCTCTGAAGCATCGGACATTCACACTTTTGACTGTGCCCAGAACTAATCTGTCGTGCTGAAAACTCTCGATATACTTTCAAAGTAACAATAGTTACTCTTCAAGTATCTCAAGAGTTTTCAGATGACCGATATATTAACTCTGTAAACTACCCGAAAGCATGAAAATCCTATATACTTTTATCTGTTAACACTAGCAGAAACAAATTTATTAATGGCTGACGACAAACCCCGGAAAGATCCAGTATTGAACAGTAGCGCAAAAGCTGCGGCTGATATCGCGCGCGCCAAATTAAGTACATTATACAAAAAAGAGTCTAACCTCACTGAAGAAAAAGGCGGAGCCAAAGATGCTAAAGTAGAGAAAACCAATTTTTCCAAACATCGTAAATACATGGATGATTTAACCAAATCAGGTAAGTCACTCGCCGGAATCCAAACTGCATGGTACAACTACTATGCAAATTTATCTGATATCGAAAAAAATGAAGTATGGCAAGAGTTTTACGACCAGCACCAATATAAAATAAACGCACGAGGAGAAAATGCATCAATCCCAGCTAACGAAACTCAGGCTACAACATCCAAAACTTTGTCTTTATCAAATAAACCCGACATCCACACTATAAGAAGAAATAAACTATCTGCAAAACAGCATATTCAATCAGTATTATTTGGCCTAATGGTTGGAAGCATAACTATATTATTTATACTATTTGGGTTTTTTAACGAAAGATTCATTGCGCCCTTCATTACCCCGAGTAAAAACGTCAGCACAACTCCAATTATTGCAGATCCAAACTCTAATGTAGCTCCAAGTGGTTCAATGGTAATAATCCCTAAAATAAATGTAGAAATTCCTGTAATTTATGACGCTTCAGATGTGGTCAATGCAACAAACGCTAAAGATCTAGAGGATGGGATTCAAAAAACTCTAGAAAAAGGAGTTGTTCATTATCCAGAAACATCTTTTCCGGGCGAGAAGGGAAATGTAGCAATAGTTGGGCACTCGAGCAACAACATATTCAACCAAGGAAAATACAAATTTGCTTTTGTATTATTATCAAAGTTAGACGAAGGTGATACGTTTTATCTCACTCGCAATAAAGTCAGATACACCTATAAAATATTCCAGAAAAAAATTGTTTCACCTACTGATGTTTCCGTGTTGTCTGACAAAGGCAATAAATCAACGGCAACTCTAATAACTTGCGACCCTCCCGGGACATCGCTAAATAGATTAGTAGTAGTGGGGGAGCAAATAAGTCCCGATCCAAAACAAAACAGTAAACCCGAAACAAAAAATAATAGCCCAATAGTTGAGACAGTTCCCGGTAACGCGCCAAGCCTCTGGAGCAGGCTAACTGGATGGATATTTGATTAATCAACAATCAAATCGAAGGTTTTTATTGCATAAGGCAATTTCGAATCATCCTTTACTAAACCATCTATGTTGCTGTACTCAGAATTAAACCCGATTTGGTAACCAGCAACAGTATTAAATAAATACTGCTGATTACTGCCATCAAAATCAAAAACCAATACCTTACCTTCGGCTTGCACGATAATTCGGTGCCCATCCATCCAATCATGAGAAACCACAGATTTATATTTTTTATCTAGTTCATATTTGAATAACTTATCTTCTTCGATATCATACACCGCAAATTTACTATCATTTTCGGTTGCTATGAATCTTGCATTATCAGACAGCGACAGTTGGTTAGCACCATCGAGTCGAATTGTTCGAGTGAATAATGATTGTTGATCCTTTTGACTAACGACAACTCTTGGGTTTCTAAAAACATAAAACTCGTCCTTGCCCGAAGATGCTCCAACTACTGCATAAAAATTACCTCGATATTCAGATAATTCCAGATAATATGTTTTTGATTTTGGTAGCTTTTTTATCATTAATATCGGCTCACTTGGATTATATATCTGGGCGGACACCAACCCTGTCTTTGCTTGGTTTTTATTATTGATAAACAGAATCTGATCATTTTTATAAGGCTGAAAATCACTGACATTACTTAATACCTTTTGCCTAGTTTTTGATTCGATAGTACCTGTTTCTAAAACACCAGCACTGGTCAAAAAATATAAATTATCTGGGCTTTTATCGCGCAACCTAACTGATAAAAAGTTTTTATTGTAAAAACTATTGATATTGATAGATTCTGCAGGTTTATCGGTGTCCATTAACACAAACCTCTTGCCGTTTACTGCCTTATATGACACCAGCAAGTGTCGATTATCGCTTGACCATTCAATTAGCTGTAGAGTACTTTTATTGGCAAGATCAGAAAATAATGCTGGCGCAAATGCAACCCGTTTAATATTATTGGTATCACTATTTTTATCAATCAAATCATATTCTAGAAAACTACTGGGTCGTTGAACTAATTGTTTACTCCTATCGGGACTAGTTGTTATTAATCCTGGCTCACTTGGATATCTAATTATATCTTTTGAGATTAACTTAATAGGGAACAGAAAAGGATAATCTAGCCGTGTGATTATGCCCCCCCGAAGCTCTACATCTCTTTGCCAGGTTCTATAATCTTGTTTTGAAAACCGAAAATTATAATTTCCAGCTTCTAAAATCAATCGGTCGCTAGTAGAGGTTTTTTTAATATCATTATTAACTGTGTTACTTATCTCGACATCAACATTATCGGGTTGAGAGGCAAGAAAGACTGTACTATTTTGATAAACTTGGCCGTCCCGTTTTACGCCATAACCGAAGGCGGCGTATAAAAGAGTTATTGCCCCAAAAATTATTGCAATCGTCATTAATGCATAGCCGACGTAAAGCTTTATCTTATTGACACGTTTCTTTTTTGGATCGAGAAAGTCCATTGCCTATATATTCTAACAGACATATTGTGGTTAAAGTGCTTGCGGCAATAATCGCAACAGTCTAAACTAAATATTGAATACACAAAGGCGCTAGCCAAGAGGGTAAATGTGAGTAATCAAAAAGCTAAAATAGTTTTAAATGGAAAGGTTTACGACCTAAAGACAGGTAAGTCAACCCAAGGGATAAATACAGCAAAATACCCCAAGATTGCTGCTAGCGGCTCGCATGTTCGCAAGACAAACCCCAAAACAATAGACGGGGTTATACCAAAATCAAATCATCACAAACCAACAAAAAACACACATCATAAACCTATCTTTAATTCACATAGTGAACCGAACGCATTCAAGGCTTCAGAGACAAACACCATAAACTTCCCACATAGTTCTCTTAAAAAAGAACATAACATAAACCATATACACCAACACAAACCAGAAAAAACAGCTACATTAATGCGGAGCGTGGTTTCAAGACCTGATACTACCGGCTTAATAACAAGCAGAGAACACGCAACTGTAGGCCTAATCGATAAAGCAGATCGATTAAAGAGGGCGAAAAGTATTAAGCAAAGTCAGCACATAAAACGCTTCCCGACATACATGCAAACCGCCGAAGATTTTGTTGCCACCCCAATTATTGAAGTTCAAAAGGACCAACCCATAGAGCAAACTCATCCACACAACTTGTCGCAAAATAATGAAACAACACATACAAATGATCATAAAAAAACGAGGCAAGAAAAGATCTTTGAAAAAGCAATCGAAAATGCCAATACTCACAAAACCCTTGAAAGGAAAAACCACCAAAAACATCACCGCGCTACAAAAAACCCAAAGCGTAGGTCTTTTCGTTATGCCGGCGCAACCCTCGCCTCGCTACTGTTAATTGGTTTTGTTCTGTATCAAAACATCCCCAACCTTAGTATGAGAATCGCATCCAGCAAAGCTGGTTTTAATGCCAGCCTTCCAGCATACAATCCTTCAGGCTACGCATTATCAGGGCCCGTAGTCTATTCTCCCGGAAAAATAACAATTAATTTTTCTTCCAACTCAGATGACAGAAGCTATACGATGACTCAACAGGTTTCGAACTGGAACTCGCAAGCGCTAATTGATAATTATTTTGCTGTAAATAATATGGATTTTGAAACTTACCAAGAAAAAGGAAAA
This sequence comes from uncultured Candidatus Saccharibacteria bacterium, assembly GCA_964584895.1. Classification (GTDB taxonomy): domain Bacteria; phylum Patescibacteriota; class Saccharimonadia; order Saccharimonadales; family JAGQNJ01; genus DAISWO01. The sequence goes on from CAZPAW010000003.1 coordinate 7,904, forward strand.
ACTATCTTTATCTACGACAATGCAAACGCTACCTGGGTCAGTGGCGGTGTTTGGTATCAGATACAAGGAGCAAACCAACTCAATAGTGATCAGCTACTAAAAATTGCCAGTAGCACGTAGTTACAAAAAATCGTGATTTCAGCATTTTGTGCCAACAATCAATATATAAGATTTCATCTGATACAATAGAGGTCATGAAAGTTAGAACTCGATTCGCGCCCAGTCCCACTGGTTTTTTACATGTTGGTGGTGTTCGTACTGCGCTATTCGCTTGGTTACTAGCGCGACAAAATAATGGCCAATTTGTTCTGAGACTAGAAGATACAGATAAAAAACGCGAGGTAACCGGTGCTGATCAACATATAATTAAATCGTTGCATTGGGTTGGTATTGATTGGGATGAAGGCCCTGATAAGGGCGGTGATTTTGGACCCTATCGACAAAGTCAGCGCCTTGATAGCTATAAGCGATGGGCAGATCGATTAATCAAGGCGGACCGAGCCTACGCCGACCCTTTTACAGCTGATGAAGTACAGAGATTTAGAGAATTGGCCCAAAAAGATAAAAAACCGTTCTTGTATAGAAATCATCGGCCGAAAATTACTACCAAATGGGATGGCACAACACCATTGCGTTTTAAATCAAATCCAAAATCTTATACCTATCATGACGAAGTAATGGGCGACATATCAACCGGACCAGAAGTCATAGACGACTTTGTATTAATTAAATCCGACGGCTACCCAACATATAATTTTGCCCATATTATTGACGATGCCGAAATGCAGATAAGTCATATTATTAGAGGTCAAGAATTTATATCCAGTACGCCAAACTATCTAAATCTATATGAGGCGCTAGGCTTAACCCCGCCAATCATTGCTACGCTCCCGCACATTTTAGGTCCCGAAGGCAACAAAAAACTAAGTAAACGAGATGGGGCTAAGGACATACTTGACTACGCACGAGAAGGCTACCTGCCCGAAGCAATGATGAACTTTCTAGCTACAATGGGATGGAACGATGGCTCAAATCAAGAAATCTATTCTAATAATGAATTAATTGAAAAATTCTCACTAGCTAGAGTACAAAAAAGTGGAGCTCGATTTGATGAAAGACGTCTACTTTGGCTAAACGGAGCACATATCAGGAATTTACCTCTAGACAAGCTATACAAATTAATAGAAAATTTTTGGCCAAAATCTAGTAACAATTTTGACGACAACTACAAACTTCAAGTATTAAAACTGGTCCAAGACAGGCTGAAATTCTTTGATGAAATTCCTGAGTTAACTGAGTTTTTCTTTTTAAGACCAAAGTTTAATGACGAATTAATAAAGTCCAATAAACAAATAGCTAAAACTGACGGCGGTAAATTAGTAAAGCTACTAGACAAATCAATCAACGACTTATCGTCAACAGAATTTGATGTAATATCTTTAAAAAAATGCCTCGACAAATTACTAGCTGACACAAAAGAAAAACCCTCAATATTGCTCGGTATAATCCGGATTGCACTAACGCGAGCACCAGCAAGCCCAGAGTTGGCCGGTAGCTTAGCAGTGATTGGTAAAGATGAGTCGCTATCTAGACTGAAAGAAGTTATGTTAAAATTAAGTTAAAGCTAAGAAATAGAAGGATCTAATTTGAATAACGAGACAAATCCAGTCAATGATATTGGTAGCCAAGGCGATAGCATTAACGACATCAGCACCGAGCCGCCTGAAAATTCTGCTTACCAAACCTCACCTAGCAAAATGCCACCACATAAGCGTGCCTGGAATTGGACCAAAAACCTAACAAAAAAACAAAAAATAATTTTGGGAGTTATTACTCTAATCCTTTTATGTGGAGCCTGTGCAAGCGCTGTATGGTTAATAAATAAGCAGGCCGAACCACTTCCTAGCGCAACAGCATCTAAAAAATCAACAGAAGGACCGTCTCGCTTAACTGGCATCAAGATAAAGAACGAACTAATCACAAAACAAGTCACTGGAGTAATGATCGAGAATAGTCCTGATGCACGACCACAAGCTGGCTTAATAGATGCAGAAATTGTCTACGAAGCAGTAGCAGAAGGTGGTATTACTCGGTTCTTAGCGCTATACCAAACAAAGGATTCAAAATATCTAGGCCCAATCAGAAGCGTCAGACCCTACTATCTTGACTGGCTAGTGCCATACCAAGCAGCAATCGCTCACGTAGGTGGAGCACCAGAAGCTCTAGCCCAAATAAAATCACAAAACATTAAAGACTTGGACCAATTTAATAATCCTGATAGTTACAATCGCGTCGGCAATCGCTACCCACCTCATAATGTATACTCTAGTACTGCAAAATTTGAGTCTCTTGAAAAACAAAAAAAATACACAGAAAGTAAATTTGATGGTTTTGAGCGTGACAAAAAAGAAAAACCACTAGAAAAACCAAAAATTAAATCAATCAATATTAGTCTTTCAGGCCCTCTTTATGATGTTGCTTATAAGTACAATAAAAAAACTAATTCTTACGACCGAATCTTAGCTGGATCTGCACACAAAGATGAAAAATCTGGCAAGCAGATATCGCCAAAAGTAGTAATTGCAATAGAGATAAAACGGACACAAAATGGCATTTATTCAGTATATGCTGTCAACGGCGGCGGAACAGTTAGAGTCTACCAAAACGGAACAGTGATTATCGGAAAGTGGTCAAAGAAAAATCGTAAATCTGAAATAATACTAAAGGATAAAACAGGTAACCCTATAAAGCTCGCGCCTGGTAAAACTTGGATAACTGCAGTTGAGCCGGGCAAGGTGAAACATAATTAGTAAAAGATAGGCGGATATTCCGGGGTGGACTATTACACAAAACTAAATCGACAAATAAGAAATTATGTCCTGTTATTTTTAGTTTTGTTAATAATACTCAACTACGCATTTTGGCTACTGGTTACAGATCATTTAATGCTTTCAAAGTCATTAGTTTTATTAATGGCATCCATAGTTAACCTATTATTTGTATACTTTATATCGACAAAAATTTCAGGCTTTATCACAAGCCCAATCAAGTTACTCCAACAAGCAATCTTACATGTCAGCCCAACCCAGCATGGCGTTACCGCACCCAATCTAGAAAAAGCTAGACTAGGCAAAGAACTCGTCACTAATTTAACTATGCAGATTTATCAAATAGCCAGTGTTGTCGAGGATCAAAAGACTCAATCTAACCATAAACCAGCGGACAATATGACCGCAACAATACTAGACAATATGCCTATGCCAATTATTGTTCTTGATAAAAATAAAACAATTAAATACACAAATCCGATTACCGCCTCATACCTAGGATTAGACATAGATTCCATAAAAGGGACCAATGTTTATTCAGTTCTAGATCTATCATTTCACTCTGACGACACTTTAGATGATTGGCTAAACAACAATAGAACAAATAAAATAACAGCCTCAAAATCATGGGAAAGAGTCAGATTAACTCTACCTGATCAAAAAACTCGACGACAATTGGATGTAGTCGCCTACTATAATAAAGATAATCCAGATGGAGTAGAGACCATACTGACATTATTCGATAGAACAAAAACATACAACAAAGAAGATGACGGAATAGGATTTATCGCTTTAGCTGTACATGAACTCCGAACACCATTAACGATGCTTCGTGGCTATATCGAGGTTTTTGAAGAAGAACTAAATGGAAAACTCGATCATGAGTTATCTGATTACCTAAACAAAATGAATGTATCGGCGCAACAATTAGCCGACTTTGTTGGAAATATTTTAAACGTCGCAAGGGTAGAGGAGAATCAGCTATTTCTAGAGCTACACGAAGAGGATTGGTCAGAAATCATTAAAGAATCTACCAAAGACATGTTGCAGCGCGCAGAAATGAATAATAAGCACATTACTTTTGAGATTGAGGATGGTCTTCCTAAGGTTGCAGCCGACAAAATAAGTATTTATGAAGTTATTAATAACCTACTAGACAATGCGATCAAATACAGTGATAAAAGTAGCGAGATTATTGTTAGGTCGATAAAACGCGAGGATGGTCTTATTGAGACGACAGTTCAAGATTTTGGTATTGGAATCCCAAGCTCGATAATAGGTAACTTATTTGAAAAATTTTATCGCAATCATCGATCACGTGCCCAAATTGGTGGGACAGGATTAGGTCTTTATCTATCAAAAGCAATAATAACGGCTCATGGAGGTCAAATCTGGGTACAATCAAAAGAGGGGCGGGGAAGCACGTTTGGGTTCACCCTGTTACCTTATAGCCAGCTTGCAGAAGAGCAAAAGAATAGCCATAATAAAGACATAACGAGAACCGCCCATGGCTGGATAAAAAATCATTCGTTTTACAGGAGTCAATAATGGAAGATACCGCAAGCACACAACAAGATTCTGCCCCAAAAGATCCGATTCAAAAAAGTAGTCCAAAGCTAAAAAATATACTATGTATAGAAGATGAGCATTTTATTAGCGAGCTCTACAACCGTGCGCTAAAAAAAGCTGGTTATAATGTAACGACGGTAGTTGATGGTCAACAAGGTCTAGAAGAGGCTAAAACCAACCAATATGACATTGTATTGTTAGACATCATGGTTCCGACAATAACTGGCATAGAACTACTAGATAAGCTGAGGCAAGAAACTCCGCCGATTAAAGCAAAGATAATAATCACCACAAATCTTGAACAAAAAGAAGACGATCGAAAAGCCATCGAAAAACAAGCTGACGGCTACATCATTAAAGCCAACATTACTCCTAGACAACTAGCCGAATTTTTACAAAAATTTGAACCAACTGATTAAGCACGTTTTAAAAGCAGCTCAAAGTACTGCGTTCCACCAAAGGGGATTTTTTGTTTAACGATGTTTTTGCTAGTCATAGAATTGGCCGAACTAATCACAAAACTGCCGTAACGCTCGTTAATCTCGTCGACAGCTTCTGTTAGCCATTCTTCTTTACTAACGCTTTCTAAAATACTCGCCTGCGCGCGATTTGACGGCGTCAATTGATAGCAAGTAATACCCATGCTGGCGATCGTCAGATGTTTTGGTCTTTGATTGAACAGTAAAAGAGCTCTCTCATAAACATCACGATCTGTATAAAAAGTGGTTTTGAACATTTTACGCTTGTACCAACCCTCGCCACTGGCGAACGAAAACCAGACCAACACGCCGCGAGCATCAACCTTGTTATACCGAAGTTTACGTCCAGTGGTTTCGCATAGATATTGAAAGCGCGATAGAATCTTGCTCTCGTCATGTGTGCGCACATCAAGCACATACTGCCGACCGACATTACCTAATTTTGTCTTATAGTCATCTACTTCATAACCTCGCAGACGTTGATACCAATCTTCGCCAACAACTGATCTAAACACCGCTTTTCGCAAAGCATCTGAAGAGGCTTCCAGAAATTGCAAAGGACTATATATGCCTTGGGCATTTAGCTTAGCTTCATAATGCTCAGCTATACCTGGTAGATCAGTCAATTTTAACTTACTATAAACTTTCTTCAGATTAGCATGGGTTATAACATCCAGCCCATCTGGCTTATGCAATCCTGCGGCTAATTTTGCCAAGAAACGATTGGGAGCAATGCCAATATTTACCCTCATCCAATCACCAATCTCAGACTGTACACGTCTTTTAATTTCATGGCCTATGGCGCTAAGTGGACGAGGATTAATAATGTCCCTGGTGCCATGAAAATCAATAATTCCTTCGTCGATACTTTTCATTTTAACGTTAGGCGAGTAGCTCTTCATGATGCCCGCTAATTTTTGATAGACATAATGATACTTTGGAGGATCGGTCTCTACCATCACTAGATTAGGTGCTAATATTTTAGCTTCGTCAAAGCGCATTCCAACTTTGATGCCTTTAGCTTTGCCTTCGTAAGAACAGGTAATCACACAGGCACCCCTAGACAAACGATTGGTCACCGCTACAGGTCTGCCACGAAGTGATGGGTGAGCTTGTTGCTCAGTTGTAGCAAAAGCACTATTTAGATCGATATGCATAATATTAGGTCTCTCGCTACTAATTGGTAGGTGCATTTTCGCCCTCCAAAATAGCTTTCAGATTCCATATTAGAGCTTCAGCATCAAACTCTAGACGGTAGTCGTTAACACCATCGCTAACGTCAAAAACATGTATCATCCTTAGGCCTTTTTTTGTTGGGTGTCTAAGACCTAGTTTTTTAAAAACAACTTCTTGATTTTTATATCTCATTTTTAACGGCATGCAAATAGGCAAGCCGTCAGTTGAACGATAGACGGCAGCCACCTCGACACGCTCGTCAACACAAATAGTTGGATCCATCCCGTTAGATCTCCTTTCAGGATTTAAGTCATAGATTAGATGAACACCGCACTAGATTTCAGACACTTATAAAATGCATAAGATATTCTGAGATCGTACGGAATCCATAACAATTACTCCATAATATTAAGAGAGAGTCGGACATTAATAATTCGATCATCCCTTTATGTCCGAATAGGGGAGGATGGCTGTTGGAGTAAGGATTAACAGGGACCGTAGTTTGTAACCCTGGTTAGAAGCTCGCGGGCGATGGAGTACACTCATGTCCGCGTCGCTACGTTTTATTATAGCGCTTAATGCAAATACTAAAAAGCAACCCCCATTAGATTGAGTTAGCGCCTCGTCCTATCCAAGCTTGAGGGGTGGCTTGCTCAATTTAGGGCAGCAAATTAGTAGTATTAGATTCTAGTTGAAAGCGGAACCTAGTCCAAAGATAACTGCTCGACTTTAATAGGACGGCTTAGCTCTTTGGCATACTTCTTAATGTCGGAGTTCTTGAATTCGTACATCATATCTTGTTGAGCGCTGGCAGGTGTTACATAGACGATTCGGTCAATATGAGCCCAGGTGGCACAAGCCAGGCACATAGTGCATGGTTCATGACTGGCATACAGAACAGCACCGTCAATATGATAGCTTCCGAGTTTATTACAAGCTGCAACTATGGCGCTAACCTCTGAGTGAAGAGACGGGTCATTCCTCTCGTGTACATGATTATGCTCGGCTGATATTTGTTTTCCGTCTTTCACCACTACAGCACCGAAGTTATACGGTTCGTCTACCTGATTGCCAACTTCAATAGCTTTACGCAAAGAGTCATCGTCGGTCATTAAATTGCTCCTATTATTTTAATGATTAGTTGCGCTGTGTCGTCGATGCTGTATCCAGTTGAATCAATAAATTCAAAACTTTTATAATAAGAATTGTTGGTAAAGTCATCGAGATGCTCTTGGATAGCTTCTTCGCCCATGGCGTCATAGCTAGTACGCTGCGCATCTCGCTTAAGAATGGTTTCAAGCTCTGGCAATAACAAGAATTTATGTGTTAGTTGCACATGTTCTAGCACAGCTTCCCACGCGGATTCATCCATATAGCCATTAATGATCACATCGTGACCTTTATCCTGAAAGTTCTTTGCCAGCAGTCCAATACTATCGCCAACAAGCGGCCATTGTTCGAATACCCATTTTTCTTTACCGCTCGGCCAATGCTCAATCCTAAAGCCATTTTTAATGAAATGTTTTACGTGATCAACTTCAATATTGACAGACTTGGGCAGCTTTTTGGAGAGCACCTTTGATACTGTTGTCTTGCCTGAACCGGCAGGCCCTGTAATTGCGATTATCATAAACCTATATTAACAGATTAGAATTTCCAAGACGGGAGAACGTATAGCGAAAGTGGTGACCCCGGCGGGATTCGAACCCGCGATCTTCTGGATGAGAACCAGATATCCTGAACCGCTAGACGACGGGGCCATGATCACAATTGTAACGTATTAATGTTCGAATCTGGGATTCGGTCACCTACGGCGACCCCGAAACTTCACTACTGGCAACTTAGTTGCCATCGGAAGATTTCCTTGCGGACAGCAATCGTGCTGTCCTCACCCGCGATCTCACAGGACGCTGAACCAGATATCCTGAACCGCTAGACGACGGGGCCATAAGTTAGGTACGCGCGATGTACGATCAGAACAATACTACCATAACAGGGGTAAAAAACCAAAGTTCGCTCTATTAAATATTCTTTGCTTACTCTATAATTAAACATAAGTAATAAGGGCGGGATCCACTATAGCTAAAACATGCAACACGTAAACCCAAAATGGCTTCGAAATTTTTGCTATTCGACACTAATAATCGATATATTATTTTTTGGCGGTTATTTTTATCTTCAAACCAGTAATGCAAACCAACAAACATTAGATTTTTGGGGTATAACCCCTGTAATTTTAATAATTTCTGCAATTCATATCCTCATAACAGTATTAATTTATCCTGTAATTCGTAAAAAATCGGAATGGGGTACTTTTGTCACTGCTATGGTTCCGTACGGTCTACTACTTTCCGCCGTTATCGAAACTAGTGGCAACACCAACTTTATTTATCGAATTTTATTCATAATGCTTGTATTTATGCTGAATATGGTTGGACCATATTTAGCTATCGCCTCAGCCGTAGTCGCCTGGATACTTTTGATCTTTGACTTTATTGGACTCGGTAATCCTATACCAGAAGCCAGAGTCATCAATATCATTCTAGATATATTGGTCACTATAGCTGCAATTTCAGGCTGGTTCTTCTTTAGACGATTCTACATAAAGCAAGCAGACAAAGAAACCTTGGCTAAATTACAGAATGAACAGACAAAAACTAACTTTATTTTGTCATCAATGACTGATGCGGTCGTACTGATTGCACCCGACAAAAGAATAAGTTATCTTAACCCCTCAGCCGAAACGATGACAGGCTGGCCAACTAAAAATGCTATTGGATTACCATACAGTAATGTCCTAAAGTTTTTCGACCAAAAACAGAATCAACTTGCACAATCTCAAGACCCTCTCGCAAAATCTTTGGCTACAAAAAAACCAGTCAGAGATAATAATATTTTACTACGCACCCGAGGAGAATCTTTAATTGATGTTTCTGTAGATGCCATGCCCTTACTTGATGAAAATGCGGTTGAGACTGGTGGTATATTAACCATACTTCGCGACATGACAAAAGAACGTCAAGAAGAACGTCAAAGAACCGAATTTATTAGTACAGCCTCTCATGAAATGCGCACACCAGTCGCCGCTATTGAGGGCTACTTATCACTTGCACTGAACGATAAAGTCGCAACAATTGATGACAGAGCAAAGCAGTACCTCAATAAAGCCCATGCCTCAACCCAGCATCTCGGCCAACTATTTCAAGATCTATTAACTTCCTCAAAAATCGATGATGGTCGACTGGCTGACCATCCAGAAATTGTAGAAATCGGTAGTTTTCTTGAAAAGCTATCGGAAGATTTGCGATTTAGCGCAGAGAAGAAAAACTTATCAGTTGAGTTTGTCGTTGGGGCAGATCAATCAACTATAAATGCCTCTAGCAATAACAGTAGAATGATCCGACCCTTATACTATGTTTTTGCTGATCCAGACCGACTACGCGAAGTAGTAACAAACTTATTTGATAATGCTGTTAAATACACTAATACTGGCAAAATTACTATAGGGTTAACCGGTAATAAAGACGTTGTCCAATTCTACATAAAAGACACTGGCTCAGGCATACCTAGTGACGACATACCTCATCTCTTTCAAAAGTTCTTTAGAGTAGACAATTCTGAAACTAGAACTATCGGTGGAACAGGACTAGGTCTATTTATTTGTAGAAAAATCATAGAATTATACTCTGGCAAGATTTGGGTTAAGTCAAAAATTGGGGAGGGGAGCACATTCTTTGTTAATTTGCCACGAATTGATAACACAAGAGCCCAGGCTAAATACCAACAGATGCAAGAGACAGCAAAAAACAACCGTGATACAATGTTAAATAGAACATAAGCAATATGAAATGTATAGGTAAAATATGTCTAAAATAATGCTTGTCGAAGACGACACTAGCTTGTTAGAGATTTATCAAGCTCGATTAATCGCTGAAGGCTATGACGTTGTTACTGCTGGCGATGGCGAAGAAGCGTTAACTGTAGCTCTTAAAGAACACCCCGATCTTATAATCGCTGATGTAATGATGCCCAAAGTTAGCGGTTTTGATATGGTCGACATCTTGCGTTCAACTCCGGCTACAAAGGCGACAAAAATCATTATGATGACCGCACTAAATCAAGCAGAAGACAAAGCTAGAGCCGAGAAATTAGGCGCAGATAAATATCTTGTTAAATCTCAGGTTACCTTAGAGGATGTAACTAAGATTGTTCATGATGTCTTAGCCGAGCAAGAAGCGGCCGCGAACACTGCAGTTTCCGAGAACACAGGAGTGCAACCCTCCACAATAATTAACTCTGCAAATTCAACCCCTACCAAAACACCGTTAAGTTCAACTGCTCAACAGCCAAATCCAGCCAATCCACCAATACCTACTCCACCGCCAACGGTAAAAATCACGGATTCAGCAATACCTACTCCACCGCCAACTTCACCTCAATCACCTAAGACATTGTCAACGACGCCACCAATACCGCCTCAAAAAAGTAGCGCTCCGCCAATCTCTACAATCCCAGTTACAACAGCCCCAACCCAAGTCCCAACACCACAACCAACAACAACAGTCACTACCAAAATGGCACCAAAACCAGTCTTAGATTCTTCAAAACCTTCAACAAACTCTGTTTCGATTAAAGTAACATCCGACGATAATAAAAGTAGCGATACGGACTCGGACGAAAGCGGAAATGACGCAGAAAAAGATCTAAGCCAACCTAAAGACCAATACGGCCCCGTAAAAGATCCATTCCTCGCAAAGAATCCAACTTTATCTGATTCACCAGAACCAACAATACCGCTAGATCAAATAGAACCAACCACCATTTCATCATCTAACGATAATACAAATGGTCCAAAAGATAACTCCATAGCCGAAGAGGCTGTAAAAAGCCTAGCCTCACCTACCAACGAGATTGAAGACAAAGACATAGATAGTAATCAAGCTATGCCGAACAAAACTCCGGATTCTACCAATCAAACCAATAATCCAAAATACCTACAAACAGACAAAGATAATGAAACTAAATCTATGTCGCATTCCAAAATAATAGAGCCGACACCTAATCTAGAAGATAATGCAACACACACAATGCCAGATCTCACAGAGCTGGCAAAAACCGATATAGGAGATACTCCACCACCCGTTAATTCAGTTATTACACCTGATGCCAACGTCGATAATAAAGAAGAGATTTAGATTATTTTTAATAATCATTGTATAGTTAGTATATGCGAATAAACAAATTCGTTGCTTTGTCTAATGGTGTTTCTCGTCGAAAAGCCGACTTATTCATAAAGCAAGGTAGAGTTAAAATTAACGATATTGTAGCAAAGCTCTCTAATAATGTCGGAGAAACGGACGTCGTGAAAGTCGACGAACTAATCATCAAACAACCTCCAACTTTATCAACTATTATGATAAACAAACCAACGGGTTTTGTTTGTTCAAAAGATGGGCAGGGCAGTAAAACAGTCTATGAACTACTGCCAAAAAACTTGCAAAACCTCAAGACCGTCGGCCGACTTGATAAAGATTCTTCTGGGCTAATATTACTTACTAATGACGGTGATCTAGCCCAAAGACTAACTCATCCGTCGTACCAAAAAGAAAAAATATATGAAATAACTTTAGATAAGAAGCTGAACCAATCCGACGAACGAATGATTGAGCATGGAGTTAAGCTAAATGATGGCATTAGCAAGCTAAAATTAAGGCAACTGTCAGATAGTAAAAATTGGCAAATCACGATGCAAGAAGGACGCAATCGTCAGATCCGCCGCACATTTGAAGCATTAGGCTATCACGTTATAAGGCTTCATCGAACTAATTTTGGCGACTACAGCCTAGACAATTTAGCAATGAGAGAATTCAAAGAAATGTAATTGTCTATTTGAAATATTTATAATCAGTTGTCAATATTTTCTACCTCTGTTATACTACCTTAAACGAAATGAGTACAGCAAAAGCGCCAATTATAGCCATTGTCGGTCGGACAAACGTCGGGAAGTCCAGCCTTTTTAATTGCATGCTAAAAAGACGAGAAGCCATTGTCGCTGACGAACCCGGTACTACACGTGACAGCATCAGCGCACGGGCTAGCTGGGAAGGGAAAGACTTCTGGATAGTCGATACTGCTGGTATGAAAGACCCAGAAGATGACTTTGAATTTACTATCCAAGAACAGATCGAACAGGCGACTGAGAGCGCTGATATCATCATGGTGACTATCGAGGCAGACATTGGTATAACCGACGATGATAGAAAATTAGCCAAGCAAGCCTTAAAGAGCAAAAAAAAGGTGATTCTAGCCGTTAATAAAGCAGATAAAGTAAAAGGCGCAAAACCAGAAGATTATCAGCGACTTGGCATCAAAGACATAATATTGACCGCGGCAACTCAAAATCGTGGCATAAGCGAACTTCTCGATTTTTTCATTGCCAACATTCCGAAGGCCTCAATCAATATTGACCCAGACACTATAACTTTTGCCATACTTGGACGACCGAATGTAGGTAAATCGTATCTGTTCAATACTCTTGCCAAAAAACAGCAGGCAATTGTCGCCGAACGTGCTGGCACCACACGTGACATCAATCGAGCGATAGTAAAATACAACAAAGAATCAATTCAGTTGCTCGACACTGCCGGTATACGACGGAGCGGCAAAATCGAACGCGGGGTAGAAAAATTCAGCGTCATCCGAAGTATTAGCGCAATCGAACAAGCTGATATTTGCGCTATCGTTATGGATGTCAACGAGCTCAACACTCAACTAGATCAAAAGATCGCTGGCATGATAAAAGAAGCAGGCAAGGGGTTAATAATTGTCGTTAGTAAGTGGGACAGCATCAAAGAACGTTCTCAAGAAGAATTTGACGACTCAGAAGATTTGACTATTGGTTACAGTGCGCCAGAAGACGAAATATATAAAACCACCTCAAACGTAAACCGAAAACTAACAAAGACCGAAAAACTTCGACAAGCAAAATCAAATAGCACTACCGAGGGAGATGTACTATATAAAACCGCATTTACGCGGGACCAAATTGCTCCACTGATTCAGCAAAACTTCGCGTTTGTGCCTTGGGCTCCACTTATCTTCACCAGCTCTGTGACGGGCCAAAATGTCACCAAGATATTTGAACTTCTTATCACTATCCGTGATGCGTCCGAACAACTAATATCTACTCCCGATTTAAACCGTTGGCTACATCAAATAACAGATATTCATCCACCCGCTGGACTAAAAAACAAAAATCCTAAACTTCGCTATATCATTCAAGAAAAAGACAATCCAACTAACTTTAAAGTATACGGTTCTGACACTAAATTTTTACATTGGAGCTACAAGCGATTCATGGACCGAAAACTCCGCGAAAAATACGGCTTTATCGGTTCACCAATAAAATTCTGGTTTTTTGATAGCCGAGATGATTCGCCAGCCATCTACACAAAACGATAACTTGATACAGACTAATTAATACTAGATACTAGTCATATGGGTTTATTTGTTAGAAAACATACTGAAAACACTGATCAACCTTTATATAGCACCTCGCTTGGTAACATTATTCTGATAGTAGGTCTTGGCAATATCGGTAAAGAATATGATGATACACGCCACAATATTGGCTTCGAGTGTATCGACGATTTTGCAAAGCAACAAGGCTTCCCAGCGTGGCAAAAAAAAGCTGACTTAAAATGTCATTTGTCAAAACAAAATATTGGTCAATCACACGTCATACTGATAAAGCCAACTACTTATATGAATGAGAGTGGTCAAGCCGTCAGCGCGGTTGCCAAATATTTTAAAATTGCTAACTCTAAAATGTTAGTTGTTCATGATGACCTCGACATCAATTTTGGTCAGATAAAAACCAAAGTTGGTGGAGGTTCCGCAGGCAATAACGGAATAAAATCAATTATCAACTACATTGGCGAAGATTTCGGTCGGGTGAGAATCGGAATAAAAAACGATCTATTGGAAAAAATGGATAGTGCCGATTTTGTACTATCTAAATTCAACAAAAAAGAAAAATCTGAAATGTCAAAACTAAAGAGGGAAGTCTCAGCCATGCTATCTGAATATACGGTTCAAGGTCGACATGAGAATAAAACTGTTAGTATTTTTTCATGAAAATAATTGGCGTTAAAACTAGGAGATTCAAGCCTCCAAAAGATTCATTAACCGAATTACTAAGTTATGTTGATGGAAAAGTAAGCGAACAATCTGTGGTCGCAATTTCATCAAAGGTATGCAGTATTTGTACGGGTGACTGCATCCCAGTCGATACAGTCAAAAAAGAGGTGCTAGAAAAATCAGAGTCACAATTTGTACTAACCCACAAGGAGACTGGAGAAATATTACTTACCCAAAAATCTGATATGCTACTCGAATATGGCGGTGTTGATACAGTATACGACGGTCAATACTATGTAACTCTTCCAAAGGCTCCTTACAAAACCGCTATGGAAATCTGGCAAATCCTAAAAAAACGTAATAAATTAAAATCATTAGGTGTAATAATCACAGATTCGCATAGTGTGCCTTTTAGAAAAGGTTCTGTGGGTTTAGCGATAGCAGGGTACGGCTTTAAGCCAACCTATACTAGAAAACAAAAAGGCGCAACAGCTGATATTATTGATGGGCTTGCGGCCAGCGCTAATCTCGTCATGGGCGAATCAGACAATCATATGCCAATAACCATAATATCGGATATACCAGATATAAAATTTTTTAGAAAACCGTTTCCGCCATCAATTATGCGCAGTTACATGTATGTAAGAAATAACGAAGTATATAACTTAGAATAAACCTTAGCCCAGTACACTGCGAGCAATCAACTTGAACTTACTACTTGGTCGTTCAACATCTGATCCAGGCAATACAATACCCCGAGTCTTAAAATCTAAGCCAAGTATTAGCCGGTTTTCTGCTCCCCAACCAACGTGCCACATCTGATTGAATTCTGGATTTGGATACCATACACCATCAATTTCATTTAATCTTTGTCTGATAAATATTCCATCGCCCGGTCCGTATGTCCAGAACTTATCTGGTGTTTTATATTCACTATTAAATAATTCGAAATATTTTTCATCAGCCGCAAAAAATGCCTCCCCTCCCATTAGAGGAAGTAATAATGAAAGCCCATAATAACCTAATCTGAGTTTTTTAGAATCCTTATGTGGCACTCCTGTAGTTTTCATGGCATCGACCGTAAATAACTCTTTTAGACAAACCATACCTAACCGATTGTTTTCGGGAGTCAACAGGCTATCAATTACTCCTCCAAGTTCTGGCGCTAACATCTCTACCGGACTGTCTACAGATTTATCTACTAGTATCTTTAATCTATCTACTGATCTATCAGAAATTATTCTGGATACCTTAGCTGCGCCTTCAAAAACAGCCGAATGAATAACTTCCGGTCCATACTCGTCGAATTCTGGTGAATACTCAATCATACGAAATTATTTTAAACTAAAAGACCTCAAGAGGGTGAGGACAGCCTAAAGGCTGTCTGCAAGGAAATCTTCCGATGAAAACTTGTTTTCAATCGCGAAGTTTCGTGGCCACGCTAGCGTGGCTGGGCACTTTATAAACTAAAAGACCTCAAGAGGGGGTGGGCACCGCTTGAGGCCTATTACACCCTTCAACCCACCCCAGCGAAACATCGAATGTAGATATGCATTTTCATCCGTGTCTACCAATATATATGGTAATTTTGCGTACTCGCTATTTTGAATTGGGGTAGCCTAAGAAATCTTGCGAGCAAGCCCTAGGTTACAGTTAAAGGGGTTAGTTTGTTTTAGAACGTATCATCGGGCAAGCCCGAATCAGCGCTCAAAAAAGTGGAGGGTAACAACTCATTTGGGCTCGCTCTAAAACAACCTAACTGTCATCCTGATCTTATCAAGATGATAGAATATGTATATAAGGTACGATAAATCCTGTAAAAGGACTTACGAGTTGCCATATTAGCAAATAAGTTACATTATGTCAATACTAAAAAATAATCTTGTGTTGTAGACAAAAATGATTAGAAAACATAAACATAAGCAAATACCCATACCAAGTATTTTAAGCTCTATCCCTGATGCGCCAGAAACACTTTTTGCTTTAGGCGACTCACTGGACGAATTATTAAAAGTACCGCGTGTAGCGATTGTCGGATCTCGCAAAATAACAGCTTACGGCCGGTTCGTAACAGAAAAATTTGCTAACGAACTCGCCTGTAAGGGAGTAGTGATAGTAAGTGGATTAGCCTATGGGGTTGATGCATGCGCCCACCAATCAACAATCAATGCAGGAGGCAAAGCCATTGCAGTACTTGCTTGTGGGCTAGATAAAATGTATCCGACAGCAAACAAACAATTGGCGAGCCAAATAATTAAAACCGGTGGCGTTATTGTGTCAGAATATCCTGAAAAGACTGAACCTCTACGTCATCACTTTCTGGCTCGCAATCGCATCATTTCGGGATTATCTGATGCCATATTAATTACTGAGGCTGCCGAGCGTAGTGGTAGCCTAAATACCGCCAGCCATGCACTTAATCAAGGCATACCTGTAATGGCAATCCCTGGTAATATAAACAGTCCTCTATCAAACGGTACAAATAATTTGATTAAAAGTGGAGCACATCCAGTTACCTCAATAGCTGACATCTTATCAATTATTGGTCTCGATAATCTCACAAAACAACAAACCCTGCCAATAGCCCTTAGCAAAGAAGAGCACTTAATTCTTCGTTTAATTCAAGAAGGAACGATTGATGGTATAGAGCTACAAACAAAAAGCAAATTAAACCCTTCACAGTATAGCCAAACCTTAACAATGCTAGAGATAAGTGGCAAAATTAAACCGCTTGGCAATAATAAATGGAGTATTTGTTAAGTACGACATAATTGACGTTTCAGATGCAAAGTAGCAAAATATACTTATGCAAGACCACTTTCACCGATTCGACGATATAGTCAGCGAGAGATCTATGTCGATTTTGGGCAATGAGGCGTTTGAATCAGGGGGAATCATACCATACACCGTCAATCTGCGAGAACGCTACCACAACGACCAGTTGTCGAAGCAATTAATTACAGGAGCTACCAGAATATTTCCTACAGTCCTAGATGATTACGATAATAATATATATGCGTATACCAATGAAGCACTGAGATTCTACGATGGGGGAATCCTATTTGTAAGATTATTTTATGCACACCTGAACGCTCAAGACAGAAATTCGATTGTTGAAGCCGGCGAAGCTTTCAAAAGAGAAAATACTGTTTCAAACCCTAACTCAATCGAACAACAAGGAAATGTTAGCGATAAATACCAAGCAGCATCGTGGGCTGGCTGGTCTATGGCAGAACCAACTATTGGAGATAGCATAAGACAGTTGGAGGGAGATTTATGTGAACAAATCGTTGAAAAGACTGCTTATCATAACGGTATTGGTTTTATGATATATTTAGCCTCACGTGCCAAAAAAAACATAAGTAACCAGCGTCCTGACCCAAGACAAGAAATCCAAACTACTCTTGATAAAATCTATAGTGGGGAAGCTAACTGGGATACGGCCCTTAACGAATTATTGTAGCTACTTTTAAAAAATGTGTATGATGAGTAGATGAACGTATCTCATAAGCTAATAGCAATCCATATATTTAATGGTGTTGTGGCGACATTAGGCGGTATTGGTCTAATCACTGGATCTATAAAATTGCCGGCCGACACCTTGGCTCACAGTGGATTTCCCAGCCAGTACTTTCCGGGCGTGATACTTCTCGCCGCTGTTGGCGGAGTGTCTCTACTTGCAGGGATTAGCTTATATAAAAAAGCCATAGGTGCAGAATTAGTCAGTATCTTTGCCGGATTAATTGTAATAATTTGGATAGTCGGCGAAATTGCCTCAATCAGAGAATTACATCCCCTGCAAATAGTCTTTTTAAT
>CAZPAW010000003.1:26010-116250 GCA_964584895.1 uncultured Candidatus Saccharibacteria bacterium
TCGGCGAAATTGCCTCAATCAGAGAATTACATCCCCTGCAAATAGTCTTTTTAATTTCTGGCGCCACAGCGATCGTACTAACCCCGAAAACCAAACACAAGAAATCGTCGGCAAAATAAGACCTCTCGGCAACAACCGCTATACAATTAGATAACAGTATTAGACATGCATATTTGACAATATATTATGGTTATGCTATAATCAAAGTATTATGACTGAGAGTGTTTCTGTCACCCTTGATACGGTTTTATCAACATGGACAAGCCCATTTCAAAAGACGCCCCTTGAGCAACCATATAGGCGAGTCGTCCGTGTTCGACGTGGAGTAGGAAAAACGCAAGAAGACCATTGGTCAAGAATAAATCCCGCTATACCAGAATCTGCGTATAACAGGAACGAAGTTACCCCAGAAGTAATTACCATGAAACCATATTTGGCTGAGAGACTCGTCAGTTTCTTTTGCCATTTCTTCGTAGAAGATCCGAGGACTAAACCACAATATGATAGGGTAACCGGCACCCAAGTCGGTAATTTGGATGAAGCGTACAACTGCCATCGATTCGGATACTGGATGCGCGGTACTCCAGCTGCA
Source organism: uncultured Candidatus Saccharibacteria bacterium (assembly GCA_964584895.1). Classification (GTDB taxonomy): domain Bacteria; phylum Patescibacteriota; class Saccharimonadia; order Saccharimonadales; family JAGQNJ01; genus DAISWO01. Next base: position 26,603 of record CAZPAW010000003.1, read on the forward strand.
CAAGATTTCAATAGTCCCGCTGCCCCTGACCATGTAACTGAAGGGTTTGCTATAAATGGAAACCTCCCAATGGGTCGGCATGGTGTACTTGGTACACGAGGTGCAGCTGTTCACAGTGTCGTTGGTCTAGGAGAAGACAGGAATGAATGTCTGCAAGTCACCGGGACTGGCGGCTTCCTTGGTATAGATACTTACGAACATGTAGTTGACCAGTACGATTATATGCGAACGGCTGGCATGCAAATATTCTTATAGCATATGCTTTGACTATATTTACGTCCCTCTCTTTAATTTGCATTCTCTATACTAATACATTACTATCTTTGCTTGTGTCCAAAAATTAAGTTGGTACACTAAGCATTATCAATATGAGTAAGAATTTAGTAATAGTAGAGAGCCCAGCAAAAGCCAAAACTATCGAGAAATACTTAGGTAGTGAATTTACGGTCAAAAGTAGTATGGGCCATATTCGGGCATTACCTAGTAAAAATGGCAGTATCGATGTAGACAACGACTTCAAGCCTGTTTTTGAAATAGATCCGGGTAAACGCAAAATAATATCAGATCTTAAAAAGGCCAGCAAAGCCGCCGATGCCGTCTGGCTAGCAAGCGATGAAGACCGCGAAGGGGAAGCTATAGCTTGGCATTTGGCCGAAGTACTTGGACTTAATAAAAAGACAACCAAGCGCATAGTTTTTCACGAAATAACCAAGTCCGCTTTAGATGAGGCCGTTAAAAATCCTGGGATAATTGATAACAAGTTAGTCCAAGCCCAACAAGCTAGGCAAGCGCTAGACTACCTAGTAGGCTTCGAACTAAGTCCAGTACTATGGCGCAAAGTCGGTCCAAAGCTCAGCGCAGGACGTGTGCAGTCTGTAGCTGTGCGTTTAATTGTAGAGCGTGAACGAGAAATCAAGGACCACGCACCAGAGTCTACTTTCAAACTACGCGCAACTTTCAAATTAACTGATGGCACCGAATTAATCGCAGATGCTCCAACAAAGTTCAAAGATAGTGCAAGTGTTAAAAAAGTTCTAGAAGCATTCGCCCAAAGCGAATTTAAAATAGCTGACATCAGCAAAAAGCCTGGCACTCGCAGCCCATCCGCACCATTCACAACCAGTACGTTACAGCAAGAAGCTAGCAGTAAGCTAGGTTACAGCCCTCGTAGCACTATGCAACTGGCACAACGCCTATACGAAGCTGGGCTAATTACTTATATGCGTACCGATTCTGTCAATTTATCTAATAACGCCTTGAGCGCTATGACTAGTTTTATCAAGAAAGAATACGGCGAGCAGTATCACCAATTCCGCACTTTCAAATCTAAAACTAGTAACGCTCAGGAAGCTCACGAGGCAATACGACCAACAGATATTAGCAAGTCTGAAGCTGGAGCCGACAGCCAACAGCAAAAACTATACAACCTCATTTGGCGTAGAGCATTATCTAGTCAAATGGCGCCAGCAAAACTTGAAAAAACTACGATTAGCATCAAAGCCAGTAAATCTGATGAAATCTTACAGGCCAAAGGCGAAGTAGTCATTTTTGATGGATTTTTAAAAGTATACGGTCGATCTGGCGACGACACGCTTTTGCCACCCGTTAGTGCTGGCGACAAACTTGACCTAGTTAAAGCCGAAGCTATAGAAACTCTCAGCAGAGCAGCAGCCCGCTACACCGAAGCTACTTTGGTACGCAAACTGGAAGAAATGGGTATTGGTCGACCTAGCACTTATGCACCAACCATCGGCACAATCCAGGCTCGCCAATACGTAGAGCGAGCAGATGTAGAAGGCGAAGAGCGCCACATCCAAAAATTAGTTCTATCAAAAGGCAAGATTACTGAATCAACAGAATCATTTATGTACGGTAAAGACACCAATAAATTGGTGCCGACAGATACTGGCACGGTCGTAACCGACTTTTTAGTCAAACACTTTAGCGATGTCATGAACTATGATTTTACTAAAGAGATCGAGCAAGAGCTGGATGACATTGCTGAAGGCAAGAAAGACCGTGTCGCAGTACTAAAACACTTTTATGGACCATTTCACCAATTAGTCGAAAACAGCGCTGATATCACCCGAAAAGAGGCCAGTCAAGCTCGTCTAGTAGGACTTGATCCAAACGGCAAACAACCAATTTACGCTCGTTTTGGCAAATACGGGCCGATGCTACAACGTGGCGAACAATCTGACGACCCCAAACCAACCTTTGCGCCGTTGCCACAAGGCAAAAAACTAGAAGACGTATCACTCGACGAAGCCCTAGAAATGTTCAAACTACCTAGAGTTGTCGGCAAACTAGAAACAGGCGAAGAAATTATTGCTAACATTGGACGCTTTGGCCCATATATTAAAGTAGGCTCTACATTTGTATCAATAAAACCACTCGACCCCTTCACGATCGACGAAGCTACATCAAGAGATTTATACAAAGAAAAACTGGAAAAAGACAAAAAGAAAAACATCGCTCAATTTGATAATGGCATCAAGATTATACAAGGCCCGTACGGACCATACATCACTGACGGCAAAAAGAATGCCAAAATCCCCAAAGATTTAAATGCCAAAGACATAAAAGCAGAGCAAGCCAAAAAGATACTAGATGAAGCCCCGGTTCGTAAAAAACGCCCTATACGCCGTAAAAAGTAAATACTAAAAAGATAAGCCGCTATAATAAAAAACGATAGTTATGTATTGCTAAATGATTATTTTAATGTTATAGTATATATATGTCATTAATAACTACAGAGTTTGCAGAAATACCAATTACCGATAATCCAAATGATCTAGTAGCTCTGTTAAAAAAACAGTTGTCAGGTGATTTGCCGGTATTTATTGACGATTATGCCATAACATCAGAGGAAGCAATTGCCACGTATCAACAAGCCGCAAGCACTTTAGGCATAGAGCCAAGATTCACCTACACAACAATGATTGGATTTTCTCCGTATACTGTCGAAGAAGCAAAACAAAATAGCAAAGGCGACGATTATTGGCGCTTTATTACCGAAGACAGACCTTTTCACGTCGATGGTAGCTCCGCAAATGCTTCATCTCCCAATCTTACAACCTACTTCGACTTAATTAAGGGCGAGGTTATGGCCTCTTTTATACCAATGCTTCCGCCAGATGAACAAACTGGCACATGGCACGAACGAGTCATTCAAGAACATGAATCTGGGAGGATAGAAGTTGACGACAGTTTATTTTTACCAATAATCTACAGGGGTCTAATCTCAGTTGGCCAAAGAATATCCTTTGTTGGCGACGGCCCCAATAAGCTTGCTCATAAATTCAGCTCGACTATCAAGCCTAGATTATCCACCAGCACAGTTTTTAAATCCTGTTAGAATATAGCTATCGTGAAAATTCTCAATACTGTTGAATTCGGCAATCCTGTTCTTAGGCGAAAAGCTAAGACGTTAACCCAGACAGAAATTGAATCTCGTAAAATTAAATCCCTTATCAATGATATGCGCCACACTCTTACCTCAAAAAAACTTGGTGTTGCAATCGCCGCACCACAGGTTGGCAAAAGTTTGGCGTTATCTGTAATTGCTGTTCGACCTACAGCCCATCGCCCAAAAGTAAAAAAATTCGATCTCGTCATCATTAACCCAAGCTACAAAGGCGTAGGAGACAAGAAAGAAATGTAGGAAGGCTGTATTAGCTCTGGGGCAGGCGAAGCTGGGTTATTTGCTAAAGTACCACGTTATAAAAAGATCCAAGCCTCTTATCTTGACGAGAATGGCGACAAACAAACAGGGAAATTTTCAGGACTAATAGCCCAAATAATTCAACACGAAACCGATCATCTAAACGGCGTACTGTTCGTCGACAAAGTAAAAGATACATCAACCTACATGACAATGTCTGAATACCGCAAGAGAATAACTCCTGCAAAATAAAACTGTTACAATCATAGTAATATGGAAAAAGAGATAGAAGTAAAATTCCTTGACGTTGATTTTGACGAAATTAGAAAAAAACTAAAGCTTATTCACGCCAAACAAACTCAGCCAATGAGAGTTTTAAAACGATCTATTCTTGATTACCCAGATAACAGTCTGCAACACAATAACTCGTATATCAGGGTCCGTGACGAAGGCGATAAAGCAACCTTAACATTTAAGCAATTCGTAGGCGAGGGCGTAGATGCCGCCAGAGAAGCAGAAACAGAGGTGGAATCATATTATGACACACTAACCATACTCAAAAACATAGGGCTAAATGTCATCTCTGAACAAGAGACAAAGCGAGAAACTTGGACGATCGACGGGGTGGAAGTAGTGTTAGACCTATGGCCATGGCTCAACCCATATATAGAGATAGAAGGAAAAGACGAAATCTCAATCAAACAGATTGCCAAAAAACTAGATTTTGACTGGAACAACGCATTTTTTGGCGATGTTATGGTGGCCTATCGACATCAATACCCAAATATCATTAAAACAGGATGGCATCTAGCAGTTCTTTCTAAAGTAAATTTTAATATCCCAAAGCCAAAAGATTTAAATTAATAACACGGTAATTCCATTTCGCACCCAGTGATATAATAGGTTCAGAAAGAGAGGTGTTTGTGAGCAAAGAATTTACAGAAGACGAAGCAAAAAAGATTGGCGAAGATATAGGGGTTGATTTTAATAAATTCTCTTTAAGCGAATTCCGTAGAGGGCTAGAGGTTGAAATGGAGCATGGCTCTCTGTGGGGTGATGATACCAACGTAACAAAAGATGATCCACATTTTACTGGGAAAATTGCTTGGGCCCACCTTAAAGAAATCCCAGATTACTACACGAGGCTAGACAAAATGGAAGCCGAAGCCGAAGGCAAATAACACTGTTCTTTTTCAAAGAACCCAATCTCTTCATACTTTTCTCAGTAGCAAGAAAAGTACGTAAAAGTGCCATGCCCGATGGATTTTCTTGAAACATCTGTTCAGGAAAATACATAGGCAGTTCAATTTGTTAAGCGTTCTTTGAACACTTCATTGATTACTGGCCCACGGCCATACTGAAGTTGTTGGACTGTTGTTAGTGTTGGGCATCGGCTTTTTCCTGATGCCTTCACGTCAAACAAACAACTATCAGGCGAGGACTGTTTGAGTCCACCTATTGGTGGATGAGTTCCGCAGGCTGTTGTTTGTATTGACTAGTGAGTCAGTCAAGAAAAAACGTTAGCCCGAGCTTTTGTATTACTTTTGGGGGTCAAAAGTAACAAATGAATTAATTAAATTATAACTAATTTTAAAACTATAGATTATAGTATTTGCTACAACGTCACCTCTATTGGATAACAATATTAGCAAGCAATTTTTTGGGTAATTAAGTCCATTTTGTGATAGAATTTACATATAGCAATAATATGCTTGACTTTTAGAATAGTAAGTATTATAATATTATCAAATCTGTGAGAATTAACTAAAAAGGAAGCACTATGACAGATACAACTTCGACAATCAATATAGAAAAAATGGTAGCCGGCGTTATTAATACAATAGAGAAGGAACGTGAAAGAGAAATCATCTCTAGACGTTTTGGAATATACGACCGCAAAGAAACACTAGAACAGATTGGCGAATTACTTGGTATCACCAGAGAACGTGTTCGACAGCTTGAAAAAGCTGTAATAACAAAGCTTAAGGCTAAAGCAGATAAAGGCGACATGCCTGGCTTAAAAGAAGTTGAAGAAAAAATAATCGAGCTACTAAACCAAAATGGTAAAGCAGCCCGTATTAGTAATCTTAGTGCTGAACTAACCAAAGAAAATTCTCGTATTGATCAATCACGAGTAACATTCTTGACAAAATTGTGCCCAAAACTAACGACTGTCGACGAAAATGACTTTTATTTCCAATCAACTGCTATAACTACTAAATATAGCGATAAACAGCTTAAAAACGCTGTAGATACTGTCATTAAAGCTGTTAAAGAAATCGGCGAACCCGTAACTATTGATAAAGTCGCCGAGGTAGCTAAAAAGGGAAGCGATGAAGAAGTAGCGGCTCTAGCAAGTTTGTCAAAACAGCTTGCCACACTTAATGGGCGATGGGGCTTAATCCGTTGGCCAATGGTTAATCCAAAGAATATTCGAGACAAAATCTATGTAATTTTGTTTGAGGCAGGGAAGCACATGCACTTTTCAGAAATAGCAGAAGAAATCAAAAAATCTGACTTTAAGCGTAAAGACGTCACAACCCAAGCCATTCATAACGAACTTATTAAAGACAAACGCTTTGTGCTTGTAGGGCGGGGAATATACGCGCTAAAAGAGTGGGGTTATAAAAAGGGAACTGTAGCTGATGTTATCGCTGATGTACTTAAAAAGGCCGGTGAACCTTTGCATCGAGACGAAATCGTCAAGCGAGTACTGAAAGACCGCTACGTTAAAGAAACCACTATTTTGTTGAACCTACAAGGCAAACCACAGTTCAAGCGTACCGCCAAAGCCACCTACACTCTTGCAGACGTCTAAATTAGAAGATTAATCAATGAGCATTCGCTTACGACGATATTCCGGATTAGACTTAGAGGTCTTTGATAAAGATAGGCCAATAGCTATGACGAAGAGGGAATTAGAAACCGTAAGCAAAGATCCTACTTCCCAAACATTTATCCGACGATGTGGAATTGTAGATTCAAGCCGCACACCAATCAACCATCTCATAGATTGGGCTGATGAAGAGTTTAATGCTATTGCCAGATTTTGTGGAGGTAATGTCGTTTCACATACCTGGGGTTTGTATAAACTAAATCGATCAATCGCATATGGCGACCGGCGAACAGCAGGAGACACGCGAGGAGCCCTACCGCGTAACTACACTCTAGCGGCCGAAGTAGTAATCGTTGACGGCGAGCATCCATATAGTACTACCGCCAATACAATTCGAGAAGGCTGTTGGGAATATCTAAGCTCTCGACAAGGAATCCCTTATATCTTTGACGTATCTAGTATGCAATTCGTACAAGGTTTGGAAAGAGTAGATCACCAAAACAAAACCGATGTACATCCAATTTACATAGACCTAGACATTAATCGTGCTAATCCACAATAAATTATTTATGTACATTTTACGAACAATGATAAGCGCTTAAAAAGCCATAAAATATAAGACTTTCATGTATTTAGTGAAAGGGCTCACGCAAGAATAGTAGTGGGAAAATAATATAAATTTAAAATCACAAGTATAAGTTCAAAAACTATATAAACATAGATGATGGAGAACCAAAACTTACATATCAACGATGTGTCGCACAATGTATATTTTGCGACGTTATATATCTGTAGATAGTTGATTGGTTATACCTACCTAACAGGGGAGTTATTTAGTCATTTAGTTAAAATATTCAAAAATATATCTTTTACTCTCTTAAGTTATACTTGTATGCCATCAGCAATACGTTGCCAATATTATCATTTTACTATTACGCAATTTGTACAACGTTAGTTAATAGTTATCCACATGTGAGTATTTGCATTTTTGTTATTTCGTGTTCTTTTATATGTTTTTATATATCCCCCCTTCACCTTCAAACATTTCACAAAAATTTGACTTTTCACGATTAAAAAGTTTTTGTATGTTTTTTGATAATATACTGAGAACATCCTATGCGAACATTTTGCGAACATCGGGGGAGGACGACAGGGGCTTTATACGTGTAAATATAAGTAGAACTAGTTTATCTATAACTAAAAGCTGAGCGGCAAAATTATATCTTGACCTCAAACTACTTGTAGTAAGCCCTCTCCTCTACCCTGACATCTATATATGATTTCGGAACTATATCTTTTTTGTCTAAATATCTTTTAGTGGCTATATATGTACCACTTTGTAGACGGGGCTCAGATGCAAGATTAAATTTACCCTTAAATCCTACTCCTTTTTCTTTAATGAGAAGTTCGTTAGCGTTTCTTGATAATTCGAAGTATTCAATTTTTTGTTCTTTTTGAGCGAACTGGTTCTTTACTTCTATCATAAAATCTATTTGATTTTTTGGTATCGCTTGGTTGCCAGCTTTTATTATTAAGCCTGACCTATCAATAATTTTGAGAAGATTTTTTGCCGAATCTTCGGTTTCAGCGATAGCCCTTCCCTTCTCATCTAAAAGAATTTGTTTTTCATTACTTAGTAATACTGCTTTAGGCTCTGCTAATCGTAAATAAACTACCGGGGATCGACTAATTATTGGTAAGGTAACTGCAACATCTGTGGCTTGAGGGATTTTACTTAATATCGCGGTCTGAAGCTGATCTGTATTAATTGTTAATTTTGTTTTGGAAGAAATTGATTGCGATAGCTCTTCTTTTATGACCCAATCGTATTCAGATGCATCGGACTGAAGTTGTTTTGATAATTCAGCTTCATTTACGATTTTTAAGGTAGGTGTCGACGAGAGAGTCATCGCATAACCAATGCTGACAACAATAAGAAGCACTGATACATACATGGGTAGTGCGTGAATAAATTTTGGGTTTGATTTGTTTTTAGTTGATAGTTTTTTGTCTCTTTTATTATCTGTTAGCGGCTGTCTATTATTATAATAAGAAAAAGAGCTATTTCTATTATCTTGGTTTCTGATTATTCGTTTATTAGAAGTTTTTTTGAACATTTTGTTTGATCTTTATTTGGCGGTTTTTATTAATAAATTGGCAATATCAAGAGCCGCATCCGGTTTTGCAAATTTTCCAAGATTATCTGAAAGTTGTTTAGCGTATTGAGTGTCGGCAAGAATTCGTAAAATTGTCTTTTTTAATTGATTGCTGGTTTCAAGTTGTGATTCTAATATAACTACTGCTGCACTAGACTCTTCTAAGTGTTTTGCGTTTTTTAACTGATGTCCACCGGTTAAGAACGGGTTAGGTATAATTAATATAGGTTTTTTCTGCAACGCTAGGCTAGCAATAGTTGAAGCCCCTGCCCTAGTTATCACTAAATCAGCTGCACCTGTATATTTATATAAATCATCAAAAAAGTCGGCTTCAATGATATTATTCTTCTGCTTGGTAGACAAGTTTGCATATAATTCTTTACTTCTTTCTCCTGTCTGATGAATAACATAGAGTTTGTCATTTTCTTTGAGCATTTCAATTAATACTGGGCTAACTAAAGTATTCATTCTGAAAGCTCCCAGACTGCCACCCGTAACGCAAACAACATGAGCGTTGTCTGGAATAGATAATTGTCTACGATAGTCAGACTTATTTCTATGATTAATCTCTGTATAGTTATCAGGAACTGGTATACCGGTGAATTTTATTTTATTCTGATCATACTCATAGTTTTCGGCAGGCATACCAACAGCATGCCAAGACGCCCATTTGGATACAATCCGATTAGCTAACCCTGGCACAATATCAGAGTCGTGGGTTACAAATTTAGTTCTTAATATTACACAGGCAACCCCCACCGGGACGCCAACGAAACCACCCTTAATGAATACTACTTTGGGTTTATTTTTTACCAATAAATATATGCTTTGAAAGACCCCAATTAGGGTATATATAATATCTCGAAAATTTAAGAATATTGTTTTAAAATCAGTGATTCGAGCAAACCAAGATTCGCCGTGATATCGTCTAAACTTCCCAGCTCTAACTGTTTTTATGTTATCAAAATATTCAGAATTAATCGCCAATCTAAGAAACTTGCCATTTTTTTCTCCGACATAAATCAATCGGCAAGAAGGATCTATATTCTTTAACTCATGTGCGACGGCTAACAACGGGGACACGTGGCCTCCGCTCCCCCCGCCGACCATTAATATGGTCATCGACGACTCCTTCCTGTTCTTTATCACGGCTAACCCTATAAGAAGTATACCTAGAAATACTAAATACCAATCCTATCGAAGCTGCTACAAAAATTATACTAGTCCCTCCATAGCTAACATACGGAAGCGTAATTCCTTTAAGTGGTAACATCCCAGTCATTGCACCAATATTAATCAATGCCTGTGTACTAAGCCAAGCAAGCACACCAACCACAGCTAATCTCATATATATGTTTGCCGAATGTTCGATTATCTTTATCATTCTTGAGAATAACAGTATATATAATCCGATTAAAATTGTAGTTCCAATAAATCCAAATTTCTCAGCATAAATAGCAAAGATTGAGTCGTTTGCAGCTTCAGGCAAATATCCATACGCCTGCACACCACTCCCGATACCCTGCCCAAACATACCACCAGACCCAACAGTAATTAATGCCTGGCATGACTGATACCCTGCGTTCTGACAATCGCTTGCTGGATTCAAGAAAGTTTGCAATCTGCTCCTTCGATAAGCGCTAGTAGATATTGCCAGCATTACGCCAATAAAAATAATGCATCCGGCTATTACTATTTTTTTCATAGGCATACCCGCAACATATGCCATCGATACAATTATCGCTATCATAACAGTTGCAGAACCAAGATCACTCTGCAGACCAGCAACAACCAACCCAACAACAGCAACTGCCAATAATATTGGCTTCAGTGAAGTATTCCAATCAGACAATGTGCCCTGCTTTACACGATCAGCCAAAAATCCAGCCAACCAAATAATTAACGCAAACTTTATTAGTTCTGCGGCCTGAAAAGAAAATCCCCCAACTTGTATCCAACGGTATGCACCGTTAACTTGTTCGCCAAATAATCTAACCGCGACAGATGAACCAAGAGCAAGAATTATAAGTGGCTTTTCTAGTTTTCGCCAGATTGCTGGTTTAAGATATGCAGCGATCATAAAGACAGCTATACCCGTTATCACTGCTGTTGCTTGTTTAATGACGTAATAATTTTCATTAACATTATTGGTGGCGCTTAAAGCTGGGCTTATAGCAAATACAACAACTAGACCAATACTCATAAGAATACTGCTAAGCAATGGCAACAGATAATCAGGACGGTGTCGTCTAGAAAAATCGGTGCTTGAAGCTAATGGTCGTCTTTGGTATGTATTCATGAATAACAAGCCCAATCTTTTTTAGAATAATTTTCGATACATATAGTTTTTATTTGGCTTTTCATTAACATTATCATTATACCTTTTTCTAACTTTTTGGTGTAACGGCAAAATTATTTATTAACATGTTAAGGGTATCGCTAAATATCGGTCCAGCTGCGCGAGATCCAGCGTAACCTGCAATCTGAGGCTCATTCACTCTAATAATAATTACATACTGAGGTTTATCGCCACCAACAAAACCCATAAACATTCCGTTAAATCTATCTTCATAGTATCCGCCTTCTGGTCTAGTAATCTGAGCTGTTCCAGTTTTTCCACCTACAATATAATTTGGCTGCAATTGTTTCATCCCGTAAACTGAATAATTCGTATTAACTACTTCTTGCATGAACTGCCGAATGGTTTTGCTTGTTTTTTGATTAACAACATTTTTCGCAACAATGACCGGACCTGTTTTTGTCTCCTTGCCATCTGCACTTATTGTTTTATCAACAAGAGACGGCTTGTAATACGTCCCTCCATTAATAACGCTTGATATTGCAGACCCCATCTGGAGCGGCGTTGCGGACATACCCTGACCGAAAGCCGAGTTTGCATACTGAATATTTAACCCATCACCCTTGGTAGGATCTGGAATATATCCAGGCTCTTCATAGCCTTGCTCAATATTAGTTTTTTTGCCCAACTGATAATGATTTACCATATAATCGTTCCAGGTTTTTCGCGCCTTCTCATTTATTTGACCATCGCCCATTTGCATTAATAGCCATGTCGCTCCGGTATTCAACGATAACCTCAATATATCGACGACTTGTCTGTTTGCAGAACCCGCAACCTCTTCAACATTCTCAATTTTTTTACCATCAACAACGAAATAGCCTGGATCAAAATATGAACTGCTGGCCGAAATCGATCCATTATCTAATGCGGCCGCTGTTGTAAGAGGCTTCATTATTGACCCAACCTCGAGCGGAGAACTAACTAACTCATTATTAAAAATTCCTATATCCTTTATTGATGAAAATTTAGAAGGGTTATAGCTCGGAAAATTTGCCATAGCTTTTATTTGACCAGTATTTGGATCCATAATTAAAGCGCTACCAGACTTTGATCTCGCCCTACTCAGACCATTTTCAAGAATTTGCTCTAACTGTTGTTGCATTGAGATATCAAGGGTTAAAACTACTCTATCCCCTTCCATTGGACGAGTTATAACATTATCATCGTTAGCAACAAGTGGCACCCCGCTGGCATCAGTTATAGCTTTTAACTGTCCAGGAGTTCCTTTGAGTTGATTATCAAGATATTGTTCAATCCCATACTTCCCCACACCTTCATCATTAACAAACCCAAGCACTTGTGAGGCAAAACTACCTTGCGGATAAGTACGATATGATTCAGCCCTTGTACCAACTCCTAAGATACCTAAATCATCTATATCACTTGCTGTATCACGACTTAATTTTTTCTTTATTATTACATATCGACTATCCACATTCATTAGTTTTTCGTATTCTTCGGCACTTCCACCAATTACTTTCTGAATACGATCTGCTGTATCTTGTTTATCTTGAATGTACTTCGGATCAACAAATAATGTATATTTTTCTTCATTTAAGACTATAGGCACGACTCTATCGCCATCGTGGGCTTCAATAACACCGCGACTTGCAGGTATTTCGTACTCTTTATACTGACCAGACAATGCGGTTGTACGATAATATTCTTGGCGAATAACTTGCAGATAAAATAACCGGACTAAAATCAACCCAAAAACAACCAAAATCAGCAGATACCAAGTCCTAACACGCAATAATGTATTCGGATGTTTACTAGTGCTGTATTCTGGTCTCATAACCTCTAATTAGATACAGTACCAGATGGCGAAACAGGGCTTAGGCTTTTGGCGACCTGACTATTTTCGACGCGATCTAGTGCCTGAAGTCTTGCAGATGCTACTTCTAGTTCTGCATGTTCTTGTCTTAATTGTGAATGTTTTTCATTCAAAGAATTGATTTTATAACCATAAGCATTGGTTTTAGTAATTTGTGCAAGATAAAGCATACCTAAAATGCACGCCAATATTATTAATATTATTGAGTTACTTATCGGACCAATTCCCTTTTTCTCGGATCGAAGACTAGTTGTATTTTGGTTTCTCTGACCAAATCTTTGTTGCCTAGTCATTGATAGTGAGCTTGAATATGTCATTGTTTTCTCGTTTATTTAATATATTTTTGTTTTTACTTCTAGTTTTTGGTGAGCACGTATATTTACCGTGCTCACCATCTTTTTTGGGTGCAGTGTCCTTTGTTTAAAGAACTTTCACCCGAACTTTATATGCTCGGGAGCTGCTTCGTACCTGAATTGGCATTCAACTTGCTCCTTCCTTTGTTTTTATTTTTACTGCGGCTCGGAGTTTTGCACTCCTTGCTCGTGGATTTAAAGCTAATTCTTGAGGACTTGCAGTTATAGGCTTCTTGGTTAATATTGTTAGCCGACTTTCAAAGCCGGACCTAGCCTCATTATTCAGAAACGTTTTGACAATTCGGTCTTCAATGCTATGGAACGAAACTATAGCAATTCTGCCGTCTGGCTTTAAAAGTTCTAGCCAAATCGGTAAAGACTTTTTCAAACTCTCTACTTCGTCGTTAACTGCAATCCTTAGCGCCTGGAAAGTTTTTGTCGCTGGGTTAATTTTCATATGGCCCGTTTTCGGTACAACTGTTTGAATCAATTTTGATAATTCTAAAGTTGAATTTATAGGACGGCACTCTACGACCGCATGGGCGATTCTTTTTGCGTATTTCTCTTCTCCATATTCTTTCAATATTGTTTCGATTTTTTCTTCACTAAATCCATTAACTATATCCGAAGCTGAAAAATCAGAAGATTGATCCATGCGCATATCTAGAGGTGCATCTTCCATGAAAGAAAAACCTCGCGTTTTGTTGTCAAAATGTTCCGAAGAAACGCCAAGGTCTGCAAGTATCATGTCAAATCTATCGTCAGATTTATACAAATGAATACTAGCAGATAAGAAATCATCTTTTATGATTCTTACGTTTTTGTCACCGAACTTGTTAGATAAATAATCAATTGCTGTTTGATCTCTATCTACAAGTACCGTGTCCTCGTATGATAAGGTACGCTTCAGTACTTCATCCGAATGTCCTCCATATCCCGCTGTCAAATCTAGTAGACTTTCGCCTCGACTTGGTTGTAGATATGTCAGTACTTCGTTTAAAAGAACTGGAGTATGTTTTTGGTGATCTTTATTGTTTTTTATTTTCATTTTTATTTTTTAAGGCCACCTATTCAGCAATCAACTTTTTGTTTTTGTACGTTTTTGTTTTTTGTTTTGTTAAGAATTAGCTAGCCTGTTGAAAAGTGAAAGAATATATATTCGTTAAAAAAACCAATAAAGACTTTCTATCAAAACATTCTAACTAATCCATTTGAGAGACTTTGTGTGAGGTGGAGTTTTGGGAGGTGTTTTAGTGTAAGGTACTAAGGTTTTTATAAGGTGGTTACCTTCGTCCACCTGCTGATTGCCGAATAGCTAACCTCTGGTTTTACCTATTCGTTTTATATTTAATTGTTAATGTACTGACTGAATACGGCTTACGATTTTGCTATTAGCCGCCAGTATTTTCCGGCACGAACTGCAATTACGTCTCGTGTTATTCCGGCAAAATCCAACATATGCTGTTCTAAGTGAACTCTCCCCTGCTTTTGATCTAGAGATGCTTCACTTTTACCGCTACGAAACTGAACATTTAAATCCGCTGTTTTCTCATCCAAAATATTGCCTGAGAGTTGCGGTTCTACCAGTTCGTCCCAAACTGCCCTAGGGTATAAATGCAAATATTGTTTAAAACCCCTGGTGACAACTACTCCGCTAGCAAACTCAGAACGAAGCTCAGTCGGTATCGTTAACCGATGCTTATCGTCGAGTCTCCTTTCGAAATAATCCACCGTAGCCATTGTTTGGTTAATCCTTTTTAATATTGCTCGTGGTTTTTGTTTTTTACCAATTACGTTCGCTATTTTGGCTATTAGTAATGGTTTCGTTGGTTATGGGCTAACCCACGTTTACCCACTGATTCTCAATATACTACCCACTACTACCCACATGCAATAGTTTTTATCTGTTTTTTGTATACTTATCCACAGTTTTGACAAATAATAAACCATTGGCACTACATATAGTGTCAGGGTTATTGTAATTTGCGCTAGTAATTTATTTAAGGTTTTTTATCTTTGATGCAAACCATTTGGCGCTTGGCTTAGTCTCTCTTTTCATGCCGTTCTTCCTGTCGACTCTAACAAGCCCAAATTTCGGCCACCAACCATATGCCCATTCAAAATTATCAAGCAAGCTCCAATGCAAATAACCTGCAACCTGAACTCCCTCGCTTAGCGCTCGTTCGATGGCAATTATTGATTGTTCTATCCACCACTTTCGATATTCGTCATTACTGTCCGCTACGCCACTTTCTGTAATAATTATCGGTTTTCTATACCTAGCCCATACCCGCTTCAATAATGGATGTAGGCCTTCGGGTTCCATATACCAACCCAAATCATTTTTTGGAGTATCAGGATTATCCATCTTTCCATTACGATAATAATCAGAAAAATAATAGTTAAGACCTACAAAATCTTGATATTTACTAATACGATTCAAAAACCACCAATTCCAAAAATATTCCATTACTCTGACGCTAATTTTATCGAGAATATTCTGAGAACGCTTTGGCTGTATGTTGGAAAGTTGCGGGGCTGTACCAATAATCAAATGGTTATTATCGTGTTTTAGTATCCTATATGAGCGTTTATGAGCTTGTACTAGGTTAACGTAAACTGTCAGCGCCTTGATCCAATTTTTTTCCTGTGGTGGCCACCAACCCATTCCGTAACTATTGCTCATATAAACATTTGGTTCGTTAACCGTAATTACATATGTAAGATCCGCACCGAATTCTGAGGATATCTTTTGAACATACCTATCAAAATATTTTAAGTTCTCGCGTTTTTTGAAACCGCCTTTATTTTCAAACCAAACCGGGTTTGTCCAATGCCATATATTTAAAATCGGTTCAAGCCCACAATTACGCATTTCCTTAATATATTTTTTGTAATGATCGATTTCTTTGTTATCCCAACTCCCTTTCTTTGGTTCTATTCTTGCCCATTCTATGCCAAACCTGAACGAATTAAGGTTAAGTTTTCTAGCTATTGAAAAGTCTTCTTTATAGCGGTGATAATGATCAACCGCTCTTTCTGAAATATAGTTATTAGGATCTTCAGCTTGCGATTTTATATTCTGCCAATTTGGTAACCACTCTAGTCGACTATGTGCTGACCTTGCCAGGCTTTTTGCATTTTCTAGCTCCCAGACGGTCCATTGATTGTGATTTCCACCCTCAACTTGATGGGCTGAGGTACTAGCTCCCCATAAAAAATTCGGCGGAAACTGAGAATCGGAGTTTTTCATGCGTACTTTAACTTTAGCACAATCTACTCCTTGCGAGTTAAAGCTCGCGCACTCAATTACTTTTTTCCGCCAAGAGTATGGATTATTTAAGTTTCATATAATATGCCCTGTCGGCTGGATGCAGTTTTTCGAGGCTATAGCGCAACATGGTTCGGGGCATAACATACGCGTATTTATCCAAAAATTCTTTCAATCTAGACTCATCTTTTTTACCCGCTTCGCGCAGCATCCAGCCCGTGGCTTTGTGCATTAAATCCTCTTTATCATTCAGCAAAATTTCAGACAATTTGAACGTATCATCCAAGTCATTTTTGCTTATAAAATAGGCTGTGCTAACAATCGTAATTCGACGATCCCACATCTGTTTTGAACTAGCCAATTTATATAAAATTGCTCTGTTTTTATTCGCCAAATATCGACCGACTATTTTATGGCAACTAATATCAATTATGTCCCAATTATTTATTCTATCCGTTCTTCTTAAGTACAAATCATATAGTGATTTTCTGAGTACTGAATTTGCGCGTTCAGCCTGCCAGCGCATTATGATAACAGCCGCTAAACGATGCTCGTGAATTGGGCTTTCTAATACTTTCTCAATCTCAGCAATCGATAAATTATAGTAATTTTTGCACACCAATCTAGTTTGCGGAACAGTCAATCCAATAAAAATATCCCCCTCCCCATACTGCCCTTTGCCAGTTTTAAAAAACCTTTGGGAATGAACAGCCCGAGCTGGGTTTTCTAGTGCATTCAGCGAATCCATAAGTTCTTGAGCTAGCATTGTTATTAAATCTTCCTACTATCATAGGCCCAATGCAACAAGGCTTGTCGTTGTTTTCGTCGACAAGTAAGATCGCCAGGGCTACATCCTTTTTTAATCTGAGCAACATGTCGGTTCATGGCTTTCCAGCGTTTTATTTGGCGTTCATCATCTTTGCTTCTCCGCCCTTGATAGTATCGACAATACCACTGAAACCATCCCAATGGATCCTGGGCGTTTATCCAGCCTTTTTCTTGCCACACGCTCAGCGGTTGGCTGGCGCTAACTTCAAAATAGTTTAGTTTTGGATCAGGCTTCCCGTTTGTTAGTCTTGCGTTTTCAAACCATTCTTTAGGAAATTCTGAATAATCACCATTAAAATAATTGCCTCCAAAAACCCCTAACTCTAGCATCTCTTTTGGTTTTAACTCAGGTTTAAATCCGTCTGACATTTCTTATTTAGGATATCACCAATTCAACACAAAACTTAACTCTATTTTCTACCTCGTTTGAAACTTCTGTTTCCTCCATGACTTCTTCCGATTTTTCCTCGTCTTGGACCACCCATCAAACTATGAGATCGCTTGCCCATATTATGTTCTCTTGGTTGTTTTTGGTGATATGCAGTTCTGAAATGACCAGTAGGTAATTTACTACCCTTGGCGTCTTCTATCTTTCTGTCCCAACCCTTGCCCTTTATTCCTGGATCAACAGGTATATAACCGGGGACCATTTGGGCCATAACAGGTGTTATCGGAATCTTTTTACCTATTGGTGGTACATCTGGTTTTTCTTCTTTTAGGGTAATTTTTATTTTTGCTCCTTGTTCTTTAGCGATTGCATGATCTAAGAATTGCGCTACTTCAGGGGGTACATCCCTTGGTGTCCCAAAGTTTCCTTCAAAATAATCAATCATTTGTTCTACGCTGTCATAAACAAAACGATCTCTAAGCTCTTCGGCTTTGGCAACCTCTTCGTCAGTAAACGAATCTTCATGAGTATCAACTCTTGCATCAAAAGGTTTAATCTTGCCACTTATGTCATAACCAAACTCATCTTGTACGCGTTCAACAAGTGCAGCTTTGGCCTTTTCGTATCTTTCTCTAGCTAGTTTAACTTGCTCTGTTTCACCATCATTATCAAGATCTGGACCAGGAGTTTGTAGCTCCATAACACCCTCTTCACCAAGATTCTCTCGGTTATCGTTTGCCGACACTAATCCTGTAACATCAACATCCTCGATTAGATCAGGGTTTGATAGGCTATCTCGGTTTTGATCAATAAATTCATCTATTTGATCAGTTGAGTCTACAGCATCTTCAACGTCGGTTTCAAAACCACGTTGATAATCATTATTGATTCGCAATCTTAGCACCCCATCGCGACCTACAACCATATCTTCTGGATTACTGGAAAACTGCGCATCCTGAGCCTGCCATTCTGCTGTAGGAGCAGCATATTCTGCAGGAGGAGCCGAGTGCACATTTGGCAATTGTTCAGTTAATCCGACTGGTGCAATAGCTGATGAAGCTGCCCCATTTTGCGACAATGCTCCAGCAACAACACCCGCGCCTACAGTCCTTCTTAATGCTGGCGATCCATATGTTTCTGATGATGACAGTTTAAGCATCCCGCGTGTGACTGGGTCAATATAATCGCTTTGGACTCGTGCAATATCTTCTGGTGACGGTCCTATAACTTTGCGTGGCATTCCTTCTGACATTTTTTGTAACCTTTCTTGTTTTATTACTATTTTATATATTAACAATACTATATTAGCATAAGCTTTACAAATTTGCAAGCATTTAATTCAATACCATATTGTTTCGATCTGTCCCCTTGATTAACAGCAGGAAGATTTATTAGGTAGAGTGAAGAAAACGGACTAGAAAAAGCGTTGTTTATTTGTTATTTTTTACGATTATTCTTCTTAGAGTGCCGAGAATAGTTTTTGTAAGCTAATTGTCCACGCATCTGATCAATTCTTGTTATATATTTTTCGTATGGTTTTAATAATGATGAATATTGCCAATTTGGCGTCATGATACATTCTAATCGCTGTTTTTTATCTAGATATTCCGCAAGACAATAAAAGTCGCCATCGCCTGACACGATTATGGCTTTTTTGTAATTAGACAACTCCTTCATCGCATACAGTACCAGCTCGGCATCCACGTTGCCCTTAACTAAGTGTTCTTCGTTTAATTTATGTGAGTCCACCTCTTCGGGCGTCATATTTATTGTGACGGTTGGTTTTAGCACAACCAAATAACCTTGTTCATGAAGTTGTTTGTACATATCCTCATGCTCTTGCATGTACCCAATAAAAAGATATGCACGTGTGACACCATACTTATCTTTTAATAACTGTCTGAATTTATGCCAGTCCAACTTAAAGCCAGCTTTTTGTGTTCCAAGATTTAGATTTTGGCTATCAATAAAAGCAAAATTACCCGTAGGCTTTGATCGTCGAAATAAGAATTTTGCCATTTATATACATTCTAGCATTCTGACCTAGATAATCAGAATTAATCTAATAGTATTCACTTTGTGATTATTATATCCTCGCCAAAAAATTTTATTAAACGGCTTTTTATCGAACCTGGATGTCGACCAAATTTCTCAGATAATTTTGAAATCCCATCACCTGTTTTGAATCTAACTTTTAGGTCTTCGTCATCACTAGCTTTCCATGGCTTGTAAGCATTTGGATATTTTTGCCTCATAAATTCTAATTTTTGACTCCAAGTCGTTTTTCCTGGTTTTGGAATCTTTTCAGGTTTTCTATTTTTTGCTCTCTCGCGTAAATGTGCGAATTTTTTACTTGCTTTTGCAGATTCTAATCTCAACCGCTGGTCAATTTCTAGCGCTTCAGGACTAACTCTAAGTGCCATCGAGTTAAGTCCTAACAAACTTAGCGTATCTAGACTACGAACACGCGACAACGCTACGTATCCCATCCCCTCTACAAACGCCCGCTGTAAATTGATTCTAGCTGCATCAAGTGTCATCCCCTGACTTTTGTGAACTGTTATCGCCCATGCAAGACGAAGCGGCAATTGTGTTAGCGACGCCCGCTTTTTATCACCATCTCGAAGCTCCCATGTGTCTGGAGTTATTGTTACTTTTTTCCCACTGTTAAGTTTTACTATTGGATAATCTGATGTTTTATCGAATCCTATTACCTCACCAAGCGATCCATTTACAAACTTTTTTTCTGAATTATTTTTAATACAAATTACTAGCGCACCTTTTTTTAAGACTAGTTTTTCTTGTGCTAGACACGACCGTTTTAAGGACTCTTTATAATATTCCTTGCCTGATGTTTGCATATTGTAAGTATGTTCATCACCTACCAGATTTTTTAATTGGCGGTCATTCAGACTATCTACGTCTATATTTGTGGTATGAAGTTCTGTCGCAACGATCGAAGCGTTCAGGGATTTATTCATTCTGTCCTGCAAGGCCGATACGTGACGTCTACGAATATCATTATTTCTGATTGCATTTAAAATACTCAGAAATACTTCATCGTCTTGACGATGCTGTTCATCAAGATAACAAATCACTAGACCAAGATCACGCCAAGATGACGAGTTAACCACAAAAGATCCCGTTTTAGCGCCACTACGATTAACAGGCGGTAGTTGAAAAAAATCTCCGCACAATATTAGTTGTAATCCACCAAAAGGAATATCGTTTTTACGGACTTTTCGTAGTAGATCATCGATCATATCCAAGCGATAATCATGAAGCATAGATATCTCGTCAATTATCAAGATATCGGATTTTGTTAAATTATCAATTTTTGTTTTTGTTAATCCGTCTGAGAATTTTTTTGGTAGTTCTTCTAAAATGCCTATTCCGCTCCATGAATGAATAGTGTTTCCGCCCAAATGGGTAGCTGCTAGTCCTGTGGTTGCTGTCACGGCAACTGTCTTGTGATGTTTTTTAGCGCGCCTTATAAATTCGTTTAAAACATACGTTTTACCCGACCCAGCCGGCCCAGTTAATAATACACTCTCGCCCTGCTCCATAATTTCTAGTGCTAATTCCTGATCCATATCGTTATACAAGTATAGCCTATAGACGACATCATTTTCGCTTAACAAAAAATAGCCACATTTATGTGTGGCTATTTTTAAAAAGATTATTCTTTATTTAGTCACCAGGAGTGAAGTCTGCGAGTAATGCATTCCACGTTCGAGGTCCTACAATACCATCTTGGGTTAAACTCTTTAAAGCCTGGAACTGTTTGACTGCTTTTTTAGTCTTTTGACCAAATACCCCATCTACAACTAATCGAGGACTTACATGATAAAAGTTATTTAGTTTTCTTTGAAGTATCTTTACGCACGGATGCTTAGAGTTTGTTGTTGTGCTTAGCATTGGCTGGCGAGACAAACATATTGAGTAATTCCATGGTATTGGTTTTGCTGATGCTGTTGGTGTCATAACTACGCCAACGCTTACAACTGCTACCGCCAACATTAAAAATACTCTGATTTTCTGTACTGTTTTATTCATATCTCTCCCCTTTTTAAACTATATTAACAATTTTGTTATTATACTACCTTTTTTATTATAAGTCTATAGTTATTTTAGATTAAGTTTTTTATAGGCCCCGTTGTCTTCGCTCTAACACGTCGTAACCCTCATGCACTTCATCCGACTTATCTATCCCCAACGACTCAAGCAAATCCCACAATTCTCTAACTACATCGTCGTGATCACTATCATGACTCATAATCAATTCAGCCTCAATAAAATCGCCTAAACTCGGTACACTATCAACACAAATCTCTATATCCCCTACTTTTGCCTTACGACGCATCTTTGTAATGTCCGAATATAATTCGTAACCCAGTAGCTTAATAATCTCTTCTAGCTCTTTGTCGTCATCAACTATCGTTTCGTGCTCAATACTATCCAGATGTCCAACAACCGAACGCTTTAACGTGAAGTATACTTTACTATCATTTTCTGTTCTTATTCTAAGCCAATTAGCTCCGGCTTCATTATCTTTATTGCCAGGTTCGCCATAAACTACATCATGCTGAGTTAGTTTTTCGCTAAGTACAATCCCCTGCTCAACCAAAACTTTCTCAAGTTTTTTAAGATTTTTGATTCTTGCCTTTACTTCAATCTCTCTCATTTTGCAGCAATTTCTTTATATCTATTTGTGATTTTTTCTAAAATTTGATTGTAGTCGTTGTTTTCAACATAGTCCCATGCTTTCTTGTAATCAGGTAATTTCTTGCAATGCTCAACATCACGATCTAGTCTAGTTGGGTCTTTTAATATATCTAGGTACAATCTTTTTAACCCAGCATGCACAGCAATATGCACTAATGTTGTGTCAGAGTGTTCATCTCCAAATAATTCACCGAACTTTAATCGATTGCGACTTTTAATGTTCATAACTGTAAGAATATTATTGTCAGTCAACAAAACGTGAATTAACTCATGCGCCAATACATCGACAAATTCATCCGGTTCGCTTTTACTGTCAATTATTAATGGGAAGCTGATGCCAGCCCCGACCGTCCATGGAGCGATAGCGACATCAATCATTGGCAATCTAAAACTTAAATCATATATTTTCTGCACCCCCTTTAAAACTTGGTCTTCGTATTTATTCCATGCCTTGCGATAATCATCGGCGCGTTGCTCAAGTTTATCAAAAGATAAAACTTTATTAATATCAGACTGGACTTTGACATTCGCCAGTAATGGCGCTCTTTGAATCCGAATTATAGGATTTTTCATACTAACTCAATTGTAGCAGTTTTGTTAGACATCGACTTTTCCCTAATTAGCTCACTATGTTTTTATTTTAGCGATTAAAAAATAATTAATATTATGGTGCGAGTTTTAACTTGCCAAACAGTTCATTTATCTTAACTCGTTCTTGTTTAGTGGTATCTCTATCGCGAACAGTAACCGAATCATCGTCTAAAGTATCAAAATCTACTGTCACACAGTATGGCGTACCGATTTCGTCCTGCCTTCTATACCGCTTACCAATATTGCCGTTATCATCAAATTCGCATGTCATCGTTTGGCTTAGGCTGTCAAATATTTCTTTAGCCTTTTTAACCAGCTCTGGTTTGTTCTTTAACAGCGGGAAAACAGCAACTTTAACAGGCGCAAGACTTGGCGATAACTTGAGGACCGTTCTGGTTTCGCCCTCTACTTCTTCCAGTACGTAAGCATCGCACAGCACAGCCAAAAACATCCGACCCAATCCAACTGATGTTTCTAGAATCCATGGAATGTACTTTTCATTAGTTACAGGATCTTGATAGTTCAAATCTTTGCCTGAAAACTTCATGTGCTGAGATAAATCGTAATCAGAACGATCATGTATACCCTCTAGTTCGTCAAAACCAAGCGACGGATAATTGTATTCTATATCCCAAGCCTCTTTGCAGTAAAAAACTAAGTATTCATGCTTTTTCCAGCGCAAATTTTCTGGATTGATTCCAATATCCAGATACCATTGCCAACGATCTTTTTTAATTTGTTCGTATGCGTCTTTATTCTGCTTTGGTTTTACGAAATACTGTGTGTCGGCCTGCTCCATCTCGCGGGTTCGGAATAAAAAGTTGCGTGGGCTTATTTCGTTTCTAAAAGCTTTACCGATTTGTCCAATACCAAATGGTATTTTTACACGCGTGGTATCGACTACATTTTTGAAGTTAAGATAGATGCCTTGACATGCCTCACCCGGTAAATACACAGGTCTATCATCCTGACCAGTAAAATCACCAAGGTTTGATTTGACTAGCAAATTAAATGGTCTAGCGTCTGTAAAATCTTTATTACCACATTTTGGGCACTTTATTTTATCGCGATTATCATTGAATAACTTGTTCAGCTCGGCTTCTGTCATTTTCTCATCCGCCTCAACACCAATTGCGCCGAGTTCTTTATCTACTCGAATCCGAGTATGACAAATCTTACATTCCGCCAGTGGATCTGCAAACCCACCAACATGGCCCGATGCTTCCCAGACTTTTGGATGCTTAAACATTGCTGAATCGAGTCCAACATAATTAGCTCTACTTGAAACATTCGCCTTCCACCAAGCTGCTTTTAGGTTATTTAATAACTCTACGCCGTAAGGGCCATAGTCATATAACCCAGCTTCTCCTCCATAAATTTCACTCCCCGGATATACAAACCCACGTCGTTTACACAAGCTTACTATGTCTTCTAGGCTAACTTTTTTACTCATCCCGTTAGAGATCCTTTATGATGTTTAGTTTTATTGTCATTTTATAATTATTATGAATCCGTTAGAAATTTCTAACGGGACTCATATTACGTTCTATTGTATCAGATAGCTTTACTGATAGTTCTGTAGAATTTGTTGTAACAAAACTAGACATAAATCAACTTCTAAATCAACTCCACCTACTACACTAATTTTTTCAATATTTTCACTTGCAAGTAATCGAAGTAATTTGATATGTCTACTATTATACTGGCCACCAGAACTTCGTGAAAAACACATATCATCAAAATCAAAAATATAACTACTTTCTTCTGCTAAACTATAGCCTTCTTGATCAGTTATCAAGTTTGGCTCGTGGCCCATAATTTTAATAAGATTCATATAGAACCAGGCTTCGGTCAATTTGAGACTATAGATTGTGTTGTCTAGAGCTGAAAGTGAACGTAATAATAGATTGTAATAATCAATCTCGCTACTATCTCTCGTAACTGAGTCTATTGTAGTTAATATGACATAGGCAGTATTTGTCCTATTTAAATCTTTTACGATTTCACCAAAATGCGTAACCAGTCTACTAGAAGTTAGCGTCCCGATTTCTTTTTTTGGCGGTATAAAACTAATATTACTAATGCTGAATAATTCTATGCCTCCTGCCAGTTTACTTTTTTCCTTTCTGACGCCTTTCGCAATTAAGCTTAATTTGCCATAATCCGGAGTGATTACCGTCAAGATTCTATCGGCTTCACCAAAATTAATTCTTTTTAAAACAATACCAGTAGTAGATAAACTATTTGGTGCGGGCATTTTTTAACCCCACAAGATCATTAACTAGAGACAATAGCTTATCTAAAGTGACTCGAGGTTTATACAAAATTTCTACTATGCCAAGCTTATCTGCCATTAATGAGCTAATACCGAGAACATCGCCAGGTATAACAGAATTAATTACAATTGGGATATCACGCCAATCGGGATGCGAGCGTAGTTCATATAAAAACTCTATCCCGTTATGTTCACCTAATTGTATTTCTAGAATAATTAGTTTTGGAATTTGTCTATCGAGAGCATGAATCGAAGCTTGAGGATTAGTTTGTAAATCAACTTTATAGTTTGCTCTTTGTAGAAATTTTTTATAAGTACTACCGAGCAGTGCATCAGGCTCAACCAACAGTACGTCTATCATATATATATAATAATCTGTAGTATATATTATTGCCAACTACAACAGAGATAATTGGGCGCTAGGAATCAATCGTGCTATCAGACCACGCGATTTATTATGTCTTGAGTAATCCAATTTACTTTGCATTGCGAAAAACAGCGAATCGGCGATATATAATCCCGCTCCACTATTATGTGTTAATCTTGAGGCTGGCTGCCGAGCATTACCGTACAATTTTCGGGCATCATCTAATGTTTTTTTACTTATGTTGGTACTATTGCTAAACACGCCAGCGCTTATAATATTATTTTCACTACGAGCATATAATGTAATAATTTTTCTTATCTTATAGTCATTTGCAGAAATAAAAGTATAGGCCAAACTTGTCAAAGCTGCTTCTAAGGCATCTTTATTTGCCATAACAAGCCCACACTTGCCCTCTACCTTAATATCAATCACAGTGTTATAAAGACTAGTGAATCTGCGTAAATTTTCTGCACAATCATACATAGTAGATGTTAGTGCTATTGGTGATAGTTCAAAAGGTAATCTATTTATAGCAGACTGCGAGCTCAATGTATAACTATCAAGTAATTTGATGGCGGCATCGGCGGTGTATTCTATCCTCTTATACTGATCCTTGTCGTTCATTAATCGCCCAAATTCTGCACTCCTAGCAACCTGCAAAAACGGAATTTTTAACTCTTCTGCAAGAGCATATAGCAAACGTGTATTCAAATCCTTGGAGTCAAGACTTTCCATCACACTTCAAATACTCTCCCCTCACAATCAATACTTAAAAAGTATATCACGGCTGTTAGGCCAAAGTTGTTGTGATATATAAGGGTTAGAGCAAAAAACTATGGGCTAAACTTAAAGTTTTTCAAAATATTCTTTTCGAAATCTGGCACAAACTGATCAGCCTCAGTCCATAATTTTATAGTTTTATCGCGCAATGGTATCAATATTAATACGCCTTGTTTGTCACTAGAAATTTTTCCCGTTATTCTTGATCCAATAATATTATCTACATTAACTGGCTTATACGGTTGCGCTTTGGCTTCTCCATTTTTTACATCCGAATCAAATTGTTTAATCTCGTTCGCGTAGCTATCATTAGAGACCTCTAGTCTAAACGCGAAGGCTGTGTCACCCTTTATACTAGGAACATAATTTGGATGGAAAAAACCTGTGATTGGTGTTGAATCGTTATTGTCCTCGACATATGCGCTCCATGTTTTTGGATACTGAATCGATATTGACCCAAAAGATGACGGTCCAGAATATACTTGCAAAGGTCGTTTTTCTCTTTCTATAAACTCATTATCCTTTTGTGTCGCAGTCTCCTTTTTTGCTACTTCCACCGCAGTCTCAATTTTTTCATCAACATTATTTTTATAATCGGTTCTCTCAGTGTAAGCCCAATATCCAAAGCCTAAGGCACCCAAAAATAGGACAAAAACGAAAATCAACGCCACTACAAGTAGATTAACCCCGCCAATATTATTCATTTTTTTAAATGTCATAATGCTAATGTTATACCAAAACCTTCACTTCTTACAAGTAGTGTTAATAAATAAACCGTCACTTATAGGTGTATAAAAACACTCCATTTGAAATCTTTAGCGGCTTTTTCCCTGTTATTTCAAATGCATAACTTGCCAATTTGATTGGGTTTTGAACTTCATTTAATACTTTATTGTTTAATTTATCCATGTATTTATCTAGCAAAAAACAGTATATGCCATCTGTTTTTGGTAATTTGATATTCCAAAAATTACCCCAAATAACTGTAACCTTATCTTTGTATTTATAGTTATTAATCTTGGCAACCAAAACAAGTAACGGATTAAGCTCATAGCCGATTACTATAAGTCCCTTTTTAGCGGCATACTTTAACACGCGTCCGTCACCACATCCTAATTCAATTAAGGTTTGTCCTTTTTTTAAATTCAAGAGATCAATGGCTGAAATAATTTGCTGTTTTTTTGTAGGTAAATATGGTGCGCCAAACAAAATAACATATCCAAAACAAAAAACAATAACCGACAATATCAAAATAAATATATTCATTTTGTTTTAAATGTTTTGATTATGTTCTCTGCGTTTTTTAGATAATCACTCAACTCCTCAAGCAAGATTGTACCTTTTTTGTGAAGTTCTAATGCACGATCAACATCGTTGTTTAGAGTTTGCATGTCTGCTAAAACTTCATCTAGCTCTTTTCTAATTTCTAGATATTTTCGTCTTTTATTTTTAGTCATGTATTTATTTTACCTTGATATCATTAATTTCAGCCATTACTATTCCGTCAGCCAACTTAATATTAATAGAATCGCCCAGATTTAGTTTTGAGACAGATCTAATACTCAATCCATCTTTTGAAATTATTGCATAACCCCTATCAAGTATTTTTACTGGATCAAGACTGCGAAGTAATTGTTCTTTAATTAGAATCTGGGCTTGCTCGTTATGGAATAGATTTGAGCACAATGTACTAAGACTAATTGTTGTATCTTCAATCTCATGTTTTATATCAAAAAATACATTATCTAATATGGTATTTATAGATTCTTGAATATTTTTAATAGAAAAAAGCTCTGTTCTTTTATCTGGAACTAAAACCTCGGCCGCATTACTAGGAGTGCTTGCCCGCCTGTCTGCGGCAAGTTCGGCAAAAGTATAGTCCCTTTCGTGCCCAACCGCTACTAAAGTAGGTATTTTGCTTCCTGCGATCGCACGAACCAATTGTTCGTCGTTAAACGCTTGTAAATCATCATTACTGCCACCGCCTCTAGTAATTACGATTACTTCTAAATCAGGAATCTGACTATTAGCTTTATTAATTGCATCAGCAATTTTTAAGGCTGAATGTTCGCCTTGAACTGATGTTTCAAAATGGATAACTTCCACTCCACACCATCGATGATTCAATACTTTGATGAAATCGCCATATGCTGCAGATTCCGAGGAAGTAATTAACCCAATGCGATTTGGAGACGGAGGTAGAGCTCTCTTTCTCGATTTATCAAAGATACCCTCTCTTTCGAGTTTGTTTTGCAATAAGCTATTCGCACGCTTAATCGTACCCGCACCAAATAGTTGAATTGATTGAATTTGCAAACTAAACCCAAACTTTGGGTGTAACTGAGGAACAGCCATTACTTTTAGCATCATGCCGTCTTCAATAGGCGCAGGTAGCTTTAATATGGATCCAAAAAATTTGACGCTAGAATTTTCATCTCTAAGATTAAAAAATAACCAAGTATTTTTGCTAATAGAAAAGTTACTAACTTCGCCAACAATCACAACCTGCGGGTATGCATAATTTATAGTCTGATTGAATACTGAGACAAAATCGCTAACACTAAATTCTATAATTGAGTCTTGCATCAGCGATTATAATTCTTATCGTGAATGGCTTTATGATAGAAGTAATAACCAGGCGGTAATTGGATTGTCATATTAATAATTCTATATGTAATTGTTATCGGCAAGCTAACACCAGCCGGTACGCCAGCAGAAGCCAACACACCAGTCATTAAAAATTCATACACCCCTACTCCGCCAGGAAAAACAGAAATTACTCCAGCAAAATTCGCGACTGCATACGCAATGATTACAGCGCCTGGATTAACCCATTGCCCAAATGCAATGTAAACAATATATATGGTTATGACCTCTGCTATATTTGCGAACAAGGCCGAAACTAAAGGTCTTTTTAATACCTTAGGATTATTTTTGATTAACATATAATTTTCATGTAGATCGGTAAAAAGATCTTCCACGGTTTGAATATTAATAGTTTCTGGATGACGACGACGAAATACATGGATTACTCTATTTAGTATTTTTGTTAGAAAAGTGAAAAATTTATTGATTCTGGATTTGCTACCTAAAATATACGCCCCAATAAAAGTACCAACAAATAACATCGTAGCCAACGAACCTGCAACTAAAACCGCTAAGTTACTAGCCTGCCCGCCCAAAGCTAAAATAATGAGCCCCGTTGCTAGTAGAATCTGAAAAGATATAAATATTAATATATATTTCATGAATTGGACAAGCGTGGCCTGACCGGCGCTAACTCCCATACTCTTCATTCGTATTCCAAAGTAAGACACCCCAGTGACTCCTCCACTTGGAAAAACAGTATTTACAAAGTTCAATTCCATTTGCAATCTAAACATTTTCAGATATCTTACTTTTTTATCTAATATATAAAATAAGTCCTGGTACATTTGTGAATAAGCATGGTAGTTAAGTATTTGAGCTGGCAACATTAAAAATAGTGCAAATTTTTTCAAATTACCGACATTGCTGATTGTTTCAGCAATTTGATCTCTCGCAATGTAAATCAAACCTACTAATGCAAGGATAGTAATTGCATTTACAATTAGCTTCCAAGGTACCTTTTTCTTTAATTCTTCAGACATAAGTATTTTATTAATTCATTATACGACATATTTATGGCTATAATTGTGATATGGATAATAAATCAATTTGTATTTTAGGAAGATTGCCGGCAATTGCAACAGCCGAACTAGAAAGTTTATTTGGATCAAACAATGTTTCTAAACTGTCCAGTGAATCAGTGCTAGTAAATCTAGATCCAGCAAATATTGATTACAAAAGACTTGGTGGCACCGTAAAATTATGTCAATTACTTCATGTTTTTGATGACAATAACTGGGACAATGTCGAGTCCTACTTAATGCAATCGATATCAGAATATATTTCTGATGGTTCAAAAAAATTAACCTTAGGGTTAAGTGCATACAGTTTAAGAATCAACCCAAAACAATTATTAAAAACAGGATTAAGGCTAAAAAAAGTCGTCAAAGCTAACAAAACGCCATTCAGATTAGTGCCAAATACAGAAACGGCATTATCAAGTGCCCAAGTTTATCACAACAAATTAACCAAGCCTGGATCGATAGAATTATGCTTTATTGGGGCAAATAATAAAATATATATGGCAAAAACAATACAC
Organism: uncultured Candidatus Saccharibacteria bacterium; assembly: GCA_964584895.1. Classification (GTDB taxonomy): domain Bacteria; phylum Patescibacteriota; class Saccharimonadia; order Saccharimonadales; family JAGQNJ01; genus DAISWO01. Next base: position 57,219 of record CAZPAW010000003.1, read on the forward strand.
GTCCAAGATATCAATGCATATTCCGCTAGAGATCAAGCAAGGCCAAAACGTGATGCCAAAGTTGGGATGTTATCTCCAAAACTCGCCCAAACTATTATCAATCTCGCAAACCCTGCTCCTGATTCGATTATCCTAGATCCTTTTTGTGGCACGGGAGTAATTTTGCAAGAAGCTTTACTGATGGGATTTAAAGTAATTGGCACAGATTTGGAGCCAAGAATGATTGATTATTCTAAGGAAAATATAGATGTCTGGTTGAGAAAGCGAGTCGACAATTTCCCTGAGAAAATAACCATAGATTGTCAAGATGCTACAAAAGCTAATTGGCAAAAAATATATGGCGTACAATTTAGCGCAATTTCTTCAGAAACCTATCTCGGTCGCCCATTAAGTTCTCTGCCCGCCCCGCAAGTATTAGATACAATAATTAGAGACGTTGATACAATACTTAAAAAATTCCTAAAAAATATTGCTTCTCAAACCCCGCCAAAAACTAGACTTTGCATAGCAGTGCCTGCCTGGAAAACAACAAAAGGGTTTTTACACCTGCCCCTCCTTGACCATCTCGAGACAATAGGCTATACTCGTATTAAGTTTGTTCATGCTAAGAACGAGGACTTGGTGTACTATCGCGAAGGCCAAATCGTTTGTCGAGAACTACTACCATTAATCAGAAAGAGTTGATAAATGTCACACGTTAAAGCCGGCGGCACAAGTAAAAATAACAGAGACTCCCAAGGTCAAAGACTTGGCGTTAAACTATTTGGTGGACAACCGGTTAAAACAGGTCAAGTAATTGTTAGACAAATCGGAATGACTAAACGTTCTGGTGATGGTACATTTATGAGTCGCAACTTCACTATCCATGCAGCAAAAGATGGTGTCGTCACTTTTAAAACTCGAAAATTCAAAAGATTTACTGGCAAAACCGCCCGTAGAACAGAAGTAATAGTTAAATAATAAAAATAGATCAGTCTTGATGTGCGATAGCGCTCGAAATAATAGCGTCATTATATTCGCTAAAACCAATACTAATCTTATTATTTAATTCATTTTGTTTTTGAGTCATTTTTGTATCTTTCGAATTAAGAAACAATATAAGTATACATTATAACAATATTTTTGTCAATACCAGCACCGATGCTAGACTCCTAAATGATGCTTGACGCGCTCGACAACATCGGCAATAACAACTTGCGACTTAACCATATAGTCATCCACACCAAGCTTCTCGGCCTTTTCTTTATCACTATCCTGACTTAATGCAGTTAACATAACAATCTTAATATTTGAGGTCTCTGGGGTATTACGAAGAATATCCAGCACATCAAACCCACTCACTTTTGGCATCATAACATCGAGCAATATAAGATCAGGTCGATATTCAACCGCAGAAGCTAGTGCGTCTTCACCATTTGGTACACGACGTACGCTAAAGCCTTCAGTCTCAAGTCGCATTCGATAAACATTTGCTAATCCATCATCATCTTCGACTAATAATATCTTTTTTTGGCTGCTCATTTAGTTATAACTCACTGATTCTAATTTATTTAATTTCATATCTTTTTGTTGCCCTAGCTTGTTGTGTACTAATATTTATATTTTCCATCATATAATGATAATGCTAAGTTATTTATGATTTTTTAGCAAGTAGACTCTCTACAAAACCCTTAAACAATGGCTGAGGTTTATTTGGTCTAGAATTAAACTCTGGGTGAAACTGGGAAGCAACAAAAAACGGATGATCTATCCCTTCGATAACTTCAACTAAGTTTTTATCAGGCGACAAACCTACAGCCTTAATACCCCATTTTTCGTAACTGTCCCTATAATCATTGTTACATTCGTAGCGATGTCTGTGTCTACCGACAATTTTTCTACTTTTGTAATACTTTGCAGAGATTGAATCTTTGTCAAGGTCGCACGGATAATTTCCAAGCCTCATTGTGCCACCTGTATTTTCTAATCCTTTTTGAGAATTCATCGTAGATACTACTTGGTCAGGACTACTGTCGTCGAGTTCGGTGCTTGTTGCGCTTTGTATACCATAATTCCTTGCTGCCGCGATAACTGCCATCTGTAAACCTAGACATAATCCCAAATAAGGAACCTTATTTTTAAGAGCATATTGGGCAGCTTTTATTTTTCCTTCAAGTGCTCGTTCTCCAAATCCACCTGGTACGATTATCCCATCGACTTTCGAGAAAGCCTTCTCGAGTTGGCTAGGCGACATTTTTTCACATTTCTCTGCGTCAATCCAAGAATAATCGATACTGACCCCACTATGCCAGCTAGCGCTTTTTAGTGCTTCAATGACACATATGTATGTGTCCTCATTATCAAGATACTTTGCAACCAATCCTACTTTTATCTTATTTTTTGGTTTGGTCGTAATCATGTCAACCATTTCGCGCCATTGTTTCATATTAGATCGTTTGTGTTTTAAGCCAAGCTTGGCAACTATATAATCGCCTATTCCCTGATCTTCTAAAGTTAGTGGAACTTGATATACGCTTTTTGCATTAGGCAGTATTGCGATTCCACTTTCCGGGACTCCACAAAATGTACTCAACTTTTGTTTAACCCTTGGATTCTTTGGATCTTCTTCGCACCGAGCTACTAGCAAATCAGGCATTATACCCATACTTCTCAACTCTCTGGTAGCGTTCTGAGCGGGTTTTGTTTTAATCTCTTTACTCGCGCCTAAAAATGGAAGATATACAACCTGAACATTTATACAATTGTCTGAACCCGTGCGCGTTCGATACTCTCTAATCGCTTCAAAAAATGCTGGGCTTTCATAATCTCCCACCGTTCCACCTATTTCAACTATATGGACATCAAAGCCAGCACTAGCCTGATCTATGTAAGTCTGAATTGCGTCCGTAAAATGCGGAACAACCTGTACTGTTTTTCCCAGATACTTACCATCGCGCTCATCCTGGATCAATCTACGTAATACTCTTCCGCTCATAACTGAGCTCGATGAAGTAAGCTCTACATCTAAGAATCTTTCATAATGACCAAGGTCAAGATCGGTCTCTGCTCCATCTTTAGTTACGAAACATTCTCCATGTTCTGCAGGATTTAATGTTCCGGCATCTACATTCAAATATGGGTCTAATTTTTGTATATTTACTGAGAGGCCTCTGCTCTTAAGGATTGTCCCTATAGATGCGCCAGTTATACCCTTGCCGAGCCCTGATAGCACTCCGCCTGTTACAAATATATATTTAGTAGGTCGTTTTGCCACCTATTCTCCCTTAATTTATCAAACCAAATACTAACACATTTTGAGCTAGTATTAAACCCAGATCTCAATTATTATCTAAGTATTTTATTGCATAGTTTAGTTGTTGATCTGAATCAGATTTTGTATCGTTACCAGTCATTGGCACTTTTTTGTCAGGACTAATCCCTTCTTTATCGATATTACGTCCATTCGGCGTATACCACCTTGCTATTGTGATTTTAAGCAAACCTCCACTACTAACTGGAGTGAGTTGCTGGACACTTCCCTTACCATAGCTGTCTTCTCCAATTAAAGTTGCTTTATTATGGTCTTTAAGTGCACCAGCTACTATCTCACTAGCACTTGCACTACCTTCATCGATCAAGATAACTGTCTCAAATCCGAGTAATAGATTTGTTCCATTAGCATCATGGCTTTCAATAACAGTTTCACCGCGCTTTTCCTGAACTACCAAAGTACCTTTTTCTAACCATAAGCTGGATACATCAACTGCTGAAGTTATGAGTCCTCCTGGATTGCCGCGTAAATCTAGAATAATTTTTTTAGCACCTTTTGACTTCAAGTTTTCAGATGCTTTTTTAGCTAAATCAGCCGTAGATTCATCAAAACGAGATATTTTTATATAGCCGATGTTATTTTCTTTCATCGATGACTCAACGCTTGGAATCGTAATATTTTCTCTAATTATTTTTAGTTTCTTTGGATTTTCACCTTTTCGAAGTACTTTTAATTCTACAGAGCTACCAGATTCACCCCTAATTTTATTTACAGCTTGGCTTAATGACATATCAAAGGTATTTTCTCCATCGATCTCAGTTATTACATCCTTGGGTAGTAACCCAGCCTTATCAGCAGGAAACCCGCTAATCGGCGAAACTACCACGAGTAAGTCATTTTCTTTTGACAACTCTGCGCCTATACCGCTAAATGACCCATTCAGTTCGTCATCAAACTCATCAGCCTCTTCTTTACTTAAATATTCGGTATATGGATCGCCCGTTGAATTTGCTAGCCCATTCTTTAAGCCATTCATAACCGCATCTAACTTTAGTTCACCGTCATAATTCTCACGGATTAAATCATAAACTTCATCAACAGATGAATAATCTAGTTCTGCTGGCAAATTTTCATTTTGAGTCTTAATATTATTGTCAAATAACGAAATATCAATGTTGCTAGAACCGAGCGACCAGCCACCGACAAAAATACAAATACCAATAATACTTAGTGTTAGATAGTGTCGGAATCCTGATTTCCTTGATCTTGGTTCACCAAAATTATTTTTGGAATTAAAATCTTTTTTGTTTATATCCATTACAAAATAGTATACGCGAATATGCTTGTTTTTATATAGCAGATGATTTTGATTACTTAACCATCCTGTTTATATTTTTAAAAATAGATATATGTATAAGTACTTGCTGTGGCGGCGCTAACTGTATATACCCTATATACTCCGTCTCCACCTAGATTATAATCACTTACAACAATTGAACCGTCGCTATTCTTCTGCTCGACATATCTTACGTGACCATAAGTGCCACCAGTTACAGCTGCAGCACCTTTTTTTGGAGTATTTCCAGTCGGACGACTAGTGTTATATGGCCAACTTTTTGCATGACCCAAGTTAGATAAGCCCGCAGGCGTATAACCCTTAGCAGCTGTCACCCTGTAAGCAACCCAGCTTGTACAATTCCTGTAACCGTAACCCCACTCATCAAATAATCTTCTATTATATGGACTTGCGTTTGGGTAGCCCCAATCATAATTCATACAAGGCGGGTCAGCAGCTCCAGGGAACAAACAAACAGCGTTACCGTACGGATACCCTCCACCTCCTCGGACTCCAGGAACTACACTACCGCCAAGAGATGCAAGGTTTTGGCGTACCTGCTCTGCTTGGAGTTCTGCAATTTTTTTACTATTAGCCTTAATTTGAGAATTTAGCTGACTTCGCTCGCTAGCGTTCAGAGACAATAGTCCATCTTGTTCGGCTTTTTGATTAGATAATTCATCTCGTCGTTCTTTTTGATCCTTTAATAATAATTCTATCTCAGCTTTTGCGTTTTCTAATTGGTCTTTTAGTTCGTTAATAGTTGCTAGGGTAGTTTTAATTTTTTCTTGGACAGAGTTTCTGTATTGTTCTTTATCGACAAACTCGCTTAAATCCTTGCTAGAAGCTAACATTTCTAAGGTCGAGATATCCCCTTCGATATACATGGCTCGGATGTTCTGCCCTAATAAATCACGTTGTTTTTCTAACTCAATCTCTTTTTGCTTGATAGTTTTTTCTAACTTTGATATCGTCTTTTCGCTTTTGTTGATTTCAAATTGTTTTGAAGCTATTTGACCCGCAATTTTATTAATCCTATCTTCAATACTTGATGCTGAATCCTCAAGATCTTCGACTTTTTCTTCTTTATTAGAATTTTGAGCATTGAGTTGATTAATTTGCTCTTGTAGACTTGCAAAAACTGGACTAAAACTCAGAGACGCAACCAATAAAAAACCAACACCTACAGATAATAGATAGCGTGGTTTTATCGATTTCTTTAATAATTCTTTATTTATATGTTTCATTTTTTAATTAGCATAACAATTATATCATATAGACTTATCATTTGACAATAGCCTTCTTTTATTTATTAGCATTATTGTGTGGTTATTTTGAGCTTTTGAATTTCAGATATCTCCGTGTTGCAATTATCGATGACGATGCGCCAATAAAAACTCCAATCATTAATTGAATGGCAAGAATATACCAGAAATACTGAGCAAAATAATCACTTGCATATTGAATATCTAGTAAGCCTAGAGTTGTAGCGCTAAATGCATTTGTTTGTACTGCGAAAATTGCACTACATAACATGACTGAGATTATGGCTGAAATTACTCCGTACATAATTGTCTCTACAACAAATGGTCCTCGAATATAAGATGTACTAGCGCCTAATAATCTCATAATTGATAATTCTTCTCGTCGATTAAAAATCGCCATACGAATAGTATTAAAAATAATCAGCATAGAAATTAATGCAAATATTATTACACCAAACACACCAGCCTTCCTGATGAAACTAGTCGCAAGAGCGATTTTATCAATAGCTTCTTTCCTGTCTCCAGAATAGGAAGTTTCCTCGGATTGTAATTTTTTTATATCTGCACTTTCGAGAAATTCTTTAATCGGTTGAATATCATCAGTATTAATAGGTTTAATTAACAAGCTTGCTGGTAGCGGGTTATCCGTTTGCGAGATTGCGATCAACAAATCAGGATTATCTTTATTTTGTTCTTTATATTTATCTAGTGCGTCATCTTTAGAAACAAAACTAACTGACTGAACGTTTTCAAGATTAGTTATTTGGTTAATTAATGTATTCCGAGCCCCTTCATCTTCGGCTACTTCATCAGTTAAATAAACCGATATGTCTATCTTGTCGTTTATCTGAGCAATTGTATTAGCGAAAGTTGCATTTGCAATAACCGAGAACAATAAAATTGAAAGGGTGATAACCATTACAGCTATAGCAGCAACTGCTAGCCAGGCATTACGGAAAAAATTAATAAATCCACTTTTAATTATCCGCTCAAATTGTATCAACCCTCTTTTCATATCAAGCTGTATAGTTCCCTCTAGCTCTATCGCTAACGATTTTTCCTTTTTCGATTGTAATAACTCGACGTTTTAATTTATTAACAATTTCTTGGTTGTGAGTAGTTAGTAAGACTGTAGTACCATATTTGTTAATCTTCTCTAAAACCTTGATTACGTCCCATGCATGAGCAGGATCAAGGTTGCCTGTAGGTTCGTCGGCAATTAATATTTTTGGCTGACGTGCGATAGCTCTAGCGATGGCCGCTCTCTGCCTTTCTCCCCCTGATAATTGCCATGGGTATTGTTTTTCCTTGCCTTTTAAGCCAACTATCGCCAAAACTCTAGGCACAGTATGTTTTATTTCACTGTTACTAGCCCCCACAATTTCAAGAGCAAATGCTACGTTTTCATAAGTTGTTTTATTTGGGAGTAATTTAAAATCCTGAAAAACAACTCCAATTTTTCTGCGAATTAATGGAATCTTTTTATCTTTTAGATGTTCGTAATCAATACCACCCACAACAATTTTTCCGCTATTAGGACGCTCTTCTCTGGTTAATAGTTTTAAAAAAGTTGATTTACCAGCTCCGCTCGGACCAACAATAATTACGAATTCTTTAGGTTCTACATGTAGGCTAACCCGATCTAATGCTACGTTTGTCTTGTTATATACTCTGGTTACCCTATCTAATAAAATCACGTTCTACATTATAGCAAAAGCATTATTAGTTACATAGGATGGATTTGATTAATTCTCGTTCAAATTATTGTCTAGATAAGAATTTATAAAATCATCGATATCGCCGTCCAAAACTTTATTCACATCTGTTGTTTCATAATTTGTTCTTAAATCCTTCACTAGTTTATAAGGATGAAGTATATAGGAACGGATTTGATTGCCCCATTCTGCTGATTTGTTAGGACCTTTCAATAACTGAATCTTTTCTTGATGTTGTTCGATTTGAAGCTGGGACAGCTTTGAAAGCAGTATCGTCATCGCTGTTTCTTTATTTTGTAGTTGCGAGCGTTCGTTTTGAATACTCACTACTATCCCAGTAGGTATATGCGTTAATCGAACGGCTGAATCAGTTGTATTGACGCTTTGACCGCCATGCCCACCAGCACGAAAAACGTCAATCTTTATATCTTTTTCATCAATATCAAGCTGATCTGATCGATCAATTTTTGGCAGAACGTCTACTTTAGCAAAACTTGTCTGCCGCAAATTATCGGAATTAAACGGGCTTAACCTAACGAGTCTATGGACACCATGTTCAGATTTAAGTTTGCCGTATGCAAAATCTCCATTTACTACAAGTGTAGCATTCTTTATCCCTGCTTCTTCACCGGGAGTTTGATTAATTAACTCTGTTTTGAAATTATGATTCTCAAAATATCTTGTGTACATCCTAAGCAACATAGCTGCCCAATCTTGGGCATCTGTCCCACCTGCCCCAGCATAAATTGACAATATTGCATTGTCTGCATCGTGATCACCAGAAAATTTTAATTGTTCTTTAATCGTATTAAACTTTTCAACTAGGTCTACGTATTGTGTCTCAAGTTCGCTAATCATTTTATCGTCATTAAGAGCGGCAAGTTCTACGAGCTCGGTAGCATCATTCATAATAGTTTTCCAGAGTTCTACTCTGGACTCTAGGCTTCCTACTTCACGCATTATAATCTGAGCTTGTTTAGAATCTTTCCAAAAATCTTCAGATTGAGTTTTTATTTTAAGAGAACCTAGTCTATTCTCAAGATCTTTCAGTTTAATCTGATCAGATGCATCAAATATCTTATCCCGAATTTTTCTTATTTTCTGAGTCAACTCATCCATACAAACTAAATTATAGCTTAGTTTAAGTTTATAGTCTGTTTAAACGTTTTTAGCGACCGATGAAAAGTATGGTAGTAAGTATTATTAATACTGCCAATAATATTCCGACGATTAAACCGAACTTTTTATTAGACTGACTGTCAGCTGGTCCCATTTTCGATTGATTGGGTTGAAGCGGCTGAATTGGTTGTTGTTCAGATGAGAGTTGTTGCGATGCAGGTGGTGTCAACGGAGGAGTTTGGGGAATATTTGGATTCACTGCATTTGGTTCATTAACGGATGGTATAGGATAATTAATTGGCGATTCTTGATTTTGACTTAATCCATTTGCCGACAAATTCTGGTTACCAGTGTTTTCTGATGGTTGATTGTAATTTGATTGAGTATTTGAATTAGGTATTGGACTAGCTGCAACTGGTATATCGTTTCCTAAATTGTCATTAGGTACCAAGGGTTGATTTGCTTGTGGTGCGCCTAATGGTTGGCTAGTATTTGACTGATTTTCGTCCATCACAGCTCCTATATAATCAAAACTAAGATAAAACTATTCTACACTTATGCTTATCGCTTTGTAAATGACGATTTTGACCATAATGGGCTTACAATTTTTGAAAGGTCTGATATTAATTCGTCATCAGCTTTGCCAAGTAGACCAAAACCGCCAATGCGTTGACTAAACATTTTGTTAGTTATATCAACTATTTGTTCTAACGAAACCGCCTCTATTCGTTTCGGAATATCATAATAATCCTCAACGCTATCATTAAAAAAATAATTCGTACTATAACCCGCCGCTGTCCCCGATACAGTTTGTGCACTTCTTTGATATCTACCTAGCGCATATTGTTTAGAACTCTGAATGTCTTGTCCGCTCAGCAAGCCTTTCCTAGTATTGATTAGTTCTCTTGTTATCAATTCAAATAATGGCCTGATATTGTCTGGATGAACCTGTGCTGCAAACCACCAATTACTACCACCATTCCAACGAGCATGAGATGAGCTGACATCATAAACAATCCCCTGCTCTCTAGCAGCGCCTAATATTCTAGAATGAAATGTTTCAGTCAGTAAATTATTGGCTAAAGAAAGTGCATCACTTTCTTTATTATTCATCCATCTATCCATAAAGGTATCAATATAAAAATAGATATTATCAACCGACGCTTTTGTAATGAAAAGTGGTTTTTTCATTTTCTTTGGAGTTTCATCTGGCAATGCTATCCGCGAACTAGTATGAGGAAGTACCAAATTCTCTAACAAGTTGATCATATCCGCCTGTTTACTTTTTGTAATTTTGCCAGCAAAAACAAATCTCATATTACCTGTAGTATGAGTGCTTATGTAATGTTTGCGGACATCGTCAATCGTTACATTATTTAAAAATTTTAACCTCTCTTGATCAGTCATCGCAATTAATCCGTTTTCTTGTCGTAACGCCAAACCTAGATGACGAAAATTATTATTCGATCGTGATACTAATTCTTCTCTTACGTTACCTAATTCAGCCTCAAATTCTTCCTCTAAAAATAATGGTTTCGTAATAGCAAGGATGGCTAATTCGAGTATTCTTCGCCACTCAAAATCTGCACACTCAAACTCATAAGTTATGTCATACACTCCGGTTGAAGCATTAGAATAAGCGCCATTCTTTTCAACTTCCGCTTGAAACAATCGACTTTTTGGGTACTGATCGTTAGCGCCTAATAATATATGTTCCATCAGATGCGCTGTTTCATATTTTTCTGAAGGCGCTAGAAAATCTCCTGCTCGAAAATTAATCTCATAGGTCATCACAGACGCATCAGGCACATTGATAAATAGGCCCTTGATACCATTTTTAAGAGTTACTTGAGTAACAGTATGTTTCATTTATTTTTTTCTGCGACCCTTATGTCTTCTTTGTCTTTCTGATTTTCTAGCTTTTGATTTCGATTTTTTCTTTAAATTTGATCTTTTAGTTGCATTACTTCGTTGTTGAACTACCGGGGCTGATGAAGATTTGGCATATGCAAAATCTTCTGCCTTAAACTCTTCTACGTCAATAATCTTATCAGCATTTTCAATCGATTGACGTGCGGCTCTTGTTAATTCTGTTTCAATAGGCTGATCAATATCTTCTTCTGCGAGCGGTTCTGCACTAAATAAGGACTTTAAAACATCGTGTTGCAACGTTCTCTGCATGGTTTCAAAAATCATCTGAGCTTGCCGTCGATATTCTACTAAAGGATCACGCTGCCCGACACTAATCCAACCAATCCCCTCTCTTAAATGATCCATGTTTTCTAAGTGTTGCATCCATAGATTATCTAAGGTTTGTAGATATATATCGCTTTCAACTTTTCGCATAATTTCCGGTGTAAATAATTTTTCTCTTTCTTCGTAGAGTTTTTGAGCCTCCTTCTTCAACGCGGCTGGAAATTTATTAATATCTTCCGAAAATAACTTATCTAAAGTTTTTTCGCTAAAAGGAAATACCTCTGTAACAATATCTTCATAATCATCGCTCGTAATTTTCTCTGAATTTGCAATAAAATCTGTTTCGTTCTGTATGAGTTGTTTTATTCTCGGGCTAATATCATTTTGTTTTAGTATTTCCCTGCGCATAATATAAGTTGCTTTACGATGACGATTCATTACGTCGTCATATTGGACAAGATTCTTGCGCTGATCAAAGTTAAAGCCTTCTACTTTTTTCTGGGCGCCCTCAAGGCTCTTTGATATAAAACGATTTTCGATTGGCGTCTCTTCATCAGCGGTCAATCTGTCCATAACGGCCGCTATACGTTCGCCTCCAAAAATTCTCATTAAATCGTCCTCGCAAGAAACAAAAAACTGACTAGCTCCTGGATCGCCCTGTCGCCCAGAACGACCTCTTAACTGGTTATCTATACGCCTAGACTCATGTCTTTCACTACCGAGAACGAAAAGCCCGCCAAGCTCCTTCACTTCTTCCGCTAACATAATATCGGTACCTCGACCTGCAATATTTGTAGCAAGTGTTACTGCGCCCTTTTGTCCTGCTTTCGCGACTATACTTGCCTCTTTTTCATTATTTTTTGCGTTCAAAACTTGGTGCGGTATCTTAGCTTCTCTCAATAATTTTGATAGTTTTTCATTCTTTTCAATCGATACAGTTCCGATTAGCACTGGCTGACCAATATCGTTAAGTCTTTTTAACTCTTTTACAATCGCTCTGAATTTACCTGCTTCAGTTTTAAATATCTTATCAGGCTTATCATCCCGAATAACTTTTTTGTTCGGCGGTATCTGTATGACATCCAATTCATAAATTTGATGAAACTCTTCTTGCTCGGTCTCAGCAGTTCCCGTCATACCTGATAGTTTGGTATACAATCGGAATAAATTCTGAAAGCTAATTGTAGCCAATGTCATCGATTCTTCTTGAACTGCGACTCCTTCTTTAGCTTCAATGGCTTGATGTAATCCTTCGTTGTATCGCCGACCTTTTAATAATCTCCCTGTAAACTCATCAACAATCACCACTTCGCCATCGTTTGTTACAACATAATTCTTGTCACGTTCAAATAATGCTTTAGCTCTCAGAGCTTGTTCTAGATGATAAATTGTCCTAATATTATCAGTCGCATACAAACTATCTATACCTAGAATTTTTTCAACTTCTTCAATGCCCGCATCTGTCAGTACTACCGCTTTGCGCTTTTCATCTTTTTCGTAATGCTCTTCTTCACTTAAGCGATTAACTATTCGGGCGAACTGTTCGTAGGCGTTCGCACTAGCTGAGGCTGGCGCAGAAATAATTAACGGAGTCCTAGCCTCGTCAATAAGAATTGAGTCAACCTCATCAACAATTGCAAAATTAAGTTCTCTTTGTCGTAACTGTTCAACTTCTCTCACCATATTATCGCGTAAATAATCAAAGCCAAACTCATTGTTTGTTCCATAAGTGATGTCAGCTTTATAAGCTTCTTGTCGGCTACAAGGTTTTAAATGTCGAAATCTAGTATCGTCGTGAGTATCATCCACGAATTCTTTATCAAAAATATATGATTCATCAGGCATAATTATGCCGACACTTAGTCCAAGAAAATTATAGATTTCACCCATCCAGCCACCATGAAGTCTAGCTAAATAATCGTTAACCGTTACAAGATGTGCACCCTTTTCTTCGAGTGCGTTTAAATATAGAGGTAGTGTTGCAACTAAAGTTTTACCCTCGCCGGTTTTCATCTCGGCTACAGATCCTTCATGCAAAACCATGCCTCCCACCAACTGAACATCAAAATGACGTTGTCCTATTACTCTAAATGCAGTCTCTCTAACTAACGCAAATGCATCTGGAAGGATCTTGTCTAATGTACTGCCATCTTTAAGCCGTTTTTTTAAAACGTTGGTTTGCTCACGAAGTTTTTTGTCGCTGAGTTTTTTGTATTTTGGCTCTAATGCATTTATCTCTGCCACACGTTTAGTTAAACGTTTTAATGTCCTTGCTTGTGGGTCACCTAAAATTTTCTTTGCTATCTTATTCACTACTATTAATCTCTTCCCTCAATTCAGTTTTTTAGCTTAATTTATTGTAACTTATCTATCTTGTTTTACGCGAACGTAATTTTGCTAATATTTTGAGCGAAACCTTATGGTTGGTATGCTTATCCTTGTATTTTTTTAACTGATTTTTTAATTTTGTTTCAACGATATCAATTGCTGCATACATATTTATAGTAGATTCCTTCGTGTTAATACTTTCTTTAGGTAACACGAGCATAACTTCACAAGTACATTCTTTTTTAGTTTTTATTACACGTTCTTTTAGATAGACTTTTACATGAACTGAATCACGAGCATACCTAGGAATATACTTGTCTAGTTTTCCGATCTTTTTTTCAGCGTATTTGCGTAAATTCGCATCAATTTTTAAGTTTACACCTTGTATTTCCATTTTGTTAATCATTATATTTTCTCCCTTCCTTGCATATATGGTCTCAAAATTTTTGGAATTATCACATCTCCATCTTTTGTTTGATTATTCTCTATAATCGCTATTAATGGACGCTCTGAAAATGCTGTTGCATCATTGTTGTGAACAAGCTGAATCTCTCCGTTGGCTCTTTTTACCCTAGTTTTTGTACGCCTAGCCTGATAATCGGTCATATAATCTGCGGTATGTGTCTCGCGATACTGTTTTTGCCCAGGTAGCCACGTATCAATATCAGTGCCCGAGGCATTCGGGCCACCGATATCAGCAGTACATTTTGTTACTACATTATATGGCAAGTCGAGACTTTGCATCAGGTATTCTTGAACAGCAATCATAAATCTATACTCTTCTTTACCGTCTTCTGGCAAATTAAAGCTCTCCATTTCTAATTTATTAAATTGATGGAGCCTCAACATGCCCTCCATATCTTTTCCATATGTTCCTGCTTCTTTTCGAAACGCCGTAGTGTATCCAAGTAATCTAATTGGAAATTGTTTTTCTTCTAATATCTCGCCCATGTACATAGGGGCAAGGACATGTTCGGCGCTGGCGTTAAGCCATAACTCCTCATCAGCTATTTGATATGTTTGCTCCTCTTTATTCAGCCTGCCAGTTGCTTCAAATACCTCTGTTGTAGCCATAGCTGGCGGCAAAACAAAACAAAATGGCTTATCGGCTACTTTAAGATTATTCTCATCGATAATTTTTTTAATAATTTTATGGTCAGTCAACTGCTCTATAGCAAACTGCCACAAAGCAAACTCCATTTGAGCAAGATCGCCTTTAATGTATAAAAATCTACTGCCCGCCACCTTAACAGCGCGCTCTTTGTCTATCCAACCTTTTTTTTGAGCGATCTCCCAATGATTTTTTACCGGAAAATCGAATTGCGGTTTATCACCAACTTTTTTTGATACTACATTGTCAGCTTCACTTTTACCAACCGGAACATCTTTTAAAGGTATATTTGGGATCAATTTTAATTTTGATTGTAACTCTTGTTTAAGTTTTTCTAATTCGTCTTCTAGTGGAATCAATTCTTTCTTTATTTCAATTCCTGCTTTTATTTGTGCTTCGCTCGGTTTACTTCCCTTGGCAGATTCTGCAATTATTCTACGCTTTGACCGAAGTTCATCAATTATTGGCGCAAGATGTCTTCTCTTGGCATCAATAGCATTAACTTCATCGACAATTTTCGAAACATCATAACCCTTTAATTTGCTCTTCTCTTTTACGTAATCTGGTTTTTCATTTATTATTTTAATATCTAACATTATTTGATCCTCTTTTTATTTGATTCATGCAGATGATCCATCGTTAATTGTGTACGTTTTTTTGCGTACTCACAAAAATCACAATCTCCACCCATAGCTGCCTTTCCTACGGCCGGCATATCACCTTCTAAACATTTTTTCATATTAATTAATGTTTTGCCAACCCAGCTATCATCGCCTTCATAAGGTATTACCTTAGTTCTAAACTCTACCCTATTATTGAACCCATCCATATCAAGCCTACCATTTGCATATACAAAATATCCAATATTACTAACTTTAAAATTGTTTTGTCTCAGCAGCCATTGATATACTTCCATTTGCCTCTTGTATGCTATTTGCCAATCAGAATTAATGTCGACTTCTGACTGTTTTGCCGTTGCTTTATAATCAACTACTATCAACTCATCATTGTCGTTAACCCATATATCATCAACTGCACCAGTTACAAACAGATTTGACGCTTCGTCAAGGCATTGAATACCTACAAAATTTTCGCGCCATTTATTTAAATCCTTATGAGCAAACGGTACCGCCGAGACTTCGTATTCTATCATTATAGGATGGGGCTGTTTTTTACTACGAAACTCATCGAATTCTTTTTTTAACAGTTCATCGATTGCACTGTTTATTCTAAATGGAGGACCGTTAGGACGCCTGAGCTTTAACCTAGCATCCAGCCAAAAACAGCGTGGACACTGCATGAACAACTCTATCTTACTACGACTTACTTTATACGCCTCTTTTTGACCAGGTTTATAGGTCTGGCCTCTACCGGTATAGCTATTCGTCATCTGTAACTATTATAGCATCGTAGTCGATAGTTATTCTATGTATTTTGTACAAATTCAAGGATATCTGCTGGTTTTTTTGCTATGTAATCAGGCTGATTCGCACTAAGTATATCTTGACCATTAAAGCCCCAAGTGACTGATATAACTGGCAATCCTACTTTTTTGGATGCTTTAATATCACGCACTTCGTCACCAATATAAATACATGAATTTTTATCAATCTTATATTTTTTGATAGTAGTTTTTATAGCGATAGTTTTACCAAACACTCCAACACCTCCAACTATGCTCTCAAAATACTGGTTCAAATCATTTTTTATTAAAATTGTATTTATATTCTCTACGCTATTGCTACTGACAATATATAGGCAGTAACCACTATCGTAGAGTTTTTAATGACATCATCTAAACCATGAAAAACATTAATCTTGCTAATATTCTGTTTTATGTATGATCTGGCCAATACTACATATTTGGGAATCCGATGATAAGGAACGTTAAGCTCAGAAATTAATTGCCTGACTGTCATGTTTTTGTATTTGTTGATTTTTTGATCAGTCAGCCCTAAATCACCAAGAACACTTTCGGCACATTCTATAGCAACTGGGAGCGTATCGGCAATAGTACCGTCAAAATCAAAAATCACACTCTTCATAAATTTATTATACTCCTAAAGAAATCTGAGCACTAACTAGGGACGTAATGCACCAAAAAACACTTGCCATGCAAGCAACGATTTTGCGACAAGGCTCAAAAGCATATATACGCGTTCCCCGTACAAATAATCAGCCCATTTACCAACTTTTTTATATTGAAGATACATATTGATGGCAAAGCAATTGAAAAAGACAAACAAACTAACGTATATCCAATAGACGAAAGACGGAATTTGCCCACTACCATATATATTCGAGCCCCAGAAGTATATTCCGATCACTACCCAAGGTAATATACCTGCGATGCAACCGACAATAAAACTAACCCAAGAAACCTGTTTGGACTTTTTGTTATGTATTTCCATGACAAGTCCACATAGATTCATTACTGCGGTCAGACCAAATATCATTACTAAACTCGATAAATCATATACTCCGCTTAGTAATGCTATAGAAATCATCATGATGCTGGCGCTCAAAGAGTATTCTATCCATCGAGCCTTATTAATATTATTTTGTAGGTTTTCCTCATACCAAGATCGTAGATAGGTAGCCAACAACCCATGAGCTACAGCAGATAAAAAGAAGAATAATGCAACTAGATAGGCTAAGTTTACGTTAGCCACATTACTTATTGCTGGCACTAGATTTGGAGCACTATTGCCACTCGAACTTAACGTATCCAGAGTCAGATAGTTTGTATTAATAGGAAAAGTTGTATCTTTAGCCAACAAAACAACAGCAAACCCCTGTAAGGCATGTAGCACCGACATTACAACGTTCCATCTATGAAGCCTTTCGAATTCTTTTTTATTTGAATTAGATTTAATCTTTTTTATTACTTTTTTCATAAACCTACTTTATCATATAAAAAAATTAAAAAATATCTCGTAATTATCTGCTAGTAATGTTTTTCTCAAAGCCCTTTACATTTGTTATTGTCGAAACAACTACATCCTCAATTCTTATTCCTTGTTCGAATTTTCTCATACTACCGATAAGCTTTCAAAGCCTGCTAGTGAACTAGAATTTTGCGGCATAACATTTCCGATCTCCCAGCCCCATATTTATACCCATAGTATATTAAAGCTTAATGTCAGGGTAAATGCTTTTTGTCGTCTGATCTATCTCAGAACGTAACTGAGGAAAAGGTACTCCTTCTCGAGCTGATACGCCCTCAAAAATCCAAAAAACTCGTTCTGCATAACCTAAGCCACAAGCTGGCGGCATACCGTATTCAAGCATTTCTATATAATCAATATCCAACATCTGTGCTTCATCGTCACCTTCGTCGCGCATCTTTTGTTGTTCAACAAACCTGTGAAGTTGATCGACAGGATCATTTAGCTCGCTCCATCCATTACTAAGTTCACTGCCAGCAATAACGGCTTGAAAACGCTGAACAAATCGCGGATCTTTATCATCAGTTTTTGAAAGCGGCGAAATAAAAGTAGGTGTATCAATTAACCAAACAGGTCCTGCAATAGTTGCCCTAACTTTTTTCCATAATTTATCTATCCCACGTGCTTTATTTTCAGTTTTTTCTACCTTAATATTATGTTTTTTTAATTCTTTTTTTATCTCATCGATTGTGCAATCAAAAACATCTATATCGTAATGTTCTTTTATCACATCAGCATACTTCCATCGCTCCCATTTAGCCCCCATATCGACCTTCATCCCTCGTACTTCAAATTCTAAAGTTCCAAAAGTATCGTGTAGTACTTTTTTGAACATCTCTTCCATGAGTTGCATCCCATCTTCCCAATCAGCGTAAGCCCAATACCATTCCATAGCAATATGTTCTGGTAAATGCTCTTCACTGTAATTCTCGTTACGAAAGCGTGGCCCAATATCAAACACTTTTTCATAACCGCCTCCGATTAATCTCTTAAGTGGTAATTCATGACTAATCCTAAGATAGTAATCCTGATCTAAGGCATTCATATGCGTAATAAATGGCGTTGCATCAGCTCCGCCAGTAGTGTGCTCCAAAACTGGCACATTGATTTCAATAAAGCCTTTTTCTAACAGAAATTGTCTCGTTGATTGCCAGAACTTGCTACGCCGAATAAATCTTTGATATACATCACTATTAACGTTTGTGTCGATATACCGACGCCTTAACCTTTCTTCTTTATTGGTAAACCCGTCTTCTTTGGTTGGCATAGGACGAATAGATTTCGATAGCAGTCTCAATTTTTCTACAGCAATCGATATTTCGCCTGTTTTTGTTTTAATCACCTTCCCGCTACCCTCTACAAAATCTCCTGGATCGAGTAATTTAATATCAGAAAAATTTAATTCGCTATTAGCATAATCTACTTTTTTTGCGGATTCTGCTTTATTAAATAACTGTATCTCTCCTGAAGAGTCTTTTATGACAACGAATGCCAATTTTCCAATATCTCTTATACGAGTAATCCGACCAACGACTGATACTGTCTTGTTCTCAAGTACAGAAAATTTATCGACTATTTCAGAGTTAGTATGTGATCTTGTAGATTTTGCTGGGTATGGATTGACGCCCAGTTTTTTCAAATCTTCAATTTTGCGTAACCTCTCGGCCCTAAGTTCATTCAAGTTTGCCATACCCTAAATTGTACGATGGCTGTCGTATCTTAACAACTTTTATAAAATAATTATTTAAGATATGGCAATAATTTTGTAATTTGCAGTTTCGGTCGGCGTAACAATATCAACCTTATCACCAACCTTTTTTCCTATTAGCGTTTTACCTATAGGTGATTCATCGGAAATCTTACCATTGATTGGATCTGCTTCTACCGTACCTACAACCAAAAATTGTTTTTTCTGATTCGACGAATTCTTCAATTCTACATTCGAACCTAATTTAACAATCCCATCTGTCTTAGGCTTTTTTATAATTTCTACACTTCTAAGTATGTTTTCTATTTCAGAAATTCGACTTTCCGCTTTACCCTGTTCTTCGCGAGCTGCGGTGTATTCCGCATTCTCGGCTAAATCTCCAAACTCTCTGGCTGATTTAATCCTTTGGGCAACTTCTCCACGTTCAGAAATTAATTGTGCTAATTCACTTTTTAACTCTGCAACACCTTCTTTCGTCAAATGAAACTGTTTTTTCATCTCTTATCCTCTTCAGCTGAATTAAGTTATTAAAGCCTTTTAAGTCGCTGTATTATAGCAACCCTAGCTTTGTCTGGCTAGTTTTTTAAGCAATTCTTCTTTTGATAGCATCTCAGTATCTTTTGCTGTCCTTTTTTTATACTCAAATTTGTTGGCTTCAACAGTTTTAGCGCTAACAACCACACGATGTGGTATACCAATCAGATCCGCATCGGCAAATTTCTCGCCAGGCCGCACATCACGATCATCGTACAACACCTCCACGCCCGTTTCTTGAAGCTCTCTGTATAGTCTTTGAGCTGCCTCAGATATTCTTGTATCGCTTCCAAGTTGAGCTACATATACTTGAAATGGTGCAACATTTTCTGGCCAAATAATACCGCGTTCATCGCTATAAATCTCAGCGATTGCCGCCATAGTTCGACCTATGCCGATACCATAACATCCCATGTAATATTTTTGTCGTTTTCCAGCCTCATCTGTATACTCAGCACCTTTCATTAGATTCGTGTAGTGATAACCTAATTGGAATATATTCCCTACTTCTATTCCCCGTCTTTCAATCAGTTTTTGTCCCGATGGAGCAATATATCCGGCTTTCGCCAACTTAATATCATAGAATTTCTTTGGCTCTACCAAATCTCTTCCAAAATTTACGTTTATCGAGTGATAATCTGTCCGATTTGCACCCATTTCAAAGTTTCGTCTACCTCTCATAGACTCATCCATAACCACAATTACTTCTTTCGGAAGATTTAGTAAGCCCGCATAACCAACTTCTGCGCCAGTAACACGTTTAACCGTTTCAGCCGATGCTAACGATAATGGTGAACCTTTAACTATCGCCTGCAATTTTGTCTCATTAATGTCAAAATCTCCCCGCACCGCTGCAGCGATAACTCTTCCCTGTTCGTCTTCAAAAATAATTGTTTTAGTTGTGAGCTCAGCAGGAATTTTTAAAAACTTAGCTAGCTCGTCGACGCCAATAATGCCCTTGCCTTCAACTTCTTCCATTGGCTTCTCAGATTCATCTTCATTTTCATAACGTTCGTACAAAAATGTTGCTACATCTTCGTGAGCGGCGTAACTTCCATCTTCTGTTGTAAAGTACGTACTTTCTCCAACCTTAGTCTCAGCCACAAATTCATGGCAGTATTCACCGCCAATATAACCGTTGTCTGCCGCCACGACATCTGTTTTTAGACCTAGTTCTTCGAAGATCACCGTATATACATCCCACATCTGCTGATAAATATCTTTAAACTGCGCTTCGGTGCTAAAACTATATGCATCTTTCATGATGAACTCTCGAACGCGCAGAAGTCCTCCCCGAGCGCGCATTTCATCGCGGAATTTCATCGAAAATTGGTACAAATTAAATGGAAGATCTTTGTAGCTGATATTAAACTTGCGTACCAAATCAACGACCATTTCCTCAGCTGTACCCCCCAGGACAAAGTCGGCATCTCGTCGATCTTTAATGCCCATCAGTTCAAAACCAGCAGAGGTTGTGCGGTTCGTTTCTTTCCAGAGTTCAAGTGGATGTAGCACTGGCGTTACAATTTCCTGAGCGTTTGCTTGATTCATGTGTTTGCGCACAATATCAATAATCCGATCATGTACCTTTAGGCCCAAAGGTAATAGGTAATATCGCCCAGCAGTTGATTCTCGAATAAAGCCAGCCTGCGTCAGCAAGCGATGTGAATCAATCTTATAATCTAAACCTTCAGTTTTGGATGTCTTTCCAAATAATTGTGAGTATTTCATTCTGTTGTCCTCTCGTTCATTCGTCTTATTGTACTATCTTTTAGTTCTACATATCGATTTTTTTGAGGTGATTGCAATAATCCTCTAAGCGTCGAACGTCCAACGCATTTTATACTTTGAGCCCGAGCTTCATTCTCGGCTTTTCTGATATGATAGACATTCCCGCTACCATAGGCTTCGGCTACCCGTAATCTTAGCCCTGCCGACTGACTCTGATTAATACTTCTTAGCTCTTCTTGAGCTTGATAGGCGTCAAACTCTCTTAACCCAGCAACGAGTTCAGCTTGTTCGACAACATCTATAACAAAGGCCTGATCAACAGCTAAGCCCAGACTTTGTCCTAATATTTCTACGTTCATTCTATTCTCCTATTAATTAAAAATCCGCTCTAATTTTATTGAGCGGAGGGTGTTTATTTAAGCTATTCTTCTAAGAATCAATCATTAACACCCGCACGGGGTGGTGTCGGCACAATTAATAATTCACAGAAGTATTTAGTCATATTGGATATATTTTATACTATCTGGCATGAAGAACAAATAAGAGCACGAACGCGATACCATTTTTCAACATGTGAAGCATAATTGGAGCACCTAATCCACCAGTTTTTTCTCGTAAATAAATTAAGGCTAGAGATAGAATGAATGTATCGATTGCCGCAACCCAAAGTAGTTCATTCCCGCTCCCAAATTGAAGATGAGCTAAAGCAAATAACAAACTTGTCACGATTACCGCCCCCCATTTAGGCAACCCGTTCTTCAAACCGGTATATAAGAATCCTCTCGCAAGCACCTCCTCGACAAAAGGCACCGCTAAAACCAGACTAAAAAATATGAGAAACAAGGAAAATCCTTGCTCATAGGTCTCGAACCCTATCTGTTGCTCTTGGTTAAAATCGATACTTGGAAAAATAATTTTTACTAAAGCCGAAATAGCAATAAAAGAAAGAAAGTACACTCCGAGACCAAGCACCGCGTAAATTAAATCAACTACTCGAGGCGCTTTTAGCCCAATATATCGAAATGTCTTCTTCTTTATTTTAAGCAACCAATGAACCGCCAACATAATGATAACTTCTATAAGAAATATCAAAGCAAACTTTACACCTACAGAATCAAGCCAATTATCAGTTCTTAATTTATCCCAGCCCAAAATTGATGGAATAGACAAAATAACCAATCCTCCAATTACTTGAGATATCAAAAATACTGCGAAAGTTAATATAACTGTTGCAACAGGCGACCAAAAACCTTTTTTTGCCTCTGGAGATGAATTTTTTGTCACATTACGAGATTCATCCATCTAGAAAAATCTCCGAATATCTATAAAGGTTATGAGCACAAAAAGCAGCATCAAAACAGCAAAGCCTACACCGTGAATCAAATCTTCTTTTTCTTTTGTTAATGGCTTTTTTAATGCCCGATATGCAAGCGTTACAAATAGCCTACCTCCATCGAGTGCAGGAATAGGTAAAATATTCATTATTGCTAGAGTTAAAGAGATTAGCCCTATTATCATTAGTATAAAGCGAATCCCTAAAAGGCTACCGTCTTTGAGGATCACAAATATTCCAACTGGACCTGCGACTTGTTTAGCCGCTTCAGATCCCTGACCACTAAACACATCTACAATAGCCGACCACAGTCCTTGTAATGTAAGCCAAGTAAACTGACCGGCTGAGCCAACCGCAACAATTGGAGCAGACCACGTAGACCGCCGAAGCTCAAAAACTGTAGGCGTAATTCCTAGATAACCCTTAGGATTGTCTGTTGACTGTGAATCCTCAACTTCTTGACTTGTCCTCAATTTCGTCTGGCTAATCTCCTGCTTCCCGTCCCTTTCATAACTAATATATACATTCTTACCTTCGAGTTTTTTAGTTGTTTCAGGCAAATTTTCCACATCCTTAATAGCAACCAGACTACTGGCTGATGTACCTATCCCATTAATTACGTCTTGGATTTTTAAACCGGCTTGTTCCGCAGGCGAACCTTGTTCTACCGATGCAACTAATATCTTTTTGCTCGATATAGTCGTATCAGACGAAACACTAAACTGATTATCGAACAATTTAGGCATTCCTATAAGAGCAAGTAAAAAGAAAATAATGATCGCTGTGATTAAGTTCATCGCAACGCCAGCAGTCATAATTTTAACTTTGTTCTTAAGAGATGTAGCGCCGTAACTCCCCTTGCTGTTAGCTGAATCGTTCTCTCCTTTTAACCTAACAAACCCACCTAGAGGTAGTAGATTAAAACTTAGCAGCATTTTACTCTTTAGCCTCTTACCCCATACTTTCGGAGGAAATCCTATACCAAACTCTTCAACAACAACTCCACTTTTTTTTGCCGCCCAGTAATGACCAAATTCATGAACAATTACAAGACAAACAAACAAGAATAATCCAACTGCAAACAACATTATTGCCCAAATCTCCTAGTTCGATTGTAGTATTCTTCGATTGCTTCTATGAGATCATTCTTGTCAAAATCGGGCCATAATTTCTGATTAAACAACAGTTCGGCATAAGCCGCTTTATACAGCATAAAACCGCTTAATCTCATCTCACCTGATGTTCTGATAATCAAATCAAGATCTGGAAAATCCTTTGAATACAATAATTGTTCGAAGTCTCTTTTTGTTATTTGTTGATTATTTTTTAGTTCTATAGATTTATTCACGGCGTCGATAATCTCGTTGTGTCCACCGTAATTAAAACACAATCCTACGGTTGCTAATGTATTATTTTTTGTTAGATCTTCTGCCTTTTCTATCGCTTGTAGTAATTTTGTGCTTAATTTGTCTTTAGAACCTATAAAAATCACTCTAATATTATCCTTATGGAGTTCCTTAACATCTTTCGTCGCAATCTTTAGTGCAAGATTCAACAAATAACTGACCTCGCTTTTACTTCTTTCCCAGTTCTCTGTCGAGAATATATATGCAGATATATAATGGATTCCTTGATTAACTGCCTCTCTAATAATCGTTTTTAGATTATCATAACCTCTAGCGTGACCTTGAAAGATTGGCAAGCCCATTGCTTTTGCCCATCGTCGATTACCGTCCAAAATCAACCCTAGATGATTTAATTGTGCAGTCCGGTCTCCATCCATTGTCTATTCCCCCTAAAATAAATTAATAGTCTATATCGACTCAAACTGTCATTATTTCTTGTTCTTTGGTTTTTACTAATGATTCACATAGATTTTTATTTTTTTGCATACTTTCGTCTACTTGTTTCTCAAATCTAGTAAATTCATCTTCTCCAATATCTTTATCTTTTTTTGCTTGCTCTGCAGTTTCTCGTGCTTCATGACGGATATTTCTCATCCTAATCATTGCCTCTTCAGCCTTTGCCCCTAGTTGTTTCACGATTTCTCTTCTTCGTTCTTCATTAAGTGGAGGTATTGGAATTCGAATAATTCTTCCATCATCGGTTGGATTAAAGCCAAGAGATTGATTATCTCTGATAGATTGGCTAATAGCCTGAATGTTATTTGGATCGAATGGTGATATCTGTAGGAGTTGAGCTTCTGGGGCAGAAATCGTTGCTAATTGGTTGAGAGGCATAGCTGTCCCATATGCCTCAACTTTAATGCTGTCGAGCATCGAAGCATTAGCTCTTCCAGTTCTAATTTTTTTAAGCTCAACCTCTAAATGCTCAAATACTTGTTTGAATTTTTGTTCTGTTTGTGTAATTAAATCGCTAGTATTCATAATTGTATCTCCACAACTATTGTAATGTAATTTTTCGTTTTACGATACTTCACCTAGTTGCATACGAGAAAATCGTCGCACTACGAGATTTTCTCCAAGTTTTGCGCCATGTTCCTTAACATACTGATCGACGGTTATATCAGGGTTCTTTACGAAAGGCTGATTTAGTAGACACTTTTCTGAATAATATTTCTTTACCATACCCTCAGCAATTTTTTCTAACATATCTTTTGGCTTGCCTTCGGATTCGGCTTTTTCATAAAACTCTTTTTGTTGTTTTTTTGATTCTTCCTCAGGAATATCGTCCATTGACACAAACAAAGGAGAGCTAGCAGCAACATGCATACAAATATCTTTCACTAGAGTAGTGAATAATTCATTCCTAGCTACAAAATCCGTTTCGCAATTAACTTCTACCAACACACCAATTCGATTATCGTGGTTATATGTTCCGATAACACCGGCTCGAGCTTCTCGTTCACCACGTTTTTCAGCTTTCGTAAGACCTTTCTTACGCATTGCTTTAAGTGCTACTTCGAAATCACCTTTAGCATCTACTAATGCTTTTTTTGCATCTGTAATGCCAACCCCTGTTAATTCTCTAAGTCTCTTGATTTCTTTTATATCCATAATAGATTAAGCCTCCTTTGAAGTTGTTGTTTCGTTTTCTGATTGACTTTTTTGTTTAGATTTACCGGAGTTTATTGATTCTATTAAATACTCTGCAATTAAATCTAGTGTTTTTTTAGAATCATCATTGCACGGTATCGGCCAGTCTATCGGCGAAGGGTCTACGTTGGTATCGACAATTGCAATAACAGGTATCGATAGCTTGATTGCTTCTTTTATAGCATTATCATCATGTAATGCATCGAAAACAAACAAAGCATTTGGTTTTGACGGAAGATCTTTAATACCGCCATACATCCAATTCATGTGGTCAATTTCCTCTTGTACTCTCTGTAGTTCAAGTTTGTTGTATTTTGAAGCTAATTGTCCCGATTGCATTTTCTCTTCAAGATCTTTTAGATACTTGATTCGAGCCTGTATAGTCTTACTGTTTGTTAGCATGCCGCCAACCCATCTATTCACCACATACGGAAGACCAGTTTCAGTCGCAACCTTAATAACTCCTTCTTGAGCTTGTTTTTTCGTACCAACAATAAGTATATTCTTGCCCTCTGAGGTTATCTTCTCGACAAAATCTAATGCCATATTAATATTATCTACTGTCTGAACTAAATCGATAATATGAATACCACCCCTTTTGCTGTGGATGTACTGTGCCATTTTTGGGTGCCAGCGACTAGTTTTGTGGCCAAAATGAGCTCCGGCCTCTAACAATTTCTTTATATCTACATCAACTGATGCCATTTGATATAATCCTTTCTCTTCGGTTGAGTGCTTACCAAACCATTTCTACGCGAAAGATGATTCAGAGGATTATCCACTCACCTGTTTAATTAATAATAGTACCTATTTTATCACCTTTGTTTATTTTGTCTACGGATTTTTAACTTCTTGACGATTACCTAACAGATGTGTATAATTTGCCTCTGATTATGAAAAAAGATTTACACCCAAAAAATTATCGAACAGTCGTGTTTCAGGACCTTAATAATAACTGGTCGCTACTCACTAGATCAACTGTAGATAGTGAAGAAACAATCAAATGGGAAGACGGCAACGAGTATCCTCTCGTAAAAGTTCACATCAGTAGTGCTTCTCACCCATTTTTCACCGGACAAGAAAAATTAGTCGACGTTGAAGGAAGAGTCGATAAATTTAAAGCCAGAAAAGATGCTGCCGATAAAGCAAAGGCCGAAAAACTAGCCAATTTGCAAAAATCTAAGCCAAAGGCAGCTGTTAAAAAAGAATCTTCGCAAAAACTAGAGCATGTCGCTCAAGCGAAATCACCAGATAACTAGCAATTCGTATTATTAAACAGTTTTAGCCATACGTTAAAACTGTTTTTCTTTTATACTAATACCTGAAGAGAAAAAATATGGATGAGAAAAGACAACAACTACAATCAGAGTTAACCGAAATACATGAGAGGCTTAAAGACCCAGATATTTATAGATCAAAAGAATACCCAAAATTGGCAAAACGCCAAAATGATATTGAACAAGTTCTAGACCTATTTGAGGCCAAGGATAAAATAATTCACCAAATAGATGAGTCTAATAAAATATCTGATAATAACGATCCAGAAATAGCAGATCTAATTAACCAAGAAAAAGCCGAGCTAAGTACTAGCTTAGAGTTGGTCAACCAACAGATTCAAGATGCCCTAGTCCCAAAAGACCCGAACGACGCTCGTGACGCAATAATAGAAATCAGAAGTGCTGCTGGTGGCGACGAATCAAGCTTATTTGCTGGCGATCTATTTAGGATGTACAGCAAATGGGCCGAAAATCATGGATTTAAAGTCGAGTTGTTGAGCGAAAGTTCTAACGAAGTAGGTGGATTTAAAGAAGTGATTTTTACTTTAATTGGTCAAGATGCCTACAAATTTCTAAAATTTGAAGCCGGCGTACACCGAGTACAAAGAGTGCCAGACACTGAAAGCCAAGGACGCATCCACACCAGTACAGTAACGGTTGCCGTACTTCCCGAAGCTGAAGAACAAGACATCGAAATCAGCCCACAGGATCTTCGAATTGACACTTATCGTTCCAGTGGCCATGGCGGACAAAGCGTAAATACTACCGATTCAGCTATTAGAATTACACATATACCTACAGGTCTCGTTGTTACTTGCCAAGACGAAAAATCGCAGATCAAAAATAAAGATAAAGCCTTGGGTGTGTTGCGCTCTAGACTCCTCGCACTCCAAATCGAAAAAGAACAAGCCGAGCTCAGCGATAAGAGAAAAGCTCTGATTGGATCTGGTGACCGAAGTGAAAAAATAAGAACATACAACTTTCCTCAAGACAGAATAACGGACCACCGGATTAACTATACAAGGAGTAATATACCGAATGCTCTAGCAGGCGATATTGACGATATAATTAATGAACTGCAGACGTATGAACAAAAACTCCTATCAGATGACTCTTAAAGACGTTCTAGTTGAAATCGAATCAGAACTAAAAAATAATAATATTCCCTCTGCCCATCTCGACAGTCAATTATTAACAGCATATGTGCTACATAAATCACGAGCCTGGATTTTGTCCAACAATGACTACAATGTTCCCCGCAATGAACTAAAACTAATTCGAGACCTATCTAAACAACGTCAATCAAATGTCCCATTATCATACATCTTAAAAACAAAAGATTTTTATCGACGCAGTTTTTTCTGCGACAAAAGAGTTCTAGTCCCTCGTCCAGAGAGCGAACAAATAATTACTCTAGCTCTTAAAACTTTGCCAAAATCTAAATTATCTATTATTGATGTAGGTTGTGGATCCGGGATACTTGGAATCACAGCAAAGCTGGAAAACCCAGACTGGGATGTGACTTTATCAGACATTTCAAAACAAGCCCTAGATGTTGCTAAAATCAACGTCGATTCTTTTAAATTATCTAAAACTATAAAAATTACTCATTGTGATTTAATCCCCTTTAATGTAGTTTACGACGTTATTTTTGCAAATCTACCTTATGTACCTGACAGATATAAAGACAAACCCGATATTATGCACGAGCCAAAACTTGCACTTTTTGCCGGTATCGATGGGCTTGATTTATACAGACGCCTATTTATATCACTAAAATACTGTAAAAAAATGCCTTCCTACATTTTTTTAGAATCTCTGCCGAAACAGCATAGACAGATTATCCAAATAGGAAATTCTGTAGGTTACAACTTAGAAAAGATAGAAAATTTTATTATTTGTTTAAAAAAAGGCTCTACGCTCACATAGATTTAATTAAATTAATTAGTAATTTTGATTTTTATTCTAATGCCTCCAACTTAGCATTAGCAATTTTTTCTTGGCCATCTCGGATAAAGGTAATTTTTATATTATCACCAACATTTAACCTACCAATCGCCGATGATAAATTATTGTTTGAATCAATTTTTTTATCATTTATTGCGATAATTACATCTTTATCTGTCAAGCCTGCATCGTCAGCTGGTGACCCAACTATAATTGCACTACCATTACCATCCCCGCTAACGTAGGCGCCCTCAGATACCGATAGATTTAACTCCGATGCGATGTCTTGATTAAGTTGAATATACCTTACTCCGAGATAAGGTCGAAGTAATTCACCCTTTTCAAGGACACTCTTTATCAGACTATTAACATCATTGATAGGTATCGCAAATCCAATATTCTCAGCTCCGCCACCAGCTACAGCTGTATTCACACCAATAACCTCACCATTTGAGTTAACTAATGGCCCGCCGGAATTACCTTGGTTTATCGCAGCGTCAGTTTGGAAAAGATTCTGCAAATTCTCTACTTCATTATCGCCACCTTCTGCCTGAACGCTTCTTCCATATCCCGATATAATCCCAGACGTAACAGTATTTTGAAATTGTCCAAGAGCATTGCCGATTGCAATAGCCATATCACCGACTCTCATTTGATCTGAATCACCTAATTTAACAGGTGTAAGCTTTTTACCCTTTGTATCTTTTATCTTCAAAAATGCAATATCTAGACTGTCGGTACTGCTAGTTTTTCCGACTACCAAAACATTTTTGTATTCTGTACCATCTGATAAAACTACATTCACTTCAGACGCATTATTTGGTATTACATGTCGATTCGTGACAATATACCCACTAGTGCTGATTATGAATCCTGTGCCGGCACTTTGTTGCTCAAATATCTGGTCGGAGCTAAAAACATCATCTGATCGGCCGACGCTCGTCACATTAATACTCACTACGCTAGGACCAACCGATTTCGCAATCGAACTAATCAATTGACTCTCGTTAGTAACTGTCTTTTTAGCCTGTTCCGCTTGTTGATTAAATGAGTTCGGATTACTCGAATAAGATCTAGCTCCAATCCAGCCTCCAAGGAAAGCAACCATTAATACTATTATTAATTTATAAATTTTTGTCGCAAATTCTTTGCGTTTTCGGATTACATCATCTGAATTTTCTTTAGCCATAACCCCCCTTTATTTTCCAATTATATTACTTTGTCTGACCATTGAGAAAACACAATAATTACCACTATAACTGCAACCATTATAAAAGTAATTTGTCTAGATACTAACTTTGTTAATCTTGAATCTTGAGCTAAATAATACATCGTGCCCATTCCAAAGCCAAGAACAGTGAGAATCAGAGTTGGTTGAGCGACAATTCCATAATAAAGTAGCCAATGACCGAGCACCCAGGCTAACGAACCTGCAAAATATGCCCAAGTATCACCTAAAAACCGACCATAAGGATCATCAAAACTACTAAAGAAATGCCTAGCAGAAAAATAACATATTACCCAAGTCCCAATAATAATTACGTATAATGGCTCCCCGCCCCA
The DNA here is from genome assembly GCA_964584895.1 of uncultured Candidatus Saccharibacteria bacterium. Lineage (GTDB taxonomy): Bacteria > Patescibacteriota > Saccharimonadia > Saccharimonadales > JAGQNJ01 > DAISWO01. Next base: position 87,636 of record CAZPAW010000003.1, read on the forward strand.
CTGCATATACAGCGCCATCAGACCAAGCGTCTGCCCAATCAGCGCCTGCGAGCTCATACCAAAAATCGTGTTACTGGGTTTAATTAACAATAACCATACCGCGTATGTAGCAGCCCATATCAACTGCCAAACAACAGAACTTGTTTGCGACATAAATATTGCAAAAGATACGCCAGCAATCATGTCTACTGCGTTGGCTCTTATGTATGCTGGCCAATGTCTCGGTCTTACTGCCAGAACTCGCCATTTACTAATCAAAATCAATAGTATTGCTAGCTGAAGAAGGTTAATACGAACAAAAGCATAAACCAGCAATGGTAACGCAAGAGTAAACCCTATATGTAATATATTAGAAAATCCACTAGCCGGTCTTATCTTCTTAAGTCGTTGTTTCATTCCTTGCCTACAATTATAACAAAATCTGTTTTTTCTTTATCTATACTAACCCCATCAGGAAGATCGTCGGTTGCCTGTGATTTTGTTCTTAATTCTAGGTATCTTTTTGTATATTTATTTTCACCATTTTTTAGATCCACGAGTATTGTTTTTTGTGAGTCACCAGAAGGAGCATCTCCTGTATCTACTACTTTATAGCCATATGATTTTAGCATTTTTGCGTATGCATTAGCCTTACCTGATTCATTCGTAGCATTTAATACTGTAATGCGAGCATTTTCCTTTTTCAGGAATCCATCCCTTAATTTCGTTCTAATATATTTGTGGATAGCTTCGTAGTTATTTATGCCTTCTTTTGGCACGACAACCGATAAACCGTTGAGCATGGTCGTCGTCACATATTCATTTGGCGGATCAGCTAAACCAACAGATTGAATTTTGTCAGACTCAACATTTTTTGCAATCTCGTATAGTTTCAAAATGTCTTCGATACTCAGATTGGTGTGAATATGACTACCAAAAGCATTTAATAAACCTGTGATTTTTATTGGATTACTAAATGTACCCAAACTCAATACTTTCTCTTTGAGGGCGATCATAACCTGCTTTTGACGCTCTGTTCTATCGAAGTCCCCTCTAGCGCTACCGTATCGCGACCTAGAGAATAATAATGCTTTTTTACCGTCAAAATGCTGTTGACCTTTATCTGCGATCAAGGGGTCCCAATTATTTTCCCAAGCCACAGAAGCGTCATACAGAGGTTCTTTAACATCAACGTCTACTCCGCCAACCGTATCAATTGCTTTTTGAAATGCTTTAAAATCAACCATCGCGAAATAATGAATAGGCATACCAGTCACTTCTTCTGACACTTTCTCAATAGCCTCAATACCTATTTTTTCGGCTGCTTTTTTTGATTTTCCGGAATTTAATGCCTCTGTCTTAGCTTCAGGATATACAGAATTGATTTTTGTTTGTCCGTTACCTGGTCGCTGCACATACAAATCTCTAGGTATACTCAATAATCCAACTTCTTTTTGACAGGAATCTACGCTGGCAATCAACAAAGTATCTGTTAAATCTGGCCCATCGTGACCTGGCCCGCCTTTTCCTAAAAGTAAAATATTTACCCTACCATCGCCTTCTTTTTGTAAAAGCGAAGGATCTACGTCACAATTCAATGCTAGCGCACTTGCTCCGCCATCAAAAACTTGTCTAGCACGCCAATATAATAGACCCAAAATAGAAAAACTTACCAACATAAACAAAGCAAGCGCTCCAAGCGCTATCCTTTTTGTGTAGCCCTTCCATCCATGTGGCTTGCTAAATAATCTATGTTTTTTTACTTTTTTAGGCTTAATATTCATGTCGAGTTCACTTTTTGAAATTGGTCTTCTACCAGTTGATGTACCATCTGGGATGCGTTGATTGTTGCCCGGCTTAGCAATATAACTATTCAAGCCATCTTTTTGCTGGAATTGCCCCTTAGATCCTGCGTCAGGATGATATGTGTAATTTTTTTTATTGGATAATTGCTGTACCCCGATTAGATTCGTACCCGGGCTTCGTCTGACGAATCCATCTGTAGTGTTATTCTTTCGGCCGAATTTAGGACGCTTTTTGTCATTCATAAACGTAGATATTAGTATACCTATTTATGTCGTATTTATGAACTGTTTTTATTCTGCTTTGCTACTTAATTCATAGCATTCATCTAGCCATTGAAGTATAGTGTTACTGATGTACGAAGTAGAACATGAACACACCCCGGAACCAACAAAACATCATAAGCCCCGAAAAGAATCCCTAAAAGCGATTCTTAGCACAGTTGGGGTTTTCATACTTGCGCCAATAATTGCGCTTATACTCGTCGCTTTTGTGTTTCAATCTTACCGGGTCGATGGCGATAGTATGGAGTCAACTTTAAGTAACAACGACAGGTTGATTGTCTCAAAGATAGAAAAAACCTGGTCTCGGATCACAAGCAGTGATTATATTCCAGATAGGTATGAAATAGTGGTATTTAAGGAAACGGATTCATTTGGCTTGAAGCAGTATGGCCAAATCCAATTAATAAAAAGAGTTATTGGTCTTCCGGGAGAAAGAGTGGTGATTAAAAACAACAAGGTAACGGTTTATAACGAAGCTAATCCCAATGGGTTCAATCCTGATGCTAATCAAGATTATACCGACAACAACAGCTTAAATACTTCGGGTAATGTAGATATAGTAGTAGGACCGGATGAGGTATTTGCCATGGGAGATAACAGGAATAACTCCTTGGATTCTCGCGCTTTTGGGCCTATAAAGAGTAGTAATATTGTCGGAAAGCTTGCGTTCAAAATCTTTCCTCTGTAAATTAAATTATTTGACTGATAATTCTCGATAAATCATCATCACTAGAAAAATGAATTTCTAGCCTACCACCTCTTGCAGTACGCTTAATTGTTACAGGCGTTTTTAATTTTGTACTCACTTTTTTTGTTTCTATTGTCTCAATCGCCATTTTTTGTTTGTGTTTTTCAGAAGTTTTATTGCCAACTTTTATGCTGTTGACAAATTGCTCGGCCTGTCTAACTGACCACCCATAATCGATAATATTCTGGAGTAGTTTCTCTTGTTGATCTGGTTGATCTTTAAGTGCAAGAATGGCTCTTGCGTGGCCCTCGCTAATTTTATTGCTTTCCAGCGCATCTTTTGCGTCTGCCGGCAATTGAATCAGTCTAACAATGTTGTTGACTGTGGTTGGCGCTTTCCCTAGGCGTTCTGCGATTTCAGAGTAACTCATACTAAATTGTCCGTGTAATTTATGGATTGATCTAGCCTGCTCTAATGGCGACAGATCTACCCTTTGGACGTTTTCTATAATGGCTATTTCAAGTTGTTCTAGCTCTTCTAGAGACCGTTCGATTACTGGTATTTTTTTTAAGCCTGCAATTTTTGATGCACGCCATCGTCTCTCGCCAGCGATAATTCTATACTTATCGGCCTCTTTTGTAACCACTAATGGCTGCAGAATACCGTATTGCTTTATAGATGAAGCAAGCTCCTCCAAAGCCGACTGATCAAACTGCCTTCGAGGTTGATCTGATTTTGGAACAATCTTAGAAACGTCTATCTTCTGAATTCTCTCAGATCCATCAACGATTGAACTGTCAAAATCGATAGGAATCAGTGAATCAAATCCCTTCCCTAATCTAGATTTTGTCCTTGTAGCCATAAAAAATTACCTTTCACCCACCCATTTATTAATTTCTTTTGCTAACTGCTTATAGCTTCTCGCACCTTTAGACCACTTGTCGTGCTCGTGGATCGTCTTACCGAAGCTAGGCGCTTCGGCCAATCTAACGTTTCTCGGAACAACAGTATCGAACAATTTATCCCCAAAATGTTTTTTTAGCTCACCGTATACCTGCTCTGACAAAGCTGTTCGACTATCATACATTGTCGCCACAACCCCTAAGAGCTCAACTCTAGGATTTAGCCCCGCCCTAACACGTTGCAAAACAGTTAATAACTGAGACAATCCCTCTAATGCGTAATATTCGACTTGGACTGGTATTAAAACCCAATTTGACGCTACTAATGCGTTTATCGTTAACAAACTGAGTGCGGGCGGACAATCAATTAACACATAATCATGTGCTATCTTTGAAAACGCCTCTTTTAACCTAAACTCTCGTTTCGGTTCGTTCGCAAGGTTAATCTCAGCCGCCGCCAGTTTTTCATTGGCAGGCAACACACTGATACCCAACTTATCTATATCAATAATAGAATCCTCGACTTTTGCCGATCCAAGAAGCACTTCATAAGAGGTAATTTTTTGATTCTTATCAAGCGCCAATCCACTGGTTGCATTACCTTGAGGATCTAGATCCACTAATAAAACACTATGGCCTAATTTCTGGAGGTATGATGCAACGTTAATGGCTGTAGTAGTTTTACCTACCCCGCCTTTCTGGTTTATTACTGAGATTATTTGTGTCAAACGATTCTTACCCTCTTTACTCTAGATAAAGATTAACATTTTAACTATTTCACGGCAACGTGAAAATATGTCGGACAAGAACAGTCTCGTAGAATTTATATAGTATTATAAGGCTAGTATTACAATACTAGGATTGTTAAGCTATTTTATTTATCTTTATCTGAGTGTATTGTTGGCGATGCCCACGCACTTTATTGACCCGTTTTTTAGCTTTATATCGAATTGCTGTGACTTTTTCGCCTTTTACTAGTTGTTCGATAACTGTGGTCGAAACTTTAACGCCTTTTACTTCTGGAGTTCCTACCGAGATCTTATCACCATCAATTACAAGAATAGGCGTAAAATCTAAGCTTTTTTGTTCATCCGATAAGTGATCGATGTTAATAGTTTCACCTTCAGTGACAAGGTATTGTTTTCCGCCTGATTTAATTACTGCTTTTTTCATCATTCCTCTGTTTATATGACTTAATTACTCACATGATACTAACAGAGAAGTACTCCTCTGTAAACCCTGTAGTGAGTTTCTAGACCGTCTCGACTACGTGACCAAAATACTAACCACCACTTATATACACATTGTCATTCACACTAGAAAGCCTACTACGGGGTAAAGTATCGACTTTAGGCTTTTTGCAAGTTTATTGTAAGCTCGGCTCCTTCTAAAGTTGTAACTTCTGTGTATTTTAAAGTCTTTAATTCGCTAAGTAATGTAGTCGCAAGTGTCTCGGTCGCAATAGTCGTCTTGTACTCTTTTATAGCCTGTAAGACTTCCTTGTCGTTTGAAACAAGAGAAAGTTCGATTCTATCATCAACATTCAATCCAGCCTTTTTACGAGCATTTTGTACGTGTCGCACAATCTCACGCATTATGCCTTCACGTTTTAACGCAGGGGTTATCTTAGTATCTAGATTAATGATTAACTCATCTCCATCGGTCGTCCAACTAACTTCATGTATATTCAACTCATCCAATACAATGCCAACTAATTGATGTCTTTCTTTTTGGGACCAAGGCGCTCCACTTACGACAAGTTTTTCTAACGGTTGTCTAACTTTTATTTTTGCATGAGCCCTCTGAGCAAGTCCCTCATTTATCAACGTTCGGACAAAATTCATCTCATCAATAAGACTAGTATCTGCCTTTTTTGCCTTTGGCCAATCGCTAAGATGAACTGATACGGGCAATGAGGTGCCAGTTGTCAACTCGCGCCACAAATAGTCGCTCAGAAACGGCGCCCATGGTGCTAATAGCTGGCAAAGACGAACTAACACAAACCATAGTGTCTCATAGGCCTGATTCTTATCACTATCGTCTTCGCTCTTCCAGAAACGACGACGAGAACGACGAATAAACCAATTACTCATATCGTCTATTAGCACAAAGATAGGCTGAATAGCATGGGCAATTTTGTAGTCATCAGCACGACGAGTTGATTCCGTAATCGTTTCATTTAGGCGCGCAAAGATCCACTGGTCGAGCACATTGGCACTTTGAGGTTGTTCACCAGGGTGGGCAGGATGCCAATCATCAATATCAGCATACATCTTAAAGAAGCGATAGGAATTCATAAGGGTACCTAGCACATTACGGTTGAGGTCTTTTAGGGCGGTTCGATCAAAACGCATGTAATCAGCTACCTGGGTGGCTTGAGTACTAGAGAGCAAGAACAAACGCAGTGAATCAGCTCCTTCATCCTCAAACACATCTTCTACAGGGGGATAATTCTTGAGGCGCTTGGATAGCTTTTGACCATCAGCGGCCATAATCATACCGTTCACTACCACATTTTTATAGGCCGGTCGATCAAATAAGATCGTATTAACAACATGCTGCACATAAAACCAAAGACGCGTTTGATCCAACCCCTCGATAATAAAGTCGGCTGGGAAACTCTTTTCAAACGTCTCCTTGTTTTCGAATGGATAATGCTGCTGGCCAATGCTCATACACCCAGATTCGAACCAACAATCGATGACCTCTTCCACGCGGCGATAGGTTTTACCATCCTTCTTAATGACGACGTCATCAACTTTAGGACGGTGAACGTCTGATAGATCAAGGTCAGCCTGGCCGGCTAGTTGACGTAATTGATCATAGCTCTCAATAACAATATAGTCGTCTTCGTCCTGCTCGTTCACCCAGACAGGCATAGGAGCACCCCAATAACGATTGCGTGATACTGCCCAGTCACGCGCCCCTTCCAGCCACTTTCCAAAACGCCCAGCTTTAATATGATCGGGTACCCAGTTGATTTCTTCTGCCGTCTTGATCAGTTGATCGCGAATGGAAGAAACCTTAATAAACCAGCTAGAGATAGCGTAGTACATCAGTGGTGTTTCGCAACGCCAACAGAAAGGATAGGTGTGAGTAAAGGTTAAGGCCGCATAAACTCGATTTTTCTGGGTCAGATGTTCAATGATAAGCTTATCCGCCCCTTTGAAGAACTTACCCTCTACCTCATCAAAGCCGATACCGCCGATAACCTTACCGCTGGCATCGATTGTTTTGAGCACAGGAATATTGTTCGCTTGACCAAGATTGAGGTCGTCCTCACCAAAAGCTGGCGCGACGTGCAAGATGCCACTTCCGTCATCAATACTGACAAAATCGGCTGCCCATAACTTGTAGAGATTCTCTTTACCTTCAGCGGTCTTGGCTTGCTCGACATCAAATAAGGGCTCGTAAGTTAAGCCCACTAAATCACGCCCATGAACCTCTTTTTCAACCTGATAATCGTCGCTAGCTAAAGCTTCGAGGCGTTTTTGGGCTAGAACCAGTACTTCTTCCACCCCGTCGTCATCTTTTAAGCGTACATAAACGTACTTCTCTTCTGGATTAACAGCAATAGCAGCATTACCCGGCAATGACCAAGGTGTTGTAGTCCAACCCAATAAAAAGGCCTCTTGATCGACCAGTTTAAACTTTATGAATAAACTTGGATCTGGCACGTTGTCCTTGTAGCCATCATTTACCTCAAAGTTAGATAACGGCGTTTCGCAACGCGGACAATAGGCAGTACTCTTGAAACCTCTATAGAGTAGACCCTTGTCATTGATCTGTGACATTGCCCACCAAACACTCTCGGTATAACTATTATCGACTGTAGCATAATAGTGATCGTATTCACTCCAACGACCAAGGCGCTGTAATAAGACCTCCCACTCGCCTTTGTATTTAAAAATAGAGTCGCTGCAGGCATTGTTAAACTTCTCAAGACCTAACTCTAGAATCTGCTTTTTACCGCTGACACCAAACTCCTTTTCGATTGCAAACTCTACCGGGAGACCATGGCAGTCCCAACCATTACGTCGTGGAACGTAAAAACCCTGCATGGTTTTATACCGCAACATTGAATCCTTAATACTAGTGACCAAACTATGTCCAAAGTGAGGTAAACCGTTGGCAAAAGGTGGACCATCGTAGAAACTGAAGTACGGTTTGCCTTGTCGCTGCTTGATACTTTGCTGAAATGTACCTTCTTTCTGCCAGGTCGCCAGCATATTCTCTTCGATAATCGCCAGATTTGATTTCTTTTCCGCCATAGAACTCCTTTATAAAAACTAAAAACCTCAAAAGGTTTTTCTGGATCCCTTGCACGGGAGGTACCATCCAGATTCCTTTGAGGTTATTTCTCAAAAGCACTTAGTTAATTGCTGTAACGGGCTTACCCGGCGAATTCTAGTCTTGCATCAAAGCAATTTCTTTTCGCATCCGTTCAGTTATTGAACTGATTGTAGTTGATAGCTACTAATAACGGATATCTACAGACAAATATACTCTATAAACCCCTATCGTTCAACAAGATAAGCAGATACTTCATCAATCAGTGGCATTGTCTCTGTAGCCACCCAACTACTGACTAATTGCCCACCATTATCCAGGGCAACAACTGTTGGATAACTGACTATGTCATATAATTCAACTAGTTTAATGCCCTCTATTGAATCAACATCCAACAACTCTATAGCTCTTGACGTTCTACGTAAAAAATCTCGAGCATACTGTTCAACCATAGTCCCGTGTTCGGACTGGGGTCTATAAAGCACAACTACTTTCATAAACCCAGAATATCATCTCTAAAGACTATTATCTAGCTACAGCCAGTGGTTGAGCCACACGAGGTGCAGACATAACAACTGCCTGAGCGTTGAGTTTGATTACCGCAGTTAAAACAAAGTGGTGCCGTATCATCAGATGATGATTTTTCTACAACGACTTGTTCTGTTTCTTGTATGGTTATCTCTGTATTTTGTTCCATTACTGGCTCTTCAATTGTTGAACCAGTATCAACTTCTAAGGAGGTTTGAGCCTCTGGCATATCGTCAATCGAAGCCAATCCGAGCTCTAAACGATCATCGAACGACAGATACTCATTAGCCAATTTCTTAGCAATGTAGTCTATTAGTGAAGTAGCCGTTCGAATTTCTGGATCGTCAGTTATTCCCGACGGCGCAAAGGACATACTTGTAAATGATTTTACATAATCCTTTAGAGGTACGCCAAACTGCAGTCCATGACTAACACTTATCGCAAAGGCATCCATAATACCTCGTAGGGTTGAGCCTTGCTTACTGACATTAACAAATATTTCGCCGGCGGTACCGTCTTCGTATTCTCCAACCGTCATATAGCCATGGCTATCTGCGACTCTAAACGAAAAGGTTTTGGCTGTCCTTGTTCTAGGCAAACTTTTTCGGTGAGCCCCACCTTTAAGAACAAATTTATCTTCAATCGAAGCTGTAATTGTCGTAGTCACATCTGGTGCTTTTTCTTTACCGGCTTTTTTGGCCATCGCAAGTGGTTGTCCTACTTTACAGTTATCTCTATAGACTGCTACAGCCTTGAGACCGAGTTTCCATGATTCGATATGTAATTGTTCAATAGCTTCAACGTCTGCTTCCTCTGGCATGTTAACCGTCTTACTGATCGCCCCTGACAAGAATGGCTGGACTGCACCCATCATCTTTACGTGCCCCATATAGTGAATAGCATTGTCACCCATAGAACAAGCAAACACATTTACATGCTCGGCTTTTAGATGTGGCGCACCAATAATTGTCTTCTCTACGTCTACATACCCTACGATGTCATCGATTTGTTGCTTAGAGTAGCCCATAGCGTTAAGCGCACGAGGTACTGTCTGATTAACAATATGCATTGTTCCACCACCGACCAACTTCTTAACCTTAACAAGTCCAAGATCTGGCTCAATACCGGTCGTGTCGCAGTCCATCATCAGTCCAATTGTGCCCGTAGGAGCCAATACGCTAGCCTGTGAGTTGCGTACACCATGAATTTCAGATAATTGGACTGCTTCGTCCCAAGAATGCGCTGCGGCGCTTAAAAGCTCTTCAGACACCAAGCTTGCATCAATCTTTGATACTTCCTGCCTATGCATTCCAATAACTTTGAGCATTCCTTCCCTATCTTTTCTAAACCCAGAGAAAGTACCAACCCGCTCAGCAATCTTTGCACTTGTCGCGTATGCATGCCCTGTCATTAAAGCAGTGATCGCGGCAGCTTGCGCTCGACCTTCATCAGAATCATAGGGCAAACCTTGAGCCATTAGTAATGCACCGAGATTTGCGTATCCTAGCCCTAACTCTCGGTAAGCCCGAGCATTTTTTCCTATGCTTTCAGTTGGATACTCTGAATACCCGACGAGAATTTCTTGTGCCGTAAAGATTAACTCGACAGTATGTTTAAAAGCTTCAACATCGAAAGTATTATCGTCCCGCAAATACTTCAACAAATTTATTGACGCAAGGTTACAAGCTGAATTATCTAAATGCATGTATTCGCTACATGGGTTAGATGCATTTATTCGGCCGGCGTTCGGGCAAGTGTGCCACTTGTTTATCGTCGTATCAAACTGCATGCCAGGATCAGCACACTCCCAAGCTGCCTCATTAAGTTGTCTAAAAAGTGCTCTAGCTTTTACTGTCTTAACAGTCTTGCCAGTCTTAACTTCTTTGAGATCCCAGTCTGCGTCATTTTCTACAGCATGCATAAAATCATCCGTAACCCGCACCGAATTATTGGCATTTTGGTACTGTACAGAGAACGAGTCTTTACCATCTAGACTCATATCAAATCCATTCTCTTCTAAAACTCGCGCTTTACGCTCTTCAATAGCTTTACACCAAATAAACTCTTCAATATCCGGATGATCAATGTTAAGTATCACCATCTTTGCAGCTCGGCGCGTTTTTCCGCCACTTTTTATTGCTCCGGCCGAAGCATCAGCCCCTCTCATAAAACTTAACGGGCCACTTGCCGTGCCGGCACTTTTTCCTAGTTTTTCTACCGACGATCTGATACCGCTAAGGTTAATTCCTGAGCCTGAACCACCCTTAAAAATCATCCCTTCTTCTTTATACCAATTCAATATTGCAGGCATCGTGTCTTCAATACCTAAAATAAAACAAGCGCTAGCCTGCTGCGAGCGACTTGGAGCGCCAATATTAAACCATACTGGAGAATTAAATGCCGCCCGTTGAGTAGCGAGGATGTACTTTAGCTCTTCAGAGAATATAGTAGCCTCTTGTTCTGATTCAAAATAATCTTCACTTAAGCCGTGCCTAGTGATTGTATCGACTACTCTATCAATTAAATCTCTAAGTGAACTCTCACGCTCATCTGTTCCGGGCGTTCCAGTAAAGTACTTTTGAGCCACAATATTTACAGAGTTAAGAGACCAACTTTCTGGAAAATCTACACCTTTTTGTTCAAAAACTGGCTCATTAGTAAAAGGATTTGCGATTAATGAATCCCTTTTTACCCACTTCAACTGATCATACGCGCTTTTTTTAGGTTGCGTAAATAACCTTTCAACCCTTAAGCTGGTTGCTTGACTCATAATTTTACCCTCACTTTTATATTTTTTTAATATTGTTTAGTTTTTGTTTAGAGTTCTTTTACATCTACTCGGTAGTAACACCTCCCCGGTTGTGATATAAAATAGCTCTCTAGAATACTGCATAGTCAGAAATATTCTAGAGAACCACTAAGCTTACTACTTAGAGTTCTCTTGTTTGATGCGTCGAATGCGGGATAATTCTTTTTCAAAACCTGCGATATCTTTGAATCGTCGATACACACTCGCAAAACGAACATATGCAACTTCGTTGAGCTTTGCCAAACTTTCCATCACCAGATCTCCAATTTTTTTTGTAGATACTTCTGGTTCATCGCATGCATATAATTTTCGTTCAATATCTGCGACGATGTCTTCAATTTGCATGTTGGTTATGGTGGTTTTCTCGCATGCTCGATACAGTCCAGCTTGAAGTTTCTCTCTATCGAATAATTCTCTAACCCCGTTATTTTTTATCACCACCAACTGGGGACGTTCAATACGTTCGTAAGTCGTAAAACGATGGTTGCAAACCGAACAACACCTGCGTCGTCTTATCGCATCTCCACTAGCCACCTCTCGTGATTCAATCACCTTAGTGTCAGCGTGTTTGCATTGACTACACTTCATTTTTCGCACACCTCCTTTATACATCTTTAAAGAACTAGCAACATTCCAAAATCCGGTATATGGTGCTGGTGCTATTTACGATAACCCTATAGATAGCGTTTTGCAATAAATAAATGGTGTATTATTTTCGACAAAATAATCTATTTTTCTGTGTCGACACTATCTTCTACTTCTTTAGATCGCTTCTTTTTAAGCCTTCTAAGAAATGACGGTTTCTCTAATTCTTCTTCGCGTTTTTTATCTTCGTCTACATCATTGGTGTCTTTTGTTTGATCTTCTTTAGCTTCATCCGGATGATCCATAGTCCAAATATTTGGCATTGGAGTATCATTATGAAAATCATGTGCTTCGTCTTCTGCACCCAAATCTGTATTCTTCGAAGAATTCAAATCCATATCTATATCTGTTATATCGGCAGATTCTGTGTTTGAATCATCATCGGTATTAGATTTGTGTTTATTTGTAGGTGAAGGCGCAAAATAAGATGCATCAAAACCAGTTGCTACTACTGTTAAAATCATTTCACCCTCTATCTCAGGATTTATAGTAGCTCCAAAGATAATATTTGCGTCAGGATCTGCAGCCTTGGTTATCGACTCTGCAGCAGCATTAATCTCGTGCATACTCATGTCATTACCACCAATAACATTGAATAAAATTCCTCTAGCGCCATCAATTGAGACTTCGAGTAGAGGAGATTCGATTGCCTGTTGCGCAGCTTTAACGGCACGATCTTCGCCACTCGCACGTCCTATGCCCATAAGTGCCGAACCAGAGTTACTCATAACTGTCTTTACGTCGGCAAAATCAAGATTAATTAAACCATGGACAGTGATTAGATCAGATATACCTTGAACACCCTGCCTCAATACATCATCAGCAACCTTAAATGCTTCCAATAATGGCGTTTGTCTATCAATAGTTTGTAGCAATCTATCATTTGGGATCGTAATAAGGGTATCAACAGATTCTTTGAGCTTTTCAATCGCTGTATCAGCATTACGTCGTCGCTTATCACCCTCAAAAGCAAAAGGTTTTGTTGCAAATCCTACAACTAAAGCTCCTGAATCCTTGGCGACTTTTGCTACAACGTGTCCAGCACCACTGCCAGTACCACCACCAGCGCCGATTGTAACAAAAACCATATCCGCCCCCATAAGTGCATCTCGAATTTCTTCAATTGATTCTTCGGCAGCAGCTTGACCGGTGCTTGGATCAGCGCCCGCGCCTAAGCCTCGTGTGGCCTCTTTTCCTATGTGAATTTTCTTTTGTGCTTTTGAGTGATGTAACGCTTGGGCATCTGTGTTTATCGCTATAAACTCTACTCCGACCACTCCAGCATCAACCATCCGATTGACTGCCGCAGAACCCGCGCCGCCAACACCTATAACTTTAATTGATGCGAATGTCTCAACTTCTGGAGCTACTTGTGGCATGTTTTAACCTCTCTTAAACAAACATTTATATCTAGTACAGTAGTATACGCTAGCTATTGAACAACTTCAACGTACCCTAAGAACTACAATTTTATTATACCGAATAAATTTATTTCGCTATCCTATTTTTTAATTTTTTCCAAACACCTTCAACGGCACCAAAAACTCGATCATTTGCCCCGCTAACATACTGTCCATGCCCCCCACTGTCCTGAGGCATCAAGTACATATCAAGTAACATCAAGCCCACCGCTGTCCGATAGCTCTGATCATTTACAGTATCTGCCAAACCACCAATCGGCTGTAAAAGTCCTAGTCTCGAAGCCAATTCTAGTTTATTCTTAGCAAATTCAGCAATTCCTGGAGTTTTTGAAACACCGCCCACAAGCACCACGCCACCCGGCAATCTACCCGCTTTGTGAATTCGCTTTAACTCTTTTTCAATTAGTTCAAAAAGCTCTTCCATCCTAGCTTCAGTAATCATGAGAATTTCTTCTGGATCAAACTCATAGTGCTTTTTCTCATGCGTTACTCTTGCTTTAGAAGATTTACTCTTCTCGCTACTAAGTTTTGAATGTTCTATTTTTACTTTTTCTGCTAAATCAAGATCAATTCGCAGACCAATTGCTAAATCGTTTGTTAAATGGATCCCGCCAACAGGAATTACGCCAATATATTGAACTTCCCCGTCTTCAATAATTACTAGATTGGTTGTACCAGCCCCAATATCAATAACCAACGTACCAGCTTCTTTCTGTTGCCTAGACAAAACTGCCTCAGCAGCCGCAAGACTAGATACTGTACGATGCGACGGCCTAATGCCGCAATGTTCAAGCACACTATAGACAGAATTAACATTGGGAGTGGCTGCAGTTACAATATGCGTATCTACCTCTAATCTAACCCCATGCATACCTACTGGATCTTTAATGTTATCTTGCCCATCTATACGATAATTTTTTGCAAAAACCTGAATAATCTCTCTATTTGGAGGTAGGCTAACGATTGTGGCAGCTTCTTCGACGCGCAATCTATCCTCATTTGTTATTTCTCTATTAGTAGAGCTAATAGCAATCACGCCCTGAGAGTTAATACCTCTGACATGCGAACCATTTATGTTAATAGTCGCAGATTTAATATCAAATCCCGATACTCTTTGAGCCTCATTAACAGCATGCGACAATGCTTCTACTACATCTTCAACATGTGCAACAACACCTTTTCGCATTCCTAAATTCTTTGAAACCCCATGACCAACTATCGCCGGCCTACTAGGATCGGTTGGGTCTGTCGTACCTACGACACACCTTACAGCGCTGGTGCCAATATCAAGCCCAACGAAATGTTGTGTGGGTTGTTCTCGCATGTGTAAGAGTATAACGCTTATATTTACTTTACTTCAAGTAACTGTATCATTTTTATAAAGCGGTTATTACTTCTACTCCGGATTTTGTTACTAAAATTGTATCTTCAAAATGCGCCGATAGCGAACCATCACAAGTCTTTACGGTCCATCCGTCTTTTTCAATATACACATCATCGCCTCCCATGGTTGCCATAGGCTCGACCGCAATCGTCATACCAGCACGCAAAATCGGACCAGTATTGACTATGCCGTAATTTGGAATTTCTGGTGGCTCATGGAGACTGTGACCAACCCCATGACCAACAAACTGCTTAACAACGCCAAGTCCCGCGTTTTCTAAAACACTAGAAATCTTTGCGCCTAAAGAGCCGACGTAAATACCATCCTTTATTTGATTGAGCCCCGCGTTAAGTGATTCTTTTGTTTTTTCAACCAATTGTTTTGTTTGTTTATCTACCTTGCCCACGGTCACGGTTATCGCCCCGTCAGTTATCATATTTTTATGTAAAATACCAAAATCAAAACTAACAATGTCGCCCTCGTTAATTAAACGTCTCGGGCTAGGTATGCCATGAACGACTTCATCATTGATTGATATACAAATTACGTCAGGAAAGCCATGATAGCCTAAAAATGCCGGTTTGACTTTATATGCCTTTATTTCCTTTTTCGCGATATCTGACAAATCTTTTGTCGTCATGCCTGGTTCTACGCTTTTCTCAAGTAGAAGAAGGACGGCTTTAAGCATCTTACCGCCTTCCCGCATCGCATTGATTTCTTGTTCAGTTTTTAATTTGGGGTTCATTATCGATTTTTGCCTTCACAGCTTCAATTATCTTAGCGTGAACTTGTTTGACACTTTTCTCTCCATCGATATCATAAACATTAACATCATTGTTTTTTAATTCATCGAGTACAGGCAAGATAGTTCGATCATACTCACGTAATCTAACTTCAATAGCATCAACATTATCATCTAGTCTACCTCGACTTAAAAGCCGCTTTTTAACCACTTCAGGTGAAGCAACTAAATGAATAACCGCACTCACATCTAATTGACCATATTTAATTTGATTTAAAAGCCAGTCCGCCTGTCCAATCGTCCGAGGAAAACCATCCAGTATAAACTCATGCTCTGTATCAACCACAGAAAATATTTTTTGGACTAAAGATATCATTTGTTCGTCTTCTAACAATTTTCCCTCAAGCATATCCTTTCGTTGTTGACCTGAAATTAACATTCGTAAAAACTCTCCTGTCGATAGCCAAGGTAAACACAACGCATCCGCCAGCATTCTCCCCTGCACACTTTTCCCTGACCCAACAACACCCATAAAAATAATCATTGAGAAATTTTCTCCTTCACCAATTTTGCTATTAAAGAAGAATCAGCAGCCCCTTCAACTCTAATCTTAACCGAGTTAATCACTCGCCCAATATCTTTCATCTCTATCTTTTCATCACCCACAACTTCATCAATAACGTGAGTTAATTCTGTTTCGCTCATCTGTTGTGGAAGGTACGAACGGATAAGATCTGCTTCGAGCTTCTCATTCTCTGAACGGACAACATCTCCTGCCTTATCATATATTTCAGCAGTATCATCGCGTTTTTTAGCCTCTTTTTGTAGAAGTTCAATCAATTCATTTTCTTCTAAACCACTATCTCTTTTCTTTTTTGCGATCTCTAAATCTAAGATAGTGCTTTTTATTACTCTAAGAATAGATGATTTTTTCTTATCACCAGCAAGCAGAGAGTTTTTTAAATCTGCATCAATTGTTTGTTTGATGCCCATTAGCGAGTATCAGTTTTTTGTTTAAAAGTTTTTACAACTTTTCGTTCACTTCTGATAATTGCTCGTTCTCGTCGTTCGCGCTTACTCATTGGTTTTTCAAAATATTGATTTTGTTTAACGACTGCAATAGCTCCAGACTGCAATACTTTGCGAGAAAATCTTCTCAACATGCTCTCAAGCGGTTCTTTTTGGTCTTTACGAGTAACTTGTATCATAACTTCGATAATATACCCTAGTTAATATAATATTGCAAGGAGTTACTTAGGCTGACCTAGATCTCTTTTGGTTGGCGCGTTGCGACTTCAGGACAATACTTTGTAGCTCTTTAAATATAATAAAGTGTTTATTCGTGTAATAAACTTTTGTATTTGCCTGCTTTTCAGATATCAAAAATCCTATCTTTTCTAGTCGTTTGAGCTCTCGTTGGATATTACCAGCATCTTCTTTTATAAGTTTAGCTAGGCCTCGAACATGCGTCTTAAAATCTGGGTATTTTGCATATACCACAATTATTTTCCGTCTTACTCGTGAAGTTATAAATACATCTAACATAAGCTTTTATTGTTTTTAGAACAACGTATCTACTAGTATATGTATCTAAATATATTTTTCAATACTAAATACAATATTAATCCTATAATACTAATATGTATTATTACAATATCGCGGTATCTTCAAATAGTCTTAAAGGTGTTTCTGGCCTTACTTACTCCTATAAAACCAAACTATTAGTTGGAAATATTGTTCAAGTCGAACTAAGAAAACAAATGCGACTTGGGATTGTAATGTCAAAAACCATTGGTTTGACGAAGCAAAAAATCAAGCCAATCAAAAAAGTTTACAACACTTATTTACCAAGTCACTCGATTAACCTATTGAATTGGATCAATCATTACTATCCAGGAGACTATGGATCGTGCGTATCTCTATTTTTACCAAATATAATAGCGGAAGATGTCCAAAATACTAATTTATCCAAAACGAGTTGCCGTAAACCGCCTCCATTAACGAAACAGCAAACATACGTAATAAAAAATATCCTCAATAAACCAGATTTAACATACATGCTCCATGGCGACACTGGTACCGGAAAAACACGAGTCTACATTGAACTAGCTCAAGACACTTTATCAAAGAATCGTTCAGTTATTTTGTTAGTGCCAGAAATTAGTTTATCACCCCAATTGAAAACAGAATTTGAAAGGGTTTTCGGCAATATAGTTTTTGTATTTCACTCAAAATTAACACTTAAACAAAGAGCTATACTTTGGCGTCAAATTAATGATGCGACTTGTCCGATCATCATAATAGGCCCTCGCTCTGCATTATTTACGCCAGTTCAGGATGTTGGACTAATTGTGATCGATGAAGCGCACGACGACAGCTACAAACAGTCGCAAAGCCCGCATTACGACGCAAGACGAGTTGCGGCAAAGCTTGGCATCATTAATCGATCCATAGTAGTATACGGAACCGCAACACCCAATATTTCGGATTATGAAATTTTTAAAAATCGCAATATACCAATCCTTAGAATGGATAAACCGGTTAATGAAAAGATTCAACCCGCTAATATTACACAAATAGATTCAAAAGATCGGTCCAATTTTTCAAAATCTACAATCTTTTCCAATACTATGATAAATGAGATTGAAAAATCCTTAGATGATGGATCTCAAATTCTTATTTTTCTCAACAGAAGAGGAACGGCACGAATGGTAATTTGTGAATCATGTGGATGGCTTGCGGTCTGTTCAGAATGCGATACTAACCTGATTTATCACTCAGATTCACACGAACTAATATGTCATATTTGTGGCAGAAAAACGCCCACTCCTTCCAGCTGTCCGGACTGCCATAAAACAAACTTAAGCTTTAAATCTCACGGTACAAAATCGATCGAGAACGAATTAAGAAAACTACTACCATCAGCTCGAATTATGAGATTTGACAGCGACAACTCAAAACTAGATAGCCTATCAGAGCAATACGACAAAATCGTTGCTGGTGATGTAGACATCATTATTGGTACTCAAATTATTGCCAAAGGTCTACACCTACCTAAGCTTAACCTAGTATGTATTCCGTTTGCTGAAACAGGTATAACCATGCCTGATTTTTCATCCGAAGAGAAATCATATCAATTATTACGTCAAGTAATAGGACGCGTAGGTAGAACTCATAATAAAAGTAAGATCATTATCCAGTCATTCTCACAAGACAATTTAATAATCAAAAGTATTGTCAAAAACAACTGGGATACTTTTGTTAAAAGCCAATTAGCTCAACGTAAAAAATATCGGTTACCTCCATACTATTATTTACTGCAATTAACTATTAGACGTAAAACGAATAAAAATGCTCAGGACAATGCCGAGAATCTTAAGAAAAATTTAAAAATCAAATACCCCAATGCAATAATCTTAGGACCATCGCCTCGATTTCATAATAAGATCAACGGGACATATAATTGGCAATTAATTATTAAGAGTAAATCGAGAAACCAGCTACTAACGATGATAGATTCAATACCGAGTGGCTGGCAATACAATATAGATCCAGTTAATCTTTTGTGATCAGTTGTAGATTCTATATACTTTATAACTAAGATATGGCAACAAAAAACGACATAATTACCCTTCCAAATTCTGAACTACGAAAAAAATCATTGCGCGTCGGTATTATTACGGAACAAGTTAAGGCCATCATAAAAAACATGAAGGAAGCAACTATAGACTGGGAAGCTAATAGAGAACACGAAGTAGGCGTTGCCTTAGCCGCCGTCCAAATAAATCAACATTATAAAATTGTAATAATCCGCGATAACATAGATGATCGAGAAAATAAAAATTTTCAAATACTGATAAATCCCGAAATAACAAAATATGGAGATGAGATAGAAAAAGATTATGAAGGCTGTTTGAGCGTTAAAGATATCTACGGTCTAGTGCCAAGATATAAAAAAGTTAAAGTCAAGGCATTAGATATAAACGGAAAACCTTTTAGAATTACCGCTGAAGGCTTTTTAGCACGAGTCCTGCAGCACGAAATAGATCACAACAATGGCAAATTATTTATCGACATTATAAAGGATAACCCAGATGCATTTTTTAAACTTCAACCAGACGGCAAACTCCAACAATTAGATTACGAAAATGAAATAAAAAACAATAAAGATCTTTGGCAATAACATGACAAAACACACGCAAATAGTTTTTTTCGGAAGTGGCCCAGTAGCCGCCAAATCACTCGAGCTATTACAAAATAATTTTAATATTGAGGCCGTGATAACAAAACCAAAGCCAGCTCATCACAAAAATTCCTTTCCTGTAATTGATATTTGCGAAAAATATAAAATCCCTTATATTACTTGCACGAATAAAAATGAACTTTCGAAATTAATTGCCCAGTCCCAGTTCAAAAGCGAAATCGGAGTATTAATCGACTATGGAATTATTGTTAATCAAGATGTAATTGATGCGTTCCCTCTCGGAATTGTTAATAGTCATTTTTCAATACTTCCAGACCTCAGAGGAGCTGATCCTATATCATTTGCAATTCTTAGTGGTCAAAAAACAACAGGCGTTAGCCTTATGCTACTCGTTAAGGAGATGGATGAAGGCCCACTTATTGCTTATAATGAATATAAATTACCGCAAACTATAACCACGCCACTACTTACAGAACATTTAATACAGTTTAGCGATAAGCTATTAGTCGCAGAGTTACCTAAATATATAGCAAATGGGATTACTTTTCCTCAATCAATAACTGGCCGAAAGACGTCGTATTCAAAAAAACTGACAAAGAATGATGGTCTACTAGATTGGAACTTACCAGCTACAATTCTAGAGAGACAAATTCGAGCATTTATAGAATGGCCAAAAAGCTACACTAAAATTGCCGATATTAATATCACTGTAACAAAAGCAGAGGTGGTAAAGAAAATAGGTGAAACTGGCGACATTATCATAAAAGATAAACAGCTGATAGTTAACTGCGCCGAGGATGCGCTTCGCATTATCTCATTAATACCAACTGGAAAAAAAGAGATGACAACAGAAGCATTTCTAAATGGTCACAAAAATCTTCTAGATTATTGAGCTGGCGGTACTTGCGGTCCGCTTGGTGCTTGATTTTGTTGAGATGCGGCCAATATCTGAGGAGCAGACTGTTTTATCTCATCTTTCAGTTTATTTAACTCCTCTGCTACTACCTGCTTGTAATTAGGAAAATTAGTTTCAAGCCAACGTAACGCCTGTTGCTCTTTGTTCTTTTTAATTTCGTCACTGTCGTGCTGTAAAGGCATTAATTGTTCAAATTCTTTAAGTTGGGCGTCGCTCATTCCTTCTGCTAACTTCATACCAACACGCATTTCCAGCGTTTCATAAATATGAGCAAGCATACGATTTTTTTCTTGAGGTGGCAAATCACCTAGTCCTAATTCTCTTAATAAATTATCGTCTAATTTGAACATATGAGTCTCCTTTATACATATTCTAACACTACTAGAATACAAACATAAAATTATAAACTACGTTCTTTGGTCTGGCGGCTAAATAAATCAATATGGTCACCCTCTGCTAACTCAATCTTATTCTGTGTTTTTAATTGTAGCCCACACATATCACCTACAAAGGCTTCCTTGACTTCTTGCGGCCCTTTTTTTATCCCAATAAGCTCTGCTTGGCCTATTTCTTTTCCGTCCCGCGAGATTCTAGCAAATGCCGGCAAAGTCAACTTACCTTTCGTCACCTCTCCACCACAGATTACATCAGTTTTTGTAGTCTTGAATATACCTTTTACAATCAGTCGGCCCAGGTCAGTCTCAATCAATTCCGGCGCTAACAATGTACTCATTTGCTTTTTTACATCATCAATTAATTCATAAATCACCTTAAATAATCTAATCTCGATCTTATCCCTAAGTGCAGCTTGATGTATGTTATTAGGGGTGACAGCATTAAAGCCATAGATTATAGCACCACTAGACTTCGCAAGATGTAGATCATTATCATTAACTGGGCCAACCCCAGAACTAATAACTCTAACCGACACTTCATCGTTATTAACAGATTTTAGACTATCTATAACAGATGTAAGCGAACCTTTAACGTCAGCCTTAGCGATTATTGGTAGCTCTTCACTATCACGATGCCGTGAAATCATTTTCATCAATTCACCACTTGTACTGATACCAGACCTGTTTTCTTGAGCATTTGATCTTTGGACTGTTTCTGCACGAGATCGAGCCTCTTTTTCACTACTTAGAACTTCAAACTTATCTCCAAACTCCGGAATTTCCTTTAAACCTGTAATTATTGCAGGAGTAGATGGCCCAGCCTCAATTATATTCTTGCCATCAGTTGATTGAAGGCTACGAATCTTACCATATGTTGTACCAATTACAATGTTATCTCCCTTACGCAAAGTTCCTTCTTCTACTAAAATAGTCGGAATTGGTCCTCTACCCTTCTCTAAATGAGATTCTATAACTAACCCAGTAGCTGGCACATCATAATCAGCTTTTAACTCTTCGACATCAGCTACTAACAAAATCATGTCCAATAATTCAGCAACACCCTGCTTTGTCTTTGCGGAAACCGGCATAATCACCGTATCACCGCCCCACTCTTCGATTACGATCCCGTTATCAGACAACTGTTGTTTTACTAGATTCTCATTAGCATCAGACTTATCGATTTTATTGAGGGCCACAATCATTTTTACGCCTGCATTTTTTGCAAATTTTATCGCCTCGATAGTTTGTGGCTTAACCCCATCATCAGCAGCTACAACTATGACAACTAAATCGGTCAATCTAGCTCCATGCTGTCGCAACGCCCCGAAAGCCTCATGACCAGGAGTGTCAAGCAAAGTAATTGTTCGATTATCGTGCTTTACTTGAAAAGCCGAAATGTGTTGAGTAATACCACCTGCCTCATGTTTTGCTACTTCAGCGCTTCGGATAGCATCCATTAATGAAGTTTTGCCATGATCAACATGTCCCATCATTGCTACGATCGGAGGACGTTGTCTGGCGTGCTCAGTATGTTCACGTTTTTCTTTTGGTTTAGTCTCATCAGACTCTTCGTTCGATCTTTTTATTAGCTCAACATCCATAGACATTTCAGACACTATGATTTCAGCGGTATCGAAATCAATTGCTTCGTTAACGGTGGTCATAACACCATTCTTAAAAAGCTCGGCAATTAGCTGAGTTACAGGTATAGAAAGTTTTTCGGCTAGCTCTTTAACGGTAATATGATCTGAAATTTCGATTTTTTCACTCATCTGATATGCTTGCCTCCTTTCTTCTATTGCTTCATAGACTTTCTCGAGCGCCTATTAAACTATTTTTGATCCTTTAGACTAAGCGCAATTTTTCTTGCCTCTGTATCGACATCAATAATTGTAAATTTCTTTTTTTCATTAAGCTGAAAAAGTTTTTCAGGGTCAATACTGTCATCATCGCTCATTTCTGATACATGCACCAAAGCTTCTACCGCAGGACCAAGCTCAACAAAAGCACCAAATGGCGTAATCCTTGTTATCTTACCCTCTACTGTTTCGCCTTTTTTAAACTTTTTAACTTCTTGTAGCCATGGATCTTCTTGCATTTGCTTAAGACTGAGCGATAGTCGATCTTTGTCGATTGCGATAATTTTAGCTTCAATCTCTTGGCCAACTTTTAAGTATTTTTTCGGATCTTCGACTCTCTCCCACGAAATCTCTGATATATGGATTAGCCCTTCAATTCCGTCAATATTCACAAATGCGCCAAAGTCAATTACCCCAGTAACGAGACCTTTTACGACATCGCCTGGTTTTAGTTTCGTAAATCTATCTTTAAGATCGTCTTTAACTGCCTCTTTTTCTGAAACAATTAATTTATTATCTTTTTTATTAACATCGATGACTTTTACCTTAATCGGCTTATTAGTTAAAGAATGTAGCTTCTGAAGAATCTCATCTTTATCGGCTCCTGAGACTCTAGGGTAATGTCCCGCCGCTAATTGAGACACCGGCAAAAAGCCTCTTATGCCTTCTACTTCAATTAATAATCCACCACGATTCGCATCGTAGGGATAGACATCAATGATTTCCTCGTCTTTTTGAATCCGTTCTAGCTCTTCCCAGCCTTTATCTTTAGCAGCACGTCGCATACTGAGTAAGGCATGGCCTTCATCCGTATCATTTTCTACAACGCTTACTGTGACTTTATCGCCAACATTTAATTTTTGCGCGCCTGTTATCTCTCGCCTCGATACTACGCCACTGCCATTGGCTCCGAGATCAATCCACATTTCATGTTTTTTTATTTCTGCGACTACACCTTCTATTACATCACCAGATTTAATCTGATGTATGTCTGTGGACTCTAGAAGTTCATCCATAGTTACACTTGATTTTGACATGATAAATACATGCCTCCTTATGAGTACTGCGGTAACCCGTAGGTCATTCCTCCGATCAGACTTAAATCAATTATAACTGTTAAGCTATCTGTAAGCAAGGTAAAAATAAGAGAGTAACTATTCTCGGCATATAAGAATTTTTTTTGATACACTTAAGCTATGTATTTGGGTATCGATATTGGAGGGACGAAGACTTTATTGGCTGTATTTAACAAGGATGGTAACCTTAAAAATAAGATAAAATTTGCTACTCCTGAACAGTACCATTCATTTTTAAAGCAACTTCAGGATAATCTTAAACAGATAGATTTAGATAAGATCTACGAAACAATAGTAGCTGTTCCTGGTAAACTAGATCGAAAACATGGGATCGCACTCTCCTATGGTAATCTTCCTTGGGACACGGCCCCAATTGCTTCTGATATAAAAAAGATAACGAAATCTCGAGTCATAATAGAAAATGACGCAAATCTGGCAGGACTATACGAAGCTAAAAAACTCAAACATAAGTTCAAACGAATACTATATTTAACTATAAGTACCGGTATTGGCTCTGGTTTTATCACAAATGGTATAATCGATCCTAATTTTGCTGACGCTGAAGTCGGCCAAATACTACTTGAACACGACGGAAAGCTACAAAGATGGGAAGATTTTGCATCTGGTAAGGCTATTTTTGATACTTTCAAAAAACAGGCTTCAGAGATTACAGACAAATCCGCATGGTATTTAATTTCACGAAATATTGCAATCGGGTTAGTAGATCTGATTGCTACTCTAACCCCCGAAGTTATCGTTATCGGTGGCGGAGTTGGAGCTAATCTGATGAAGTTCGAAGATCGGCTATTAGAAGAATTAAACATATATGCTAATGATATGATTACTATTCCACCTATACAAATAGCAGACAAGCCAGAAGAAGCAGTCATATATGGTTGTTATGAAATGGCTAGGAAATCTGACTAGTGAATAAGCTGTTACCCAAATTGATCAAAGACTTCCCTGATTTATCTTTCCGGCAAGGTAATAGTTTCTCATACTCACCTAAAGATCGTACTATCTTTTTTATGATTGATTCAGGCAATGACAACGATAGACATAATTGGTCACTGTTGCATGAACTAGGTCATGCAATTTTAAAGCATAACAGCTATACGACCGATATAGAACTTTTAAAAATGGAGAGTGAGGCGTGGCATAAAGCAAAACAGATTGGCGCAAAATACGGTTACGATATCAACGAAGATCATATTCAGGATTGTATCGATACTTATCGTGACTGGTTACACCAAAGGAGCACCTGCCCTAACTGCTCAACTCACAGCGTCCAAACTGATTCAAAAACATACAAATGTTTCAACTGTAGTCAATCATGGAGTGTGACTAGTAGTAGATTCTGTAGACCATATAGATTAAAAAAGGCTTCAAATAAAAAGTCGCTCCAGGTATCTAACCATCGAGCGACTTCTTAGGTTAAATCTGATTTATACAGATTTCTTAGTTCGACGACTAATTCGTCCACCTTTTGCACCAGCTAAACGTGCAAGTTCGCGATTAGCGAAAAATCCACCCGTTCGGCCTTTTGTGCCACCTTTAGCACCGATTTTTGCATAAAAATCTGCGCCGTATTTAGCTTTGTTTGTTGCAGCAGCAGCTTTGCCGCCAGTTTTAGTTCCAGCCATTTTATAGCCTCCCTATTAATTGATATTTCCCACCAACGCGAACGAAACAAAAACAAAAAGAGAGCCGAATATGACCCTCTTTTTGTAATTTCTTTCGAAACTATGCTTATGTTAACATAGTCAAACGCTTATGTCAATATGTTTGTAATTCCTAAGATTATTTTTTTGAGCTAAGACAATAAATGATAGAATTTTGAGGTGAACAATAAATATCCCATACCGAAACAAGTCTTTGATAATATTTATGGAAAGGTTCCACGCTTAACTGTTGAGCTGATCGTAAAAACTTCAGATGGAATAGTTCTTTCAAAAAGAAGTATTGAGCCAGAGGTTGGGACTTGGCATATACCGGGTGGCACAGTCTATTTTGGTGAAACACTTCATGATGCAGTTCATCGAGTAGCAAAAAATGAGCTTGGTGTCTCTGTTAATATTAACAGACTACTTGGGTATATAGAGTACCCTACGCTTGAAGCCAAAGGATATAAGGGCTGGCCAATAGGTATCGCATTCGAAGTTACGATTACCGATGGCAAAATACAGGGCAGTTACCAGGGCGAAGAAGTAAAAATTTTCAATCAAATTCCTGACAATGTATTCCCTGATCAGGCAAAATTTTTAACTAAATACCTCCAAAAAATGTAAAATGCTACTATGGCGCATAAAAATGAAAAATCTTTACTTTTAGAATTAGAAAGTGCCAAATCCCAAGTGGATGTTGGCGGGTTATATACGCATTACAAATCAAGCGACAAACTTTACAAAGTCACCCAAATCGCGATTTTAGAAGCCACAGATGAACTTTGCGTAATTTATCAAGCACAGTACGATGAAAAGCTTTCCTTTGTACGACCATTAGCCTCTTGGCTAGAAACTGTAAATTGGCAAGGAAAAACTATTCCTAGATTCACAAAAATTGAATCCAAGATATAATAATCAACATGTCATTCCAAGCTTATATCGACAACATCCATGCCAGAACAGGCAAAACACCTCTTGAGCTCAAGGAGGCAGCTGAAAAAGCTGGGGTTTACAAACCTAACATGAAAGCTGGTGATCTAGTAAGGTTCCTTAAGGACGAGTTTGACTTAGGCCACGGCCACTCTATGGCTATTTGGGCAATGTTCAAACAAGAAGGATGGGTCGATAAATAAGAATGAACGCAGACCCTAAAACTATCGACGAGTTTATCGCCAACTACACCGAGAATGTTCAAGAAATACTGCAAAAAATAAGGGAGACTATTCATGGAGTTGTTCCAGAAGCTCAAGAAAAGATTAGTTACGGCATCCCTACCTACTACAGCAATGGAAATCTTGTGCATTTTAGCGCTTATAAGCACCACATAGGTTTCTACCCCGGTTCTGGCGCTATTAAAGCATTTAAAGACGACCTGAAGCCTTATAAAACGTCCAAAGGTACTATTCAATTCCCTCTCGACCAACCCATACCCTACGACTTAATCAAAAAGATTACAAAGTACCGCGCAGAACAAGTACAAAAATAATTAATGGGTACTTTGTAGTCAAGCACACAGCACTCACCACTGTTTTGAATTCGTATATCTCTTTTTTTACAATCAATCTAATAAGAAAAGACCTCCTTTAAAGGAGGTCTTTTCTATAAATCGGCACCGTGCTATTTTCCCAGGGCTTGATGACCCAAGTATTGTAACCGCTGATAGGCTTAACTGCTGTGTTCGGTATGGGAACAGGTGTTTCCCTATCGCTATGGGCACCGACGGAGCGCTTCTTATCAGAAGCGTGGTAGTCGGTATCTAGTATTCAATATTTAGCGTTATGCCTTATTTTACTGTCTACTTTTTACTGTCTACTCACGCCTCTCTAGAGGCGTACAGTCGATGTCCATACGGATGCGCGACTTTCTTGAGATAAAAGATCATAGAACAAACGTATTTGGAAAGTATTGTAGTGTGATTTACACCAATAACTAGTCAAATTGCACGTATTTTTACCAAGAACCACGATAGCCAAAGCTAAACGTAATTCTTGGTCGCAAAAAGTCAATGGGACTATTAGTACGCTTAAGCTCAATACATTACTGTACTTTCACCGTGCGCCTATCAACCAGATAGTCTTTCTGGGTCCTCATAGGGAAATCTAATCTTGAGGGAGGCTTCGCGCTTAATATGCTTTCAGCGCTTATCCTTTCCGCACTTAGCTACCCAACAATGCTCTTGGTAGAACAATTGGTACACCAGCGGTGCGTTCAACCCGGTCCTCTCGTACTAGGGTCAACTTCTCTCAAATTTCCTTGCGTCCACAGCGGATATAAACCGAACTGTCTCACGACGTTCTGAACCCAGCTCACGTACCACTTTAATCGGCGAACAGCCGAACCCTTGGAAGATGCTCCTCCTCCAGGATGTGATGAGCCGACATCGAGGTGCCAAACAGCGCCGTCTATGTGAACTATTGGGCGCTATAAGCCTGTTATCCCCGGGGTAACTTTTATCCGATTACGTCACCGATCCCACGTTCATTGTCCAGCACCTTTTGCACAAATTTGACAATAAATCAGCCGATTTTTGACTATGATTACTGATTTATACAAAAAGTGCTGGACTTGATGACGGGTCACTAACTCCCACTTTCGTGTCTGTTAGGCTTGTAGGCCTCACAGTCAAGCTGGCTTATGCGTTTGCACTATCATTACGATTTCCATCCGTAATTAGCCAACCTTTGAACGCCTCCGATACTCTTTAGGAGGCAACCGCCCCAGTTAAACTACCCACCAGACACGGTCCCTAAACCGGATAACGGTTTAGGTAAGAACAAAACCATAACAAGGGTGGTATTTCACTGGCGACTCCACTCTGACTAGCGTCAAAGTTTCAAAGTCTCCCACCTATCCTACACATGTTATAGCTCGATCCAATGTCAAGCTGTAGTAAAGCTCCACGGGGTCTTCTCGTCCTGCTGCGGACAGACGGCATCTTTACCGCCAATGCACTTTCACCGAGCTCTTCGTCGAGACAGTGCCCACATGATTACTCCATTCGTGCGGGTCAGAACTTACCTGACAAG
>CAZPAW010000004.1:0-25195 GCA_964584895.1 uncultured Candidatus Saccharibacteria bacterium
CCGTGGAGCCTCGTCGGTGCGGTAGCAGAAGTACGATAACTAACGCTACAAGAGTGAAAGTCGAGGTGGAAACGTCCATCAAGGACCCGAGACACGAAACAGGTTAAATACATTTGCGAGAGTATTGAACGGTTTCGTGTTTTTTATTTACATAAAATCAGGAGTTAAAATGAGCAAACCACACAACAACCAAATTCAGGTGATGAGACATAGTATGGCGCACGTGATGGCGACTGCTTTGCAACACCTCTGGCCAGAGGTAAAACTTGGTGTTGGCCCAGCTGTAGAGAATGGATTTTATTATGATATAGATATTGGCGAGACAAAATTAACAGAGGAAGATTTGACAAAAATTGAAGCCGAGATGCAGAAAGTTATTAAAGCTGATCAAGAATTCGAGAAGTTAGAACTAACAATTGATGAGGCATTGTCTTGGGCTAAAGAAATGGATCAGCCATACAAACACGAACTATTAAACGATCTTAAGCGTGCCGGTACCACTGTTGCCAAGGATCTAAACAAGGACGAACTGGGTACGATAACAGATAGTGAGAGTAAGGTTGATAAAGTCTCTTTTTATAAAAACGGGCCGTTTACTGATCTTTGTCGAGGGCCTCATGTAGCTAGCACCGGTAAGGTCGGGGCGTTCAAGCTGATGCGTGTTTCAGGAGCTTACTGGCGTGGCAAAGAAGATAACCCACAGATGCAACGTATCTATGGTGTTGCTTTTGAAACTGAAAAAGAACTCCGTCAACACCTAGCCATGCTGGAAGAAGCCAAAAAACGCGACCACCGTAAACTCGGCCAAGAGCTAGATTTGTTTGTTTTTTCTGACATGGTTGGATCAGGATTGCCTATATTTACGCCACGTGGAACAGTTTTAAGAGAAAAACTTGAGGAATATTCTAATACATTGAGACAAAATTCCGGTTTTGAAAAAGTTTGGAGCCCTCATATAACTAAAAAAGACTTATATGAAGCTTCTGGCCACTGGGCTAAATTTGGGGATGAATTATTTTTAGTTAAAAGCCAAGAGACATCTGATGAACTTGTTATGAAGCCAATGAATTGCCCGCATCATACTAGAATTTATGCAAATCAGGGACGGAGTTACAGGGATCTACCAATACGCTATCTCGAAACGACAACTGTCTACAGAGACGAAAAATCTGGAGAACTAGGCGGTTTGAATCGCGTAAGATCAATAACACAAGACGATAGTCATGTATTTTGTAGAAATGATCAGATTGAAGTCGAAATTGATAATTTACTTAGCGCTGCATCTGAGATGTATGCAGTATTTGGGATGAAACTTAGAGTTAGACTTTCTTATAGGGATGATAGCGATGCATATTTAGGAGATAAAAAACTATGGAACAGCGCCCAACAACAGCTAAAGTCTGCTGTAACTTCAAATAAACTAGAATATTATGAAGAAGACGGTGAAGCCGCGTTCTATGGGCCAAAAATAGATTTTATGGCAACCGATGCAATAGGTAGGGAACATCAAGTTGCTACTATCCAATTAGATTTTGTCCAACCAGAGAGGTTTGGACTTGATTATACAAACGAGAAGGGCGAAAAAGAACAACCTGTGATGATTCACTGTGCGCTACTTGGCTCTATCGAAAGATTCTTAAGCGTTTATATTGAACATACTGCCGGGAAGTTCCCGGTCTGGTTAGCTCCAGAACAGATAAGAATAGTTACAGTTAATCAAGAAGACATTACAACGCAGTTTGCCGTGAAGGTTCTTGAGCAGGCTAAAGAGTTGGGCCTAAGGACTTACCTAGATAACGATAACGAATCAGTTGGGAAAAAGATTCGCCAGTCTGAGGTTCAAAAAGTACCGTACACACTAGTTATTGGCGAAAAAGAAATCAAAAGCGGAGAGGTAATACCCAGAGTTAGGCAAGACATTGAAGTCCAGGAAGAAAATAAGCCGATCGCCGTAGAAGAGTTTTTAAAAACTGTTGCCAATGAGGCCAAATCGCGGGTAACACACACCTCCATGCATGCTTTTTCTACCGCTCATAAGGTTGATTAAATGGTAAAGAAAAAAATAGCTGTCGATATCGATGATGTGATTGCTGATAGTACAGAGTCTCTTAGAGTTGTTACGAATGAACGTACTGGCTCGAACCTTTTGACAGAGCATTTTCGGATACCTGGCGATTACTGGGGGTATTATGAGCGAGTTTGGCAGATTCACGGTTTAGATAAACAAATATCATTTAAGAAATTAGATAATGAGATGATCGATGATCAATCTCATGTGCCATTATTGCCTGGCGCTAGTTTTGCGTTGATGGAATTGTCTAAAAAATTTGAAGTATATCTACTCACTTCTAGAGATAGTGCCTGGGAAACAGCTACTCGCAAATGGCTCGACGATAACGGGTTTGAAAATTTTAACCAGCTTCATTTCACGAACAATTTCAAGGGATTAAAAACAAAAGGTGAGATATGTTCTCAATTAGGTATATCGTGGCTTGTTGATGACAATCCAGAACATTGTCAGTCCGCAGTTAAAAATGGAGTTCAGGCGCTTTTATTTGGCGAATACGGCTGGCATCACAAATCCACTGACGGATTAAAAAGATGTAAAAGTTGGCCAGAAGTGCTGGAATATTTTGATGGAAAAGAATGATAATTTTAAAACTAGAGTATTAGATTTAGTCAGTATCATTCCTCGCGGTAGAGTTATGACCTATGGACAGATAGCGGCGCTGTCTGGACATCCAAGTGCTGCGAAGATAGTTGGAGGTATTGCTCACTATGGCGACCCTGAATTACCTTGGCATCGAGTAGTAAAGAAGGATGGCAGGCTTGCAGAGGGCTATCCTGGTGGCTTAAGAGGCCACAAAGTATCTTTAGAGGCCGAAGGAGTAAAAGTTGGAGAAGATTATCGGGTTGATGTAGAAAATCTATTGTGGTGGCCTTGAGGCTGTATACTAAGGGGTATGAGTAAAAATAGAATAATAGTTGTTACGGGTGGTGGAAGTGGCATCGGTAGAGCTATAGCAAATGCATTTGGGGCGGCAGGGGACACAGTTTATATCTTAGGCAGGCACAAGGATAAGCTTGAAGCGGTAGCTGAGAATACTCAAAATATTAATCCAATAGTTGTTGATATAACCAACATATCTGAAGTTGAAAAGGCAAAGAATGAGATTAATAAGCAACACAACACAATTGATGTGTTAGTAAACTGTGCTGGCGGTAATACAAAAATTGACCCTAACGCTAGTCTGGAGGAAGTGGTCAAAGGGTGGAACTATATCGTTAATGTCAACTTGACGGGCACATTTATCATTACTCATGCTTTTTTACCGCTAATCACAAAACCAGGAGGCAGAATTATCAATATTAGTTCTTTAGCTGCTCTGGCTGGCAGTAGCCTAGGTGGTATCAGTGGTCAAGCATACTCTGCGGCCAAATCAGGAGTCCATGGTATGTCAAGAACATTAGCGAAAGCTTATGCAAAACAAGGAATAACTGTTAATTGTGTTGCACCAGGAGTGATTGATCATACAGGGTTCTTTGGTGGTGAAGGCGTACCTGATGAGCGTAGAGCTATGTATCTTACGAACATTCCAGAAGGGAGATTAGGCAAACCAGAGGAGATTGCTGCCGGTGTATTATACTTGGCATCAGATGAAGCGGCATTTGTCACAGGAGAAATTTTGAATATTAATGGCGGTGTAGTTTTTGGGCGATAAACTTGTGAAGAGCCCGCTTGTTGTCATTGTTGGCGAAACCGCTTCAGGCAAGACGGCCCTAGGTATTGAGTTAGCAAAAAAGTTCGACGGAGAAATTATTTGTGCTGATAGTCGTACCATTTATCGAGGTATGGATATCGGTACCGCCAAGCCAACGAAGGAGAATCAAACTAAGACGCCACATCATCTGTTAGATATTCGTAATCCTGATGAAAAGTATAATGTCGCCGAGTTTCAGCAAGATGCCAAGAAAATTATCAAAGATATTTCCAATAGGGGCAAATTGCCGATTATGGTCGGGGGTAGTGGTTTGTATATTGACTCCGTCATATATAACTATACTTTTCCGAAAGCTGTTATACGCGACAAAACAAACCCCAGACACTCAGCAAATGTAATAAAACCAAAGGAACTGAGATCTAAAACCTTGATAATTGGACTACAGCGTAGCAAAGAGGATATTGAGGCTCGAATTCAACAGCGAACAAAATTTATGCTTGACGATGGATTAATTGATGAGGCACAACGACTAGTTAAAAAATATGGGACTAACAATGAAGTGTTGAAGGGTAGCGGTTATTATTTTTTTGTCGATTACTTAAATGGAACACAAAGCTTGGACGAATCTGTCCAAAAATTCATGCGTACATCTACATTACTCGCTAAAAAACAGCGGACTTGGTTCAAGCGTAACAAAAGTATTCATTGGTTGAATAACAGAGATGATGCTGTTGATATTACGACAACGTTTTTGAACAATTATTAAATCTTAAGCTGTTATAATGTATATATGATTGAACAATTGTTTGGGAGTAAGACGAGGGTAAAGTTATTGCAACTTTTTTATGCTAATCCAAATAGAGCATTTTACGTTCGTGAAATTACCCGTAAAATAGACGAACAAATTAATTCAGTGAGAAGAGAGCTAGCTAATCTATTGAGCGTTGGTATCATTTCATCTGAAAATACAAATAACAAATTATATTATGAGGTAGACCAAAATTACGATTTTTATAAACCACTTTCAGAGATATTTGGGGGCAAGAAGAAAGCTTTAACAGAGAAAGCAGTATCGAAGACATCTGTAGATACTGGTAACGATAAGCTAAAATCAATTGGCAACATCGAAATAGCGTTTTTAACTGGACAGTTCACAAGAGACGACAATGCTAGCATAGACCTGTTAATTGTCGGTGATGTTAACCATACAAAACTAGAAAAATATATTTCCGAATTTGAGCAAGCCGAGGGTAAGGAGATAAGATATTCGGTGATGACAAAAAAAGATTTTGATTATCGACAACAGGTAAAAGATAGATTTATCACAAACGTTTTGCAGAATAAGCGACAAGTTTTGATAGACAAGCATAAATTATTAAATGATTTCTAAGAAAGGTTTTTAGATGGAATTACAGTTTTTTGGTGCCAATTGTGTACGAATCTCAACAAAAAAAGCAAATGTGGTGGTTGATGATAACTTGGTAAGTCTAGGACTAAAGTCGGTATGTAGACCTGGCGACATTGCGTTATTTACCCATGAAAGCCAAGAGGATGCTAATCAACTTAAAGATCCAAAATTGGTTATTCAAACGCCTGGTGAATATGAAGTTTCGGCAGTATCTATCAGAGCTGTATCTGTAAGATCTCATATGGACGAAGAAGGTGCTGAAAGTGCGGTCATGTATAAAATTATAAATAATGGTATTAATGTGGCAGTCGTAGGCCATATTCATCCTGATCTAACAGAGGGACAACTTGAGGCATTAGGTATGGTAGACGTGCTATTTGTGCCAGTTGGTGGTAATGGTTACACCTTAGACGCAATCGGTGCGCTTAAAATAATTAAAAAAATTGAACCAAAGATTATTATCCCCACCCATTACGACGATAAGGCTATAAAATATGAAGTACCACAGGCAAATCTTGATGATGTGTTGAAGAACATGACATTTGAGATCAAAGAAACACTGGCAAAATTAAAACTAAAAACATCAGACTTACCAGAGCTGACGGAATTCATAGTGCTTGAGAGACAATAGAAATAATGAGAAACGAAAAAATACTGATTGGCCGAATAACAGATCAAGAGTTAGGAACTCAAATAAGGACTGGCGCAATCTTAATACCTACACCAGAATGGGTAAATCCCTATATCGGATTGTCGGAGCAAGAACAAGATCAAATAATGGCTGAAGTAGAGATGCCAACACCACCAACTCTGAGCGATAGATAATTTAAGACTAAGAGTTGTCTTTTGCTGTATTGATTAGGCCTTTTCTTTTGAGTGTCCTAATAGCCTGAGTGCTAATCTTCATTTTAACTTTGCGTCCATCGACAATGATTGTTTTCTTTTGTAGATTAGGCTTCCATACTTTTTTAGTATGACGTTGAGAAAAGCTGACATTGCTGCCGTATTGCTTACCTTTGCCAGTTAAATCACATTTTTGCATAACAGAGGAGTATTTTAGCGTTTAAAGTGAAAGAAGTCAACATAGAAACAAACGGATAGTATTGCCTCCCTCCGATGAAATATAAAAATATTAGGATAACACTGATATACTAGTGCTTAATGTTTGGAAATTTAGTTGGGATTAATTTAGGGGTATTTTTTATATCACTTTTGGTTGCTGTTTCGATTCATGAGGCGATGCATGGTTATGCTGCACATTGGCTGGGAGATGATACTGCGCATCAGGCTGGCAGACTGACGCTGAACCCTTTAAAACACCTTGACTTAATGACCTCAATTTTATTACCGATGGTTATGTTGATTGTTGGATTACCACCGTTTTTCATCGCGAAACCAGTACCGTTTAATCCGTGGAAGGTTAAATACGGTGAATTTGGTGCGGCGATGATTGGATTAGCTGGTCCATTTACTAATCTTATATTAGCAACTTTGACCTCTTTAATAATGCGAATTTTTGGTATAGGGGTCGGAACGGAGCCGTATACTATTTTATATACTTTTTTAGTGATTAATGTGGCTATTTTTGTCTTTAATATGATACCTTTTCCACCTTTGGATGGGTCTAGGGTGCTGTATGCATTTGCTCCTGAACCGTTACAAAAAATAATGATGCAGATAGAATCTATGGGTTTGGCTGCAATTTTTATTTTTATGATTGTGCTATTTCCATTACTGGGACCGTTTGTGATTAATGCAAATCAGTTCATTGTAAATTTGTTGTTGTTCTAGGGTGTTATAATTAGGGTCGCTGGGATAACCGTCACAGCATGATTAACTAATAACATAATCTAGGAAGTTCAAAATCTGTATTAATCGTGGTTGATACGTGCGAGCATCCACCTGGAATCAGGAGATTAATCATAGACGGCCCCAGCTTTTTTAATCTCTACGTGGTAACATTATTGAATGTGGAAAGAAGATACAAAAAAATTAAGTCAACTTTTTGAATTCAGGAATTTTACTGAAGCTATGGGCTTTGTCGAGAAAGTCGCAAAGCACGCTGAAAAACTTAATCATCACCCAAAAATTACAATCGATTACAACAAAGTATCAATAGAACTAACTACGCATGAAAACGGTAATAAAGTTACTGAAAAAGATAAGTTGTTAGCTGAAATGATTGATAGCATTCAGACAAAATTAGATGTGTCATATGAAGAACTAATTATGTATGGGGACGGTGGCTCTAGAGGCAATCCTGGACCGGCTGCTAGTGGGTATGTGTTATATGACAAAGACAGGCAAGAATTGGCACGGGGAGGGCGTTATTTGGGCGAGACGACCAACAATCAAGCCGAATATGATTCGCTTAGACAAGGTCTTCTTCATATGGCAAAGTTAGGAGCGAGCAAAGTCAATGTTTATATGGATAGTCAGTTGGTTATTAGACAGATGAAGGGCGAGTATAAAGTAAAAAACGAGGCAATTCTTGTGGTTTACCGTGAAATTAAGGATAAAATTTTGCCAAAATTCAAAAAAGTTGAATTTACTCACGTTCCACGCGAACTTAATAAAGAAGCTGACGCTGAAGTTAATCGTATTCTAGATTCGTTGTAGTAGTTGTATACTGTTATAGCCAGATTATTGACTAATCGCTCGCTTTAACGTGGGAGGAAAGTCCGGGCAGCGTAGAGAAGGGTAGTTGTTAACGGCAACCAGGGGTAACCCTAGGGAAAGTGCCACAGAAACTATACTTCCACTTCGGTGGTAAAGGTGAAAAGAGTGGGGTAAGAGCCCACAGTTTGCGATGGTGACATCGTGAAGAGGTAAACCCTACCTGTTGCAAGGAGTATATTCACAAAATGGTTTCTCGCCAGAATATACGATGATCCGCTTGATTCTATCGGCAACGATAGAACTAGATAGATGATTAGTCACGACTAAACCCGGCTTACAGATAATCTGGCATTTTTTATTATAAACTTGAAAAATTGTATCTTAACCAGGACACTGTAGTTAATGGAAGTTTTTGTAGTTGACCCTGGAGCCCGTGGACATGCGCTAGCACGCAAAATTGCAGAATCAAACCTAGTTGATCGAGTATTTATGGCGCCCGGTAACCCGGGGACGAGCGAGATTGCCGAGAATACGGGGCTGGGACACACGGATATTAAAGGGCAAATAGATTTTGTTAGAAGAAATAAAAACATTGGTTTAATTGTCCAATCAGCTGATGATCCATTAGCAGAAGGGGCGGTTAATGCATTCGAAGAGCAATTTGCGGATGATAATAGAGAATTGTTTGTATGGGGTCCGCCAAAAGAAGCTGCCGAAATTGAATCAAGCAAAGTTTTTTCAAAAGATTTGATGATTCAATTGGGGATACCAACCGCACAGTATGGTGTATTTGATTCAACACTTGCTGCAATCGAATATGCTGGAGATCGAGATTTTCCACAATTCGTTAAAGAGGATGGATTGGCTGGGGGTAAAGGCGTTAGCAAGGTTGATAGTATCCATGACGTAAGCAGTTATTTAAACAAACTGCTTAGGGCTGGGAAGTTAGGTAAAGAACAGCGAATTGTCATTGAAGATGGTCTGGTGGGACCAGAAGTTTCTCTTCAAGCATGGTGTGACGGCGAAAATTACTCTATGGTGCCGTTTGCAATGAAAGACCATAAAACTATCGGCGATAATGATACTGGGCCAATGACTGGCGGAATGGCTGTTATTGGCCCTGTGCCTGGCATTACCAACGAGGACATAGATATTTTTGGTGAGAGATTTGTTGCACCAGTGCTCAAAGAGCTTAGCAGATTGGGCAGGCCATTTAAGGGGATGCTATATCCGGGGTTGAAGGGTTGGAAGTGTCTAGAATATAATGCCCGCCCAGGAGATGCGGAGGCTCAAGTTTGGGCGGCACTTCTAGAATCTGACATCGTAGAATTAATGTTAGCCTGTTGTATGGGAGAACTTGATCAAATAAGTAAGCCTATATGGAAGCAGGCTGCCGCTGTTTGTATTGTTTTAGCTGCAGAAGGTTATCCAGTTGATCCGAAAAAAGGAGCGGTTATTCATGGGTTACGATCAACGCTCCCAAAAGGGACTCATATACTTCATGCAGGCACGAAATTTAGGGGCGAGGATGTCGTAGTTAATGGCGGAAGAGCCCTCAATGTAGTTACTGTTGGCGATGAAGGTGAGGATTTAGCAGATGTCATACAAACAGCATATCGTGCCTCTAATCTGATTACATTTAACGGCAAACAAATAAGAGGGGATGTTGGTCAAGAAGTCTTAACAACAGACTTTGTTGAATATGTTAATAAATCACGAGAGAACGACTGGAATTAAAAACTATTACTCAATTGAGGAGGGTATTTTAAAAAATAGTATGCTATTTTACGGATTCTATTAATGCTTTGAAAGCTTTTGGTTCGTTGACTGCTAATTCGGCAAGAATTTTCCTGTCCAACTCAATATTTGCTTTCTTTAGATCTGCAATTAGTTTGCTGTAGGTTGTGCCGTTTTCTCTAGCTGCTGCATTGATTCTGATATTCCATAATGACCGAAATGTTCGCTTTTTAGTCTTTCTATCTCTATAGCTATACTGCAACGCTTTAATTGTTGCTTGTCGTCCTCGTCTAATACTTGAGGTGTGAGCATGCGTCATGCCCTTCGTGCTTTTTCTTATCTTATTATGTCGTTTTTTAGCTGTAACGCCTCTTTTTATCCGCATATCTTTACAATCCTAACATTTTTTTAATAGATTTAGCTTGTTTGCCGTTAACCTGTTCGTCGCCCGCAAAGCGTCTTTTCCTGACAGCGCTTTTCTTTTGTAGAAAGTGATTCCCAGTAGAGTGTCGACGCAAAACCTTGCCATTTTTACTAATTTTTACACGGTCTTTTGTTCCGCTATGAGTTTTTTGCTTTGGCATTTTTATGCTCTCCTTATTACAAAAGTTATCTGTTTACCATTCATTTGTGGCGATTGGTCAACTGCTATTTTATCATCGAATTTGTCAATTATTTTTTCAGCTAGCAAAAAACCTAAATTCTTATGAGCTAATTCCCGACCTCTAAATACGAGTGTGAACTTAACCTTATGTCCGTCTTCCAAAAATTTTTCAACTTTTCGAAGTTTGACCTCAAGATCATGAGTGTCTATTTTTAACCCCATTCTCATTTGTTTTAAATCTTGAGCTTTTGCTGCTTTTTTGTTTTTTTGTTGCTGTTTTGTCTTCTGGTAATTGAATTTACCCCAGTCAACTATTTTTGCAACAGGTGGGTTAGCGTTAGGCGATATTTCTACCAAGTCTAACTCTGATTGTTTAGCAAGTTGCAATGCTTCAGATTTTGACATTACACCCATTTGGCTTCCGTCAGCCCCAATTACTCTCAATTCATTGGCCCGAATTTGTTCATTCAGGCGGGTGTACTTGCTGATATCTCTCTCCTTATTGAGTACATGCGTTACTTGCTTGAGATTAACTTTAACAGATTGACTTCGTAGTTTCAATAGCTAACTTAAAATTCGGTTTTATAGGTAGGCCTATATTGCAGCGCTTCAGCGATGTGTTTATCTAGTGTTTTTTGACTTTGATCGAGGTCGGCAATCGTTCTCGCAACCTTAAGGGTTCTCATATACGCTCTGGGCGACAGCTCTAGTTTTTTTGCACCTCTGTCGAGAAGGTTTCTAGCTGTATCAGTTAATTGGCTATATTTTTTCACATCCCTAGTCACCATATTTGAGTTGGTAGTATTTGTTTTGAATCGATGAGTTTGAACGTCTCTAGCTGCTATAACCCTTTTAAGAATGACCGTGCTATTGTTAGGTTCGATCTCATTTTCTAGTAATCTTGTGTGGTCAACATTTTCTACATCAACGTATAGATCAATTCTGTCGATAATAGGCCCAGATAATTTTTTTCTATAGTTGTATATGTGATGAGGTAGGCAATTACATGGTTTATCTGTGCCAAAAAAGCCACATGGACAAGGGTTTGCAGTTGCAAGAAGTATAAAATTAGCTGGAAATTCGAGGCTATCTTTCGCTCTTGAAATGGTAATTTTTCCGTCTTCTAAAGGTTGTCTCAATGATTCTATGGTGCTTCTTTTGAATTCAGGGAACTCGTCAAAAAATAATACACCGTTATGGGCTAAACTGATCTCGCCTGGGCGAGGATTTCTGCCGCCTCCAGTAATAGAAGTTTCGCTAGCACTATGGTGCGGCGACCTGAATGGGCGACAATATTGGACTGTCTCGTAATCTTTTCGCTGGAGGCTATGTAAATGAGTAGTTTCTAGAATCTCTTCTGTAGACATGGGAGGTAAAATTGATACAAACGCTTTGGCTAGCATGCTTTTTCCCGTCCCTGGAGGACCGTTCATTAGTACGTTATGTGCGCCAGCTGCCGCAATTTCTAGCACCCTTTTTGCTTGTACTTGACCTACTACATCAGAAAAATCATCACTTTTTTGAGTCGGTATTTGGACAGAAGTGTTTATGCTATTAGAGATAGGGGATATTAATTTTGATTTTGCGAGATGTAAGTACAGCTCTTTCAAATTGTTTACAGGATATAGCGAAAGTCCCTTTACTAATCTTGCTTGGTCTAGATTGTTGACGGGGAGGTAGATTTTATCAAATCCGAGTTTTTTTGCTGTTAGAAGTTTTCCAATGATCCCTCTTATTGGTCTAAGCTCTCCATCTAGTCCAATTTCACCAAAAAACAATGACTGCTTATCTATTGGTGGGATAATTGTTGATGATTGCAATATTGAGGCAGCAATGGCCATATCTAGACCTGCTTGTTCTTTAGGTAAATCAGCTGGAGCTAAATTAACAATTATTCGTTTTTTTGGGAAGGGAATTTCTGATGATGAAAATGCAGCCCGAATTCTTTCTTTTGACTCGTCGACAGCCTTGCTAACGAAACCCACAATAATAATTGAAGGCAACC
Organism: uncultured Candidatus Saccharibacteria bacterium; assembly: GCA_964584895.1. Taxonomy (GTDB): domain Bacteria; phylum Patescibacteriota; class Saccharimonadia; order Saccharimonadales; family JAGQNJ01; genus DAISWO01. Next base: position 12,096 of record CAZPAW010000004.1, read on the forward strand.
CATTACTAATTTGGCACTCTGCATCAGCCAATATGCCATCAAAGCCACTGTCAACGATTGTTCTAGTTTTCATAAGTATATGCTATCAATAGTACACCTTTTAAGCTGACAATGTATTCAGCTAGATCTAAAAAAACAACACTCATTGTTTGTTGAGTGTTGTTTTAAGTGGGTTATTTTTAGGTTTATGTTTTTGTTTCTAAGCTGTTTGTTTTATAGAACAACGGCTTGCGAGAAGCCGTTGTTTTTTGGTCTTTTTGTTTTTGAGCACTTTATTTGTTCAAGTGCTAAATACATCTTATAAATTGATAATGCTAGTGTCAATACAAAAAGTCATGTTTTTTGCCCAAACATGTGCATAACTCAAACTAAGTGCTTAAATTTGTATACACTAATTTGCGACTTTTTGTTAGATAAATACATTTTTTAGTAAAAAAGGTAACCTTACGTTGATCATTATGTCTAGTTTAGTGGGCTATTTTTTGAGTATTTGTTGTCATTATCGAAAAACACGGCTTACTAATCAAATAGATACCTTTATAAATATTTGCTCGATCATTAATTAATTTGTTGATATAAAATAACTAGCCTAATAATACTAATGCTTTAAAATACTTATTTAAGTACAAATAACGCCATTTTTATTAGGCCGCTTTTTTATAAAAAAAGTTGTTCAAGATAATTGCCATTATTTAAATTGCTACATGATTTTTATATGATAATTTTTGTACATGAATTGCAGTACAAGTTTTTATTCGTTTTGCGTTTCACGGAATCTGCGATCTTATTGTTGCATGTAAATTTTTTTTTAACTTCATAATTATATTTCCACGAGCCGTTTTATTTGCAAGGAATTATTTTAATCAAAATGTAATAAAAAATAATTGTTTTGATTGATTTCGATCGAAAATACTAATAATTATTGACTAACGTTGAATAAAAAACTACATACTATTTACATATTTAACAGTGTTGATATGTGCAAAATACAACATAAAGTATGATTATCACTTGATATTTTAATTCTTTTACGCTATTGTTTATTCAGGAGTTTTAAAACATAAAAACATCGCTCTAATCTAGCCTAAAGCTAGGAAGAGCGGTCAGTCATAAACCAGGACGATAAGCGCTTCAAAAGTCATAAAGTTAAGCGGAGTTATCGTCCGGTTTTTTTGTTAAGTTATAATAAAGAGGCCAATAATGAATTTTTATAAAAAACCAAAAGTGATAGCTCTAGCTATTTTGTTAATTGTCGGGGGTATACTTTTCACGTCTACTAATCCCTCTACTGTATCTGTTGGCTTTATTGTGATACCTTTTTTGTATTTTTTTTCAGTCACATATTTAGTAGTTTCTTTGGCGTACGATCTTTTTAAAATCAGATCGAGACCGGTGATACCATTTGTAGTGTCGTTATTAGTGTTATTAATCTTAATATTAGGTTCTTTACACCAATTAAGCTTAAGGGACGTGATTATATGCGCTGTATTGATATTTGCATTAGGCTTTTATTTACGGAAACTTGAAATTAATTAATACAAATAAGATTTATTAATACTTCTATGCTTACGCTATTATTTGATATACTTTTTATTAGCTATGAAAGAAAATACTAATAATTATTTAAGAGAAGTTCAGTCTGGTGATGAAAAAACTAAGTCTGCAGAGCTTGATACTGGAAAAGAATTTTCAAAAGAAGGTGATTTAAAAGAGGTTAATGTATTGCCAAGAATCGAGCATATTAATGGCGAGATTAATCCTGAAATCATTAATAACCAACCTCAATCAGGTGGTTCCCAGCAAACTGACGATAATACCGACGATCAAACTAATCAGCAAACTGTTGCCGCAGATGATACAGCTACAACAGTAGCGACTACCAAGACAATTACAAAAGATGATACCCCTCAGATTGCCGATGATGCCGATCTGATAGAAAAAGAGTGGGTAAATAAAGCAAAAGAGCTGGTTGAAAAAACAAAAACTGATCCTCGTCAGCAAAATATTGCTTTAAGTAAAATGAAAGCCGATTATTTAAAAAAGCGTTTTAATAAGGTAATTAAAACAGAGAAAGAAGGCTAACGTGGCCTTCATTATTGCGGTAATTCTTGCGCTATTTGTCTCTTGTGCTGTTATTGGTCCAATTATATACATCAACTCTAGAAAGGTGTTGAGAGAGCAAAAGAATTATGAGCGTGGGTTAAAAATGGTGCCTATGCTAATTCATTTACCGCCTAGTAGTGATGATAAAGAATCTAACGGTCGAGATGAAAGAGATTTAATAGATGAGAATATATCAAAAGCACAGATACTCTACACAATCATATCGAGTACTATGCAGAAGGGCTTTAAAAACAAATTTTACGGCCAACGTCATTTCGCATTTGAGATAGTTGCGACACATGGATTTGTAAAGTTTTATGTTGCCGTCCCACTGGTTATGGTTGAGGTGGTCAAACAAGCCATTATTAGCTCCTATACCTCGGCAATTCTAGAAGAAGTCCCAGAACATAATATTTTTAATCCCGTTGGTAAAATTAACGGCACAGTTGGTGGTGAACTGACGCTAAAAGAAAATTTTGCATATCCTATAGCGACTTACCAAGATATTAAGCGGGATCCGATCCAATCTCTTTTAAATTCTTTATCTAATTTAGATAAAGAGGACGGCGTTGGTATTCAAATTATGCTTAGGCCGGCTGATTCTAGCTGGAGAAAATCGGCTACCTCTTTTGCCAGTAAAAAGAGGAAGGGCGAAAAATCAAATAAACCATCAGAAGAAGCATTGTGGTGGTTTAAGCAAATTTTCATGGCATTATGGAAGCCGCCAGAAGATAAGAGTAATAAAGAAGGGGGCTCTGATAAAGCAGATTTATCTAGTTTGGATCAGGCTGTACTAGATTCTATTGATGAAAAAACTAGACACGCCGGATATGAAACTATGATTAGGGTTGTAGCTTCATCGAATATATCGCATAAATCTCAGGCTATTTTATCGAATGTTGTGGCGGCATTTTCTCTGTATGATGCCCCTGGTAAAAATGGGTTTAAATTTACACCCGCTAAAGATATAGAAGAATTTGTAACTGCTTTTATCATGAGGTTTTTTCCACAACAAAATAATCAAAATATACTTAACGCAGTAGAACTAGCCACCCTATTTCATTTTCCTGATCAGAAGAACATCCCGACAAGTCAGCTTGAAAGACAAGATTCTAAGCAGGTTGATGCTCCGCGTGATATGCCAGCGGAAGGCTTATTTTTAGGCTACAACCTATTCAGGGGGATTAAAAAAGCTGTAAGAATATCCTTAAAAGATCGACAACGTCATATGTATATTGTCGGGCAAACAGGTACGGGTAAATCAACTTTAATGGAAAATCTAGCCTTCCAGGACATGATTAACGGCGACGGCTTTGCATATATTGATCCACACGGCGATGGAGTTGAGCGTTTACTTGGTATGGTACCAAAAGAACGAACAGAGGATGTGATTTATTTTTGCCCAGCCGATATGGAATATCCATTGGGTCTAAACATGTTTGAATTTAGCAATCCTGATCAAAAAGACTTCTTAATTCAGGAGACGATCAACATGCTTTACAAACTTTATGATCCTCAAAAACAGGGCATTATTGGGCCAAGGTACGAACAAATGTTTCGTATGGCTGCATTGACAATTATGGCTGATCCGAACGGAGGGACATTCGTAGATATCCCTAAACTGTTCTCTAATGAAAGTTATGTTAAGGAAAAATTAAAATACGTAACAGATCAAAATGTATTGGATTTTTGGTTAAAAGAGATGCCGGCATCCTCCAGATCAAATGATTTTGGTGAGGTAAAAGCGTGGTTTGTCAGTAAGTTCGGTGCTTTTCTATCAAACGAAATGATGAGAAATATTATTGGACAAACAAAAAGTTCGTTTGACCTGAGAGATATTATGGATAACAAAAAAATCTTGTTAGTTAACTTGAGTAAGGGTAGGACAGGGGATATGAATGCTAAGTTGCTTGGCATGATATTCGTTATGAAATTTCAGGCTGCTGCGATGAGTAGAGCTGATGTAGACGAAGATCAAAGGCAAGATTTTTGTTTATATGTTGATGAGTTTCAGAATTTTTCTACAGATTCTTTCGCCACAATTATGTCAGAAGCAAGAAAATTCCATCTAAACTTGATTGTTGGTAACCAGTTCACAACACAGTTAACAGAAGAGATTAGGGATGCGGTATTCGGAAACGTTGGTACTATTGTTGCATTTAGGGTAGGCCAAAATGATGTAGATATGTTGGCTAAATACTTCTACCCATTATTTGAAGGAGATGACCTATTAAGAGTCCCAAATTATAATGTTATCGCTAGGACATTAATAAGCGGAGTACCTACACAGCCATTCAGCATATCAATGGTTCCATTGCTAGGAACTCCCAATCCAAAGCTAGAGGCAGCCCTGAAACAACTATCGGCAGCGAAATTTGGTAGACCTAGGGCGGTTGTTGAAGCTGAAATAGTCAAAAGATTATCGGTCGAAGATTCAAGTAGGGCTAGTATTGGTTCGGGCTCAACGTATCCTGGACAGGTTAATAGAAGTTATGGTCCGCCTGCTCCTAGGGCAACCGGCAAAGGTTCATTTCTAGATGAGTGGTTAATGAAAAAGAATAGTGCTGGTGCCGGCAAAATGCCTTATCCCCAAACAGTAGCTTCGCCTACATCAAATCAATATCCTGCTCCTTTTCAACCGGCTAACTCCAGTGTCGCCAGCAACAACCCTGTGTCGGCTCCATACGCCAATCCTACGGCTCCTAATTCGACACCAGCTCCAATTACTCAAACTAACAACCAAACCTCGCCACAACTAGCTGGAATGGCTCCAGGGAGAGGAATAAATACTGGGCCTGCCCCAATAACTCGACCGCCATCAGTAGCTCAATTGAGCAATGCTCCTGATGTTAAGTATGATGTCGGCACTACACCAACACAACAAACATACGATAAGAATCAAATTGATGCGATGACAGAGAAACTGAAGATAAGTCAAAAGAAGGCATCGACTGGAGATTCTGGTCATCTAAACGACGAAGATACAATAGATATCGACCAAGAAGGGAACTTACATCAAAAAAATAACCCGAAATAGGTCTCAATAGGACTGTTATTGCTATTGTTTTTTAATAAGAGGGTAAACTATTAATTCAACACAAACTCCAATTAAGAAGCCTAGTACAAGTAAAATTATATAAATAAAGAAATTATATTCAAATCCATAATACCTACTCATAATATATAGCGTAATGGTACCAAATGCAGCAAAAATTCCTCCTCCAAGAAGGCCGGACGGTCTTGCCACTGTTTTTGAGCTAAACTCACTAACACTTTCGATTGTCGGATTATGAATAAACTTGCTAAATGTTTTTTGCGGTTTACTCATATGTTTACGCGCGCGATTTAATTCTTTTTTATATGCGGCTTTTTTAACGTTTTGAGTATAGACGGTGGTACTTGGTGCGCTTGACTGGTTTTCGTCAATTTCGGAATTTAGCTTTTCAGATCTTGATTTTGCTGTGTCCTCGACGTTCTCACGAAGATGTTCAATAGTTTGTTTTGACTCAGATTCCTTTTGTTTTTCGCCTTTTTCTATGATTTTCTCAAGATTCTTTTCACGTTCATGAAGTAAATCTTTGTCGATTTCGTGTGCCTCTGTCGTATTCTCATGCGATCTATATTGTTCAGCGCTCATTTTTTTAATTTCCTCCACCAGATGAGTAGTCTGATCTAATTATGTCTATTTCTGTTGCCATAAGTCTTGATCTCGCTAAGAAATATCCACCTATCGCAGTTACTACGAAAGCAACAGCAAGGGTCTCTCCTGGGCCAGTGTTGGGCAGTGAAGTAGTGACTTGCTCTGTCGTCTTGGCTACACCACACTTCAAACGTATATTCACAGTATCGCTGTAAACATTAGTCATTGTACAATCGTAGGATCCTGGGTTAGAGGATGAGATAGGGGTTTGCGGTATAGGATCTTTTATCTTTACTGTAATCTGTTTTTGTACGGTAGCCCCTATATCTATATCTGTAGCTGGCCACTTAACTATATTTTGATCATTTATTGTGCCTCCGTGCAGATCCACGACATCAGAATATTCGAGAACGTCAGTGATATTTTCTTCAATCACAAAACCCCTTACAGCCGTGTTGTTACTAGTGTTCTTGACAAATAAATTGTAAGTAATTACGTCGCTAGCTTTAGCTGTTGTTCCGTCTGCATCATCAATATCTTGAGTATCATTCTGAGCTTTCTTGCTTAATATGAGACAAGCTGTTGCATCATCATCGTCAGTTACATCAACACAAGGCAGTTCTTTTTTAACCGTTACCTTCTTCACGCAATTACCTGTTTCACTACCGGATGCTGTTTTTGGAGTGCCTTTGTTATTGTATGTGACTTTTAGGGTAAATTTATAATGTCCTTCTTGGCTGAGTTCGAATATTCTTGGCACTGGATCTGTAGCAACGCCTTTTTTAAACATTACTCCATTAGCAAGTTTTTCTTTTACTACGTTGCCACTAGATTTATCAATCATCTGATAGTACATTTTTAGTTTTTCAGTTTTTTGATTTATATTTTGTCCAGTAGCCTGTCCAGTTAATGTGATCGATGTCCCTGCTTTTACTTCAGAGTTATTCTCGACACTCATGATCAAGTTCGAACAACGTATGACTTTTGCTGGAGATGGAGGAGGTGGCGGCGGTGGAGGAGGTGGCGGTGGAGGTGAAGGTGGGCCAACAATGGTCAAGTTACCACAATTAAATAAGACCATAAAAGGCTGGCCATTACTCCTTTTACCCTTGATTACCTTATAGCTAGATGAGCTTCCTGTGTCCCAACTTTTTAGCGGTCGCATATAGTATGTGCCTGCTCCAGGAATACTCACACTGACCTCTCCGGGCTTTCCATAAGGCAATCTACCCATTGAATATAGTTGCCCTCCATAATCACGAGAGTTGACCGTTGTTACACTCCCGTAATAAAGCGCTAAACAATCAATTCCAAATCTATCTAATATCTTTTTAAAATTATAGTTATTTGCTTTGCAATGATTAACCGCTTCACCTTGACTAGAAAATCCACCAGGAATTATGTCGTTTCCAGATCTAGCGAGGGTTGAGTCGCTCGGAGCAATCGTTGCTACTATCTGTACTATAAGAGACAGAACTACAAAAGCTACACCTAGTCGCCTGATGGAGGCTTCTTTTCTAAGTCTTTTTGCATAAAAACCTACTTGACCGATAAGGCTTGGATTAAAAGGAAGGTTAGAGAGTAATTTTTTAAACATTTTTGTTAAATAGTTTTCTTTTAATATAGTGCTAATGCTATTGAAACATATTAGTATGTGTTCAAGCAATACTTTTTTATTTGTTGTATGGGGATAAGTTTTTGCTATAATAGTAATTAAGTATTGATCAAAAAAAATACATGATTGTGAGAGAGGGAAGACCGTTTAGTGAGCAAGCAAAACTATGATGCCGATCAAATTCAAGTTCTAGAGGGGTTAGAGCCTGTTCGTAAACGTCCAGGTATGTATATCGGTGGAACGGGTGTAGAGGGGCTCCATCATTTAATAAAAGAAATTGCGGATAACTCTGTCGATGAAGCTATTGCTGGTTTCGCTAACGAGGTCCATGTAGTATTGCTAGCAGACGGCGGGGTGAAGGTTAGTGATAACGGTCGTGGTATCCCTGTCGATAAGATGAAAAAGACAGGCAAAAGCGCCCTAGAGACTGTTCTGACAGTTCTTCATGCGGGAGGGAAGTTTGGTGGTGGTGGCTACAAAGTATCAAGCGGTCTTCATGGAGTTGGTATAAGTGTAGTAAATGCCTTGTCTGTACGATTAATTGCAGAAATACACAAGGACGGATTCATATATACACAAGAATATGATCGTGGCGTCCCTAGAACCCCTATCAAAAAGGGTGAAAAAACTGATAAAACAGGCACTACAATTACTTTTTACCCCGACGATACTATATTTGAAACAGTGGAAATAGACTATGATTGGGTCGTTGATTATCTTCGTCATCAGGCTTATCTAACAAAAGGCCTCAAAACTTTTGTGTATGACGAGAAAACATCTAAAAAATATGGTTTTTATTTTGAAGGTGGCATTCAGTCATATGTTCGTCATTTAAACCTTGGAAAAGATATTATCGACGAAGATGTATTTTATGTCGAAAAGGGTGTTGATGAGTCTCTGGTAGAGATTGCCCTACAATATACGGATAGTTATACAGAGACAATTAAAGCTTTTGCTAACAACGTCATTAATCCCGATGGCGGAACTCATTTGACTGGGTTTAGATCAGCACTTACTCGAGTTATTAACGACTACGCTAGAAAAAGTGGCTTACTCAAAGAAAAAGAAGAAAATCTTTCAGGCGAAGACTGTAGAGAAGGTTTGACTGCGATAATTCTTGTTAAGTTACCCGATCCACAGTTTGAAGGTCAAACGAAAAATAAATTAGGTAACCCAGAGGTTAGAACTTATGTCGAACAAGTTCTCGGAGAATATCTCGCATATTATCTAGAAGAGCATCCAGCAGTAGCAAAGAAGATGATCAATAAGGCTTTGTTGTCCGCAAGGGCTAGAAAAGCAGCGCGTGCCGCAAGAGAGAATATTATTCGAAAAGGAGTACTAGAAGGGGCTTCATTACCTGGTAAATTAGCAGATTGCAGCTCAAGAGATCCGCAAAATTCAGAACTCTATATTGTCGAAGGTGATTCAGCTGGAGGTTCTGCAAAAATGGGTCGTGATTCAAAAACTCAAGCAATTTTACCTTTACGGGGAAAAGTATTGAATGTAGAACGAGCACGTCTAGATAAAATGCTGGCAAACAATGAAATAACCAGTCTAATAAAGGCTCTTGGAGTAGGTATTGAAGAACAGTTTGATATTCGTGGATTGAGGTACGGTCGGATTATCATTATGACTGATGCAGATGTCGACGGTTCTCATATACGAACTTTACTACTTACGTTCTTTTTTAGACATATGCAAGAAGTCATTAAGGCTGGGCATATATATATCGCTCAACCTCCATTTTATAAAATAACTATGGGAAAAACAGTTAAATATGCATATATTGATGAAGAAAAATCAAAAATTGTTGAAGAACTAAAAAGAGAAAAAAATGATAGAAAGAAATCGCAAGATATTGATGTATCTGATACAACAGATAATTCATCCGAAGATGTTATTGCACAGGATGAAGAGAAAATGGAACTTAAGAAATACGGGATAAATTTACAACGTTATAAAGGTCTTGGTGAGATGAATGCTGAACAGTTATGGGAGACAACTATGGATCCTGCCAACAGGGTATTGCTACAAGTAAATATCGAAGACGCAGAGAAGGCTGATGCAGTATTTAATAAGTTAATGGGTACAGAAGTTGATCTTCGAAAGAGTTTCATACAAACTCATGCAAGATTTGTGAAAGATTTGGATGTATAGGAGATAGATTATGGCCGAAGACACTAATAAACTAGAATTAAGCAATAATCAATCTAATGATAGGACTTCGAATAACGTAAGGCAAAGAGGTATCGTACAAGAGATGGAGGAGAGCTACCTTCAGTACTCTATGTCGGTGATAGTTTCTCGAGCGCTACCAGATGTCAGAGATGGTTTAAAACCAGTTCATAGACGAATTTTGTTCTCAATGAATCAGAACGGCAATCGTCATAATGCAAAATTTCGGAAGTCTGCTCGAATAACTGGTGACGTAATGGGAAAGTATCATCCGCACGGCGATGCTGCAATTTATGATTCTATGGCAAGAATGGCTCAAGACTTCTCTCTTAGATATCCCTTAATCGATGGTCAGGGAAACTTTGGTTCTATGGATGGCGATCCACCGGCTGCACCTAGGTATACCGAAGCTCGAATGACTCGTTTGGCCGAAGAAATATTAGTAGACATAGATAAACAGACAGTAGATTTTAGACCTAATTACGATGGTGAAGAGATGGAACCGTCTGTTTTGCCGGCAAAAGTACCTCAACTATTGTTAAATGGACAACTCGGTATTGCCGTAGGTATGGCTACTAGTATCCCACCTCATAATTTAACTGAATTGATTGATGCTAGCGTTTATCTTATTGACAACCCAGAGGCGGGAGTAGAAGATCTCGTTAAGTTCGTAAAAGGTCCAGATTTTCCTACCGGCGGGATAGTCTACGGCAAAGAATCTTTAAAGGCCGCCTATGCTACTGGTAAGGGTGGTGTTGTTGTTCGAGCGGTTGCAAATATTGAAGAGACTAAAAAAGGCAGACATCAGATCATCGTAACTGAAGTACCTTACGGATTAAATAAATCTGTATTATTAGAAAAAATTGCCGATCTTGTAAAAGATAAAAAAATCATTGGCATATCAGATCTCCGAGACGAAAGCGCAAAAGGAAAAGTTAGAGTTGTAGTAGATTTAAAAAAAGATGCTTATCCAAAAAAGATATTAAATCAGCTCTATAAACTCACCCAACTACAGACGACATTCCACTTCAATATGCTTGCATTGATCGATGGTATACAGCCTCGTGTTCTTGGGCTAGAAGATATACTCCGAGAATATATAAAACATCGACAAGTAGTGGTTAGACGTAGAGTTCAATTTGAATTATCGAAGGCAGAAGCTCGCGCACATATCCTTGAAGGATTGATTACTGCCCTCGACCATATAGACGAAATAATCGCTACAATTAGAAAATCTCAAACTACTGATGATGCACGCAATAATTTGGTTAAGCAATTTAAATTGTCAGAGATTCAAGCTAATGCCATTCTTGCTATGCAGCTTAGAACTCTTGCTGGTTTAGAGCGTAAAAAATTAGTCGATGAGTTTAGTGAATTAACAAAGTTAATTGAAAAATTGAAAGCAATCTTGGCAGATGAAAAGGAAATATTAAAGATTATCAAAGACGAACTTTTAGAGTTACGTGAAAAATATGGCGATGATAGGCGAACAAAAATTGTACCCCAAGAACTAGACAGAATGAGTGAAGAAGATTTAATTCCAGACGAACAAGTCGTTGTGACTCTTACATCTGCAAATTACATAAAACGTAGTCAAATAGCCGATTATAAAAAACAGGGTCGAGGTGGTAAAGGCAAACGAGGAATGACGACGCGCGAAGAAGATGTTATCGAGCATGTTGTTAACGCTAGCACGCACGATTATTTGTTATTTTTCACAAATCGTGGAAGAGTATTTAGACTGAAAACGTATGAGGTGCCAACAGCGGGTTTGAACGCAAAAGGCGTAGCAATTGTAAACCTACTACAACTTCAACCTGAGGAAAAAGTAAGTTCGGTTATAAATATTTCAAAGCAATCACAAAAAGGCTTTTTATTTATGTGTACAACAAAAGGTGTTGTGAAGAAAACACCGTTCGAACAGTATTCTAATGTAAGAAACTCTGGGTTAATTACTATTAATCTAGATAATGACGATGAATTGAAGTGGGTAAAAATAACATCCGGTCAAAACGAGGTACTAATATCAACGTCACAAGGTCAGGCGATTAGGTTTGCTGAAAAAGATGTTCGTCCTATGGGCCGGGCGGCTAGAGGCGTGAGAGGGATTAGATTAAGAGCCGGTGACACTGTAATTGGAATGGATGTAGTAAAAGAAGCTAGTAATATATTTGTGATTAGTGACTTTGGTTACGGAAAGAGAACTAATGTCGATCAATTTACCTCTCATGCAAGAGGTGGTGTCGGAATACGTTCAGCAGTAGTAAATAAAAAAACAGGTAGCTTGATTGGGGTAAAATCTTTAAGCGAAACAGGAAAAGAAGAGATTATTATCATATCATCTCTGGGCCAAACAATTCGGCTTGGGATTAAAGATATACCTGAACTTGGCCGAGCAACCCAGGGTGTTAGAATCATGCGTCTTAATGACGGCGACAGAGTAGTGTCGCTTGCTCTCGTCGATGCTGTTAAAGAATCTGAAGAACCAGAAACAAATAGCCTGATTGAACTAGAAAAAGAAAAATCTTAAATGTGCTTGACATAATTTAAGTCAACAGATAGACTCAATACCAGTCTTTTAGAGGTTCTGTATTTATTGTGTGGGGCCATTAAAAGCGATCATTAAAAATTGAATAGTGCAATTAATCAACGTCAGTTCGTCCTAATTTATTTAGGACAAAAATCTGAGTAATTAGATTCTTTTTTATGGAGAGTTTGATCCTGGCTCAGGATAAACGCTGGCGGCGTGCCTAACACATGCAAGTCGAGCGGAAACACTTCGGGTGTCGAGCGGCGGACGGCAGAGTAACGCGTAGGAATGTACCCCAAAGTGAGGGATAAGCACCGGAAACGGTGTCTAATACCGCATATGATCTTCGGATTAAAGCCTTAGGGCGCTTTGGGAACAGCCTGCGTAAGATTAGCTTGTTGGTGAGGTAATGGCTCACCAAGGCAATGATCTTTAGCTGGTCTGAGAGGATGATCAGCCTGACTGGAACTGAGACACGGTCCAGACTCCTACGGGAGGCAGCAGTGGGGAATTTTCCACAATGGGCGAAAGCCTGATGGAGCAACGCCGCGTGCAGGATGAAGGCCTTCGGGTTGTAAACTGCTTTTATATGTGAAGACATCGACGGTAGCATATGAATAAGGATCGGCTAACTCCGTGCCAGCAGCCGCGGTCATACGGAGGATCCAAGCGTTATCCGGAATTACTGGGCGTAAAGAGTTGCGTAGGCGGCCAAGTAAGCAGAATGTGAAATGATACGGCTCAACCGTATCCCCATGTTTTGAACTACTTGGCTAGAGAATGGAAGAGGTCGCTAGAATTCCTGGTGTAGGGGTGAAATCCGTAGATATCAGGAGGAATACCGATGGCGTAGGCAGGCGACTGGTCCATTTCTGACGCTCAGGCACGAAAGCGTGGGGAGCGATCGGGATTAGATACCCCGGTAGTCCACGCCGTAAACGATGGATGCTAGCTGTGCGAGGTATCGACCCCTTGCGTAGCAAAGCTAACGCGTTAAGCATCCCGCCTGTGGAGTACGAGCGCAAGCTTAAAACATA
>CAZPAW010000005.1:0-18380 GCA_964584895.1 uncultured Candidatus Saccharibacteria bacterium
GCTACTTCCGGTACCAGCAATCTTTCAGGCGGCAGCTTGGCAGGACTCTATGGTGGCACCTACTACAACGGTTCGGGAACCATCGGCAACGTGTATGCCGGATTCCTCCAAAATCAGAATGTATCAACCGGTACCTTCAGCGACGCAAAGACATTGTTTGTCGATAACCCTGTCAACAGCGGTGGTGGAAGCATCGGCACCAACTATGGCATTTATGTGAGTAATCAGACCAGTGGAACTACTGACTACGGCATCTATATCGGTGGCGCAGACACTTATGCGCTCTACAGTGCAGGCGGTGTAAATTATTTTGGTGGCAATGTCGGGGTCGGAACAACAGCCACCAGCACTTACAATTTGGCTGTTGCAGGATCGGCCAACGCCACGACTCTGTATCAGAACGGTAATCAAGTCTGTGACACCAGCGGCAACTGTATCGGTGGCGGTGGTGGGGGAGTCGGTGGTTCAGGAACTGCTGGCTATATCAGCAAGTGGAGTGGCACTTCCAACTTGACCAACTCAGTACTGTTTGAAACAAGCAGTAATGTTGGGCTTGGTACCACCGCTCCGAGCGTGGCATTACATGTGGTCGGTGATCTGCGAGTAACCGGCGCTTACTATGACAGCACTAATAGCGCAGGTACCTCAGGCTACGTGCTCACCAGCACTGGCACCGGCACCGCATGGGCTAATACCATCGGTGGCGGATCGATCACGGCAGATTCACTCGACTTTACCGAGTTCAAAGATGCCATGACTCTGGATGCAAGCACCGATATCGCGGTGACCGGCACGAATGTATTCAGTGTGACCAACAGCGGCACGGGTAACAGCTTTGTAGTCAATGATCAGGCAGGTGACACGAGTCCGTTTGTAATTGACGCAGCGGGCAACGTCGGTATCGGCAACACAGCGCCTGTGTACAAATTGGAGCTCGATGGCACATTTGATCTGGACAACGGAACGTATCGAGTTACTTCAAGCGCCGATTCCAGCGCACTGTATTCGTTGACGCTAAACAGAAGCACCGTCGATCTGTATCCTGTATCAGGCAGACTGTCACTTGGTCGCAATAGTACGAGTGAAGATCTTATTCTCGATACTAATGGCAATGTCGGTATCGGCACTACTGCTCCTGGATACAAACTGGAAGTGGCAGGTACAACATACTCATCAGGACTCTTTACTGCAGGTGCAGGAATCAATGTGAATGGTGAAACATTCACTGATCTCACCGGCACCGGTCTCACCAACAGCGCAGGTGTACTGACTGTAGACCTGGGAACATCAATCGACACCACCGAGATTGATGATGGAACGATCTTGGCGGTCGATCTGAATACAACGAATGCGGCAACAGCTGGCTACCTCTTGAGTTATGACTCTGGTTCCGGAGGGTTTACGTGGGTTGATTCTGCATCTGTCGGTGGAGTGGACGGAACCGGTATTGCTAACTATGTAGCCAGATGGAGTGACACTGACACCTTGACCACCGGTGTAATCTACGACAACGGCACCAATGTCGGTATCGGCACCACCGCACCAGCAAGCCTCCTGGATGTAAACGGCAAGTTGAATGTATTGGCCGGAGGAAACGTCGGTATCGGCACCACCGCACCGGGCGCAGACTTAGATATCGCTGATACCAATGCCACGATCCGCCTTAATCACCCGAGCTTCATCGGCGGTCGTTACCTGGATATTACCTATAACTCAACCAACTCAAATCCGGTGGTGAACTTCACCACAGGCGGTGTGACCAGTCGCTACCTCGACTTCCAGTATGCCGGCAGCTCCAAGGCGGTCCTGACCGGCACCGGCAACCTCGGTATCGCCACCACCGCCCCGACAGAAAAGCTGGAGACCACCACCGCACTGTTCTCGAATGTCATCGTGGGAACCAACAGCTCCAATACCAGTAAGCGCCTCGGCATCTACTATGATGGCGCAAATACACGCGCAGTTATTGATGCCAGCTCAAACAACCTGACACTGCAGACGGTCGGCGCAGATCGACTCTATATCAATAACTCAGGCAACGTGGGTATCGGCACCACCGCCCCCACATACAAGCTGCAGGTTGCAGGAACCACAAACATCAGCGGACTCCTCACGTTGGGTGCGGGACTCAATGTAAACAGTGAAACAATTACTGATCTGACAGGAACTGGTCTTACAAACAGTGGTGGTGCACTCACAGTTAGTCTGGGAACAAGCATAGATACAACAGAAATTGACAATGGCACAATTCTTGCAATCGATCTGGACAGCACCAACTCAGCAACCAATGGATACTTACTCTCCTATGATTCAGGATCAGATGGATTCACCTGGGTTGATGCAGCCTCTGTTGGTGGAATTGATGGAACAGGTATCGCCAACTATGTAGCCCGCTGGAGTGACACAGATTCACTCACCACCGGCATCCTCTACGACAATGGAACGAATGTAGGAATCGGCACAACTGCGCCTGGATTTGCGCTTGAAGTCAATGGTACGGCACGAGTCAATGGCAACTTGACGATTGGTGATGCATCAGGTGACACGGTGACGGTCAACAGTGCTACCTTGACGTTTGCCAATGACACTAACGTAGTATTGTCAGGCGGACTGAGAGGTTTGAATTTTGACACGAGCACTCTGAGCATTGATGCCACAAACAATAGAGTAGGTATCGGCACCACGACTCCTGCTTCTGACTTGGATGTTGTAGGAGGTATAAAAATTACTCAAAATGGTTCAGGAGCAGGATATCTATATGGCATTAACTTTGCAGGAAACGAATACTTCCGCGTCGACACCTCCAGCGGTCAGGGATACCTGGAGTTGAGTGAAAGCGGAGGAGATGTGGTAGTTCGTCTGAATGCGGCAAACAGTGGAGATTCATACTTTAATGGAGGTAACCTCGGAATCGGCACCACAAACCCCGTATACAAACTGGATGTTACCGGATCTGCAGGTCTTCGAGTCACCAATACTGGCTCAAACTTTACCATGTTGGTAAACGACGTAGCAAATGACTCCACACCATTTACCATCGCATCCAATGGAAACGTGGGTATCGGAACAACCAATCCAAACTTTGCACTGCAGGTCAATGGCACCGCACGTATCGATGGTAACTTCACCATCGGTGATGCTGGGGCAGATACTGTAACCTCTAATGCTTCCAACTGGACATTCGCCAACGATACATCGGTCACCTTGTCAGGCGGCGTGGATGGCTTGAACTTTGACTCAAACACCCTTAGTATCGATGCCTCCAACAATCGAGTAGGTATCGGGACAGCCGCACCGTCTCAAGCGCTTCATGTTGCAGGAAGTGCGCGAATTACTGGTGCACTTTATGACAGCAGCAATAGCGCCGGCACCAGCGGCTATGTGCTCACCACCACGGGCACTGGCACGAGCTGGCAGTCAATTGGCGGAGCAATCGGCGCGACGGCCTTTATACAAGATGGTAATAGCTTCAGCGGCCTGGCGACTCTGGGTACAAACGATGCATACGCCTTGGCCTTTGAGACGAGTGGCACCGAACGCATGAGAATCGACACGAGTGGAAACCTTGGAATTGGCACCACGGCCCCCACCGCATTGTTGGAGCTGTATAAAAACACCACCGATGCAGAACTGTTGAGGTTTAATCGTAATGGAACAAGCTATGTATCTATTGTTACTCCAAGTGGATCACCAACCAAATTGAGCATTAATGCTTCGGGAAGCAATTCACTATCCATCATAACCGATGCAGGTAGCACCTTTACTGCTGGGGATGTGTGGTTTAGGCAAGATGTAATGATCGATGGCAACGTTGGCATTGGAACCACCAACCCTGGCGAGAAGTTGCAGGTCGCTGGAAACATTGCCCCAACTGCCAACGACACCTACTCGCTGGGCACCACCGGCTTGCGATGGAGTGATGTGTATGTCGGACCATCCACTGTACATATCGGCACATCAGCTACAGATGAGGGTACGATCAGCTACAACACGACCACCAATGTGCTGAACTTTGGCACTGACTCCACCACCAACGGTGACATCGCATTCTTTACCGATGATCTGTACTTGGATAAATCATCAGGAAATGTCGGCATCGGCACCACGGCTCCGGCCGCACATCTCTATGTTGAGTCCAACGCATACGATAATATACTTACAGTCGCTCGTACTGGTCAGGGATCTGCCTCGTTTAAAATCGGCACCTCAAATTACCCACTCGTCATCTCCACAAGCACCAGCAAAGATATCGTGTTCGCGCCAAGTGACACCGAGCAGGTTCGTCTCACCAGTGCTGGCAACTTGGGTATCGGCACCACCGCCCCATCACAAGCTCTGCAAGTCGTGGGCGCTATGCAAGCAGATACTGGACTATATGTGGGAACAGGCTCAGGAACGAGTGGAGGAGATGACAACTTTATTCGTCCGACCTCTTCAAATGCTTTCCTTAACTTGAAAGGTGGAGTAGGTCGAGCGAAGATAACGATTGCAAATGATGTGCTCAATATTATAAGTGGCAATTCGAGTGGAGATATTTCATTCCGAACAGGAGCTAGTAGTTCAACCAACACGGGATCTGAAGTGGTACGTATTACTCAGTCGGGTAATCTAGGAATTGGCACCACCGCCCCGACTCAAGCACTGCATGTCGTCGGTAGCGCACGAATCACTGGCGCCCTCTATGACAGCACAAACAGCGCCGGAAGTAGTAGCTATTTGCTCTCATCGACGGGAACCGGCACCGCATGGATCGCCAACACGTTTGCCTCATCATCAAGCATCTCAGGCACCACCAACTATGTGCCCAAGTTCACCAGTGCTAGCGCAATTGGCAACTCTCTGATCTACGACGACGGCACTAATATTGGCATCGGCACCACAGCTCCAAATGCCGCCCTGGACGTGCGCAATGGCAAGATTATTTCAGGAACAACCACCTCTACAGGAGGGAGTGTAATGCTTGAAGGATATTACACAGGCGGTGGTGCACTTACCGTTCTTGGCACAGCGCTCTCCTCAGGCGGTGCAGTGTTGGGATATGGACTGTATCCAAGCACTTCTGCTGTAGATTCGTTTACCTCATCAACGTCAGTGAATATTGCTCGATCAGCAATTCAAGCCGACGGAAACATAAAATTCTTTACTGGCGCCGTCCAGACCGTTGGCATTGGCACATCTGCTGCTGTCTCTGAGAGAGTACGCATCACAAATACCGGTAATGTTGGTATCGGAACTGCCACTCCAGGAACAACGCTGGATGTAACGGGTACCTTGAGGGCCAGTGGAGCTGTCACATTCAGCACCCTTACCAGCAATGGGTATGTCAAGACTAGTGGAGGAACTGGTGCCCTCAGCGTTGGAACCAGCATTCCTTCCACGGACGTTGATGGAACTTTGTTCTCCACATCTTCTGACTCAGGTTCCTCCACGGTGGTTCAAGGTGATACTCTCACCCTCAATGGAGGAACTAATGGCATCGACACCACCTTGTCTGGTGACACTTACACCTTAAACTTAGATACCACTGAGATTGGAACAACAACATTTGGTGCAGGATCAAACTTTGCTTGGACCTTCAACGCAGGCACCACTGATCCTGTCATACAGTTCACCACCGCCGGCAACATTGGTATCTCAACTGGTAACTTGGGAATTGGAACAACAGCGCCTGCCGCAGAACTTGATGTTACGGGTACTGCCTGGCTTCGCGGAACAGGGACCAGCGGTCTCTTTGTTGCCTCAACAGGTTATGTAGGAGTTGGTACCACGGCACCAACCAGCGCCTTCCAGGTTGGGACAAACACTGTTCTTCAACAGTGGGCAGGAACAGGGGCACCGTATGTTCTTATTCAGGGTGGCGATAATGAGACAGCAACGACTATGTTCCAGATCAAAGACGAAAATCAGACAGAGATGTTTACAATCGAGAC
Organism: uncultured Candidatus Saccharibacteria bacterium; assembly: GCA_964584895.1. Taxonomy (GTDB): domain Bacteria; phylum Patescibacteriota; class Saccharimonadia; order Saccharimonadales; family JAGQNJ01; genus DAISWO01. Next base: position 5,931 of record CAZPAW010000005.1, read on the forward strand.
CTATGCGGATAGCGGAGCCAGCGGGGGTCGCGCATACTTTGGCGGCAATGTCGGAATCGGCACCACCGCCCCAACTCAGGCCTTGCATGTGGCGGGAAATCTTCGAGTGACTGGCGCATTCTATGATTCTCTCAATAGTGCAGGTACTGTGAATCAAGTGTTGGTCTCAACTGGTACAGCGGCTGAGTGGAGCAGCAGTATTGGAGCCGGTCTTATCACCCCAGATTCTTTGGACTTCACCGAGTTTAAGGATGCGATGACCTTGGATGCAAGCACCGACATTGCGGTCACCGGCAGCAATGTCCTCAGTATCACCAACAGTGGCACTGGCAACAGCTTGCTGGTGAACGATGCAGCGGGTGACGCCACACCATTTGTTATTGATGCTGCAGGAAACGTCGGAATAGGTACCACGGCTCCAACCGCCACAATGTCGCTTGATGTCAACGGAAATGCGCGAGTTGCAGGTAACTTGTTCTTGGGGACGAATTCATCGATATATACTTCGGGATATTCATATCCGGTCTCAATTGATGCATCTCGCCTATTGATCAATGCCGCAAGTGGTGGCAATGTTGGTATCGGCACCACGAATCCTGGCGAGAAGTTGCAGATAGCTGGAAACATCGCCCCAACTGCCAATGACACGTATTCACTTGGCACCACTGCACTTCGCTGGAGCGATGTGTATGTGGGGCCATCCACTATTCATATCGGAACATCAGCGACTGATGAGGGAACCATTAGCTACAGCACCACAAACAACGTTCTTAATATCGGAACTGACTCGACAAGTAATGGCGACATTGCATTCCTGACTGATGACTTGTTCTTGGATAAATCATCAGGAAATGTGGGTATTGGCAGCACGGCGCCAACATCACGTTTGTATATCAGCGCCACGGATGGCGGGAATGCGAGCATCGTCGGTGGCACCGGTGGTATTGCCGAGTCATCATCATTTACGGCCCAAGGGCGCGCGCGTTTTGGATATGATGGTGTACGAACGGCAGTCGCTATTACCGACAACGCGGCATCAAAGCCTATTGTATTTGATTCAGGCGGATCGGAACGAATGAGAATCGTAACGACTGGAAACGTGGGTATCGGTACTTCAACTCCGGGATACATGCTTGAAGTGGCGGGAACCACCCAGTTGACGGGAGCCGTGACGACGAGTAGCACCTTAAACGTTGGGACCAATGGATTTATCGGTGGCGACCTCACCATCACAGGTGACGATCTTATCATGGGCACCAACACCTCAGGGTACCTATTGGTTGCCGACGGCACGAACTTTAACCCAGTCGCCATGAGCGGAGATGTGGCAATATCAAGCGTTGGCACCGCCACCATACAGGCAAATGCAGTGGCGCTTTCTACCGACACAAGTGGTAATTTTGTCGCCACAATCACCGGAAACACTCAAGTCGGAGTCTCTGGCTCAGGCAGTGAAAATGCTGCAATTACTTTGTCAATAAACGCAGACAGTATCGACTTTGACTCCATCGACGACACCATGGTGCTTGATGCAAGTACTGATATTTCTGTCACGGGAACAAACGTGTTGAGCATCACCAATAGCGGTACTGGGCTCTCATTCCGCGTGAATGATGCAGCAGGTGACACTACGCCATTTGCCGTAAGTAGCAACGGAAACGTCGGTATCGGCACGACCGCCCCAAGTCAGGCATTGCAGATTGTGGGCAGCCTGGCGCTCTCGGGCAACGTCACCAGCGGCACCTGGCAAGGAAATGCAGTCGGCGTCGCATACGGTGGAACAGGACTATCCACTTATACGGCTGGCGACTTGCTCTATGCCTCCGGCACCACCACTATCTCCAAGCTGGGGATTGGAACGAGCGGCTACATCTTATCAAGCAATGGAAGTGCTCCCGTCTGGAACACCATAAGCGGCGCCATCAGCAGCACGGCGTTTGTACAGGGCGGCAACTCGTTTGGTGCACTTGCCACCCTAGGTACCAATGATGCAAACTCACTTGCCTTTGAGACCAGTGGCACCGAGCGCATGAGAATCCTGAGCACCGGCAATGTCGGAATCGGCACCACCGCCCCAACCGCCGGCTTGGAAGTCATCGGCAGCATTAAAGTACGACTCCAGGTAAATGATTACATTGGAAACAGCTCGACCAATGGCCTATTGTTTGACGGAACCGGCAGCTTTAACACTTCGCTCAACAGCTCCACTGGCAATGCCATCTTGTTTGAAACTGATGGCGGGGGAACGGGCAGCTTCTTCATCGGCACAGGTACTGGTGACCCAGACACCGCAACCAGGCTATTGACTGTCACTCAGGCCGGAAACGTCGGAATCGGCTCGACGAATCCGGGGTATGCGCTTGAGGTGGTGGGCACCTTGAGGGCCAGTGGAGCTGTCACATTTAGCACCCTTTCCAGCAATGGATATGTCAAGACTAGTGGAGGAACCGGTGCCCTCAGTGTTGGAACCAGCATTCCTTCAACGGATGTTGACGGAACGTTATTCTCAACCGGTTCAGACTCAGGTTCCTCCACTGTTGTGCAAGGTGATACCTTAACACTCTCAGGTGGAACAAATGGCATAGACACTTCCTTGTCTGGTGATACCTACACCTTAAACTTAGATACCACTGAGATTGGAACAACCACATTCGGTGCAGGATCAAACTTTGCCTGGACCTTCAATGCCGGGACCACTGATCCAGTCATACAATTTACGGCAGCTGGAAACATTGGTATCTCAACTGGTAACTTGGGAATTGGAACAACTGCTCCGGCTTATGCACTTGAGGTCACTGGAACAGTAGGAATCGATGGGGCCCTTACCATAGGTGACGCCTCAGGTGACACGGTGACGGTCAACAGCGCAGCCTGGACATTTGCCAATGACACCACTGTTGCACTAACCGGCGGAGTCAATGGCTTGAACTTTGACTCAAATACCCTCAGCATTGATGCCACAAACAATTATGTCGGTATCGGAACGGCTGCTCCAACTGCGGCACTTGATGTGAATGGTCAGATTACCGGTGGATTTGGTGCGGTGACTACTGGCGGCACTCTTGACTGGGATGATAGCACCAACTCAAAGTCAGGTAATGGATATACCCTGCTTACTGGATCAGCAACCAACGGTCCATCGGCTGCCGGAGGCAATTATTTCCATCCATTCAACTTTGAATATTCCAGCAAGACAGGCGCCGGTAACACCACTCAGCTGGCGATTCCATATGGCAATGACTCATCTATCAATCAGGGTATATATATGCGCGGCAGATTTAGCGGTGTATGGGGCGCGTGGGCCAAGATCATTTCAGAAAACGTAAGTGGCAATGTGGGAATCGGCAATAATGCTCCAAGTCAAAAATTACATGTAACTGGTGACGTACGTATAACGGGCGGCATCTATGACTCTGCAAATAGCATCGGCACGAGCGGTTACGTATTATCTTCAACAGGATCTGGTACAAGTTGGGTGCTTCCATCGGGCGGAGGATGGACTGACGGAGGCGCAAATGTGTACCTGACCACCAGCACCGATAACGTCGGAATTGGAACCAGTGCCCCAAGCGCTGATTTGGAAGTGGTTGGTGGTATCGAATTTTCTCAAAACGGCTCAGGAGCAGGATATTTGTATGGTATTAACTTTGCAGGGAATGAATACTTCCGTGTTGATACCTCAAGTGGTCAGGGATACCTGGAGCTGAGTGAAAGTGGAGGAGATGTGGTCGTTCGTCTGAACGCGGCAACTGGTGGAGACTCCTACTTTAATGGAGGTAACCTCGGAATCGGTACCACCAACCCAGCGTACAAACTTGATGTCACCGGATCAGCTGGTCTTCGAGTCACCAACACTGGCGCCAACTTCACCATGTTAGTCAACGACGTAGCAAATGACACCACACCATTTGCCATCGCATCTAATGGTAATGTTGGTGTTGGGACGACCAATCCGGGCTTTGCGCTTGAGGTAAATGGCACAGCGCGCGTCAACGGCGTCCTCACCATTGGCGATGCTTCGGCTGACACGGTGACGGTCAACAGTGCCACATGGACATTTGCCAATGACACCGCAATTACTTTGTCAGGAGGAGTAAATGGAATCAATTTTGATGCAAATACTCTTTCCATTGATGCGACAAATAATCGTGTTGGAATTGGCACCACGGCGCCAGCTGCCGCCCTGGATGTTACGACGACAGCTTGGCTTCGAGGAACAGGCACATCAGGATTATTTGTTGCCTCAAACGGCAATGTGGGAATCGGTAAGACGAATCCGGTCTATGGACTTGAAGTGGCGAATAAGTTGGGTGTTGGGTCAACCGCTTACTTTGCATCGACTGTCGGAATCGGTACGAGCAATCCGGGCTCAGCGCGACTTGCGGTGATTGGTGGCAATATTGGAATTGGCACCACGGCGCCAGCTGCCGCCTTGGATGTCACCTCAACGGCCTGGCTCAGGGGAACCGGAACCAGCGGACTCTTCGTAACGAGCTCAGGAACAGTGGGAATAGGCACCACCGCCCCCGACCAACAACTCTCACTCAACGGCACATATCCTGTACAGACATTCCAAGTGTCAGGAACATCGCAGCTGTTTATTGGTGCAACTGGCACGGCGGCAGGATATGTGAACACATCTGCCATTAACGATGCATTCTTGCGCTTCACAAGCGGTGCATTGTTATTTTCTTCAAGCTCTACCGAACGTATGCGATTGACGAGCGCGGGCAACCTTGGTATCGGCACCACCGCTCCTGGCGCGAAGCTGGAAGTGACTGGCGCCTCAGGTGTTTCAGTCCGACTGTCTGATGCTACCTTTGCCAGCTGTACGGCGCTTGAGACTGATGCGCAAGGTGATATTACCTGCGGCACAGATGACGGTGGAGCTGCAGGATGGACTGATGGAGGAGCGAACGTATACTTGACCACCAGTACAGACAATGTCGGAATTGGCACCAGCGCTCCAAGCGCTGATTTGGAAGTGGTTGGTGGTATCGAATTTTCTCAAAACGGCTCAGGAGCAGGATATTTGTATGGTATTAACTTTGCAGGGAATGAATACTTCCGTGTTGATACCTCAAGTGGTCAGGGATACCTGGAGCTGAGTGAAAGTGGAGGAGATGTGGTCGTTCGTCTGAACGCGGCAACTGGTGGAGACTCCTACTTTAATGGAGGTAACCTCGGAATCGGTACCACCAACCCAGCGTACAAACTTGATGTCACCGGATCAGCTGGTCTTCGAGTCACCAACACTGGCGCCAACTTCACCATGTTAGTCAACGACGTAGCAAATGACACCACACCATTTGCCATCGCATCTAATGGTAATGTTGGTGTTGGGACGACCAATCCGGGCTTTGCGCTTGAGGTAAATGGCACAGCGCGCGTCAACGGCGTCCTCACCATTGGCGATGCTTCGGCTGACACGGTGACGGTCAACAGTGCCACATGGACATTTGCCAATGACACCGCAATTACTTTGTCAGGAGGAGTAAATGGAATCAATTTTGATGCAAATACTCTTTCCATTGATGCGACAAATAATCGTGTTGGAATTGGCACCACGGCGCCAGCTGCCGCCCTGGATGTTACGACGACAGCTTGGCTTCGAGGAACAGGCACATCAGGATTATTTGTTGCCTCAAACGGCAATGTGGGAATCGGTAAGACGAATCCGGTCTATGGACTTGAAGTGGCAAATAAGTTGGGTGTTGGGTCAACTGCTTACTTTGCATCAACAGTCGGCATCGGCACCACCGCCCCTGGGTATAACTTAGTTGTTCAAAGCAATGGAGATGCCGGCATCTGGATCAACGGTGATGCAGACAATGTTACAGAGACTGATAATGCATTCCTCAAGATAAGCCAGGATGGCGGAAGCATTGAAGGAATTCTTGGCCTCACCGGAGCTATCGGAGTTGACCCGGAAAACAATTCGTATGCCCAAACATGGGCAAATACCCTGCTCTTGGGCACGCTGGATTCATCAAGTCACTTGCAGTTTGGAACCAATGATACAGTACGTATGACGATCCGCTCAGACGGAAATATCGGTATCGGCACCACCCAGCCGGGAGCTAATTTTGACTTGGGAAACAGTACTATCCAGGGAGCCGGTCTTTCAAGCGACTGTAGCGGCACCGGAGATGTGCTGCAGTGGAGCTCATCCAGTAAGCAGTTTACCTGCGGCTCAGCAAGCGGAGGCCCGACCACACGCACCAAGTCAGCCGATGAATCAGTGTCCAGCTCCACCACCCTGCAGGACGACGACCACTTGACCTTCACCCCGGGTGGTAGCGAGACCTGGATCGTCACCGTACAAGGTATGTGGGATACTGCAGGCGGCGGATTTAAGGCCACCTTGGCTGCGCCATCAAGCTCAACCTGTGATATGTGGATGACATTCCATGACCAGGGCACCTTTAATACATCAACCTGCGGAAGCGGTATGGGCCAGAACTCCACATTCGGCGGCGGCGGATTTGAAGAGCCGTTCTTCCTGAGCGGTCGTATCGTCACCCCGGCATCACCAAGCGGTAATATCCGCTTCCAGTTTGCTCAGTGGTCATCAAGCGGTAGTGCGCTGACTTTGAAGAGAGGATCATTTATGGTTGCTTACAATGTGACCGGCGCCGACTTGGCAGAGGTATATTACGGCACCGATGACGGCATGGTTCCGGGTACCGTGGTCCAGATGGATACGGTCAGCAGCGCAGCCGTCAAGACAGCCACGACTCCGTATTCTTCAAAGATCATGGGTGTCGTCTCCACAGAGCCGGGTAAGGTGCTTGTCGGAAGCGAATTTGTAGCCGGACGTCCGCTCCCGATCGCCTTGGTCGGACGTGTGCCGGTCCGAGTGACTGCCGAAAATGGAGACATTAAGTCAGGAGATCTGCTCACCACCTCGGCTACTATTCCGGGCGCAGCGATGAAGGCCACACGTCCTGGTTACATAATCGGTCGCGCGATCAGTCCGTTCTCCGGTGCTGGTGAAGGAGTCGCTATGGCATTTGTAAACACCCAGTATGCTGATCCGGGAGCCACGATGGAGTTGGATGGTGCCGTGCAGGCTAATAGTGAAGGTGCACCGCTGGATAAGCTATCGATCACCTATGATCAGACCAACAACTTGGTGATTCGCAACCTCAGCGGCAACTACAACTTCATCGGTCTCGGTGTGGAGAATGAGAAAGACATCAAGGTCAATGACGTCTTGACCAAGCTGGATGAGATCTCGATTGCACAAAAGGATCTGCAGCATGAAGTCGACATGCTCAAGCTGCTGACTCAAGGCGCAACTCCAGCTACGGGATCAGCAACCACCGCTTCAAGCAGCGCGACATTCGGCGCACAAAACTTGTTGGTCAAGGGCTTCAGTGAGTTCTGGAGCAACACCGTCTTTAAGGGAGTGGTGGAGTTCTGGGATAAGGTCATATTCCGTCGCGAGGCTACATTTGCAGATACTGTGAAGTTTGAAAAGAGTGTTGAGGTAGGTAGTGACACGGCCGGATACGCCACAGTCAAAGCCGGTGAGCGCTTGGTAGACGTGCACTTTGCCAATGCATACTCCAATGAGCCGATCACCAATATCAGTGCTCAGGTGCCGGTTCTGACTCAGCAGCAATACCAAGAGCTCATCGTCGCTGGAACCTGTAGTGCAGTAGACGGCATTGAGGCCTGTCAGGATGCCATGACTGATGCGGTATTTAATGCCCGCTATGTAGTCACCGCCAAGAGCTCACACGGATTCACCATCTTGCTCAGTGAGCCAGCAACCTTTGATATGACCTTCTCATGGACAGCGCTTGCGGTGAAAAACAGCACAGCAACGGTAAGTCAGTCCACGCAGGATATTATCAATGAAGCCACCCAGTCGGCCGCTTTGTCAGATGACAACCAAGCCACCGGGAGTGGAGAAGTGGCGGGTGTTGCAACCGGCTCGGCAACCTTGAGCCCAACGCCCAGCGCGACACCCACACCATCTGTTACCGTGACTCCGACGCAATAAAAATCCTATAATTGCCTATGTCTCTAGAGATTATTCAATACGCATACATCGCCCTCATCGGCCTTAGTATGGGTTCGTTTTTGAACGTGCTGGCAGACCGGTTGTCTCAGCAGCTAAGTATCCGCGGCCGCTCCAAATGTGATCATTGCGGTCGCACCCTCACATGGAAAGATTTGGTCCCCGTCGGTTCTTTTCTTATTTCGCTTGGCCGCTGTCGCACCTGTCGGGCGAAGCTGAGCTGGCAGTACCCACTCAGCGAGCTTTTGACTGCGGTTTCATACATGCTTGCATGGTATTTTACCCCCTTCCCCGGACTGGCTAATCATATTCTCACGCTTATTTTGGTATCAATTCTGATCGTGATTTTGTTGGCGGACCTTCGCCACCAAATTATTCCGGATGAGACGCAGATAGGAGGGTTTTTAGTATCGTTGGCATTTCTTGTGACCGCGAATATGTTCACGTTTTCCCATCTGGTCGGGCTTGTCTTAGACGGTGCGCTGGGCATGCTTCCGATACTGTTGATTTATATGGCTACTCGTGGGCGTGGTATGGGGTTTGGTGATGTAAAGTGGGCATTTGTCATGGGGTGTTTGCTGGGGGTTCCAAACGTGTTTATCGCGCTCTATATTGCGTTTGTGCTTGGAGGGGTAGTTGGTGTGGGGCTCTTGTTGAGTAGACGAGCAGGCATGAAGCAGAAGATAGCATTTGGTCCGTTTTTGCTTGTTGGTACAGTACTGGTGTTTTTTGGACAGCACAGCTACATTCTAGAGATACTTCAGATGATCGGGCTAGGGTAGGGGAGTCGGGGATTTTACTCTTGCATTTGATTTTAAAAGTCGGTAATCTCTATTGATATGAATACCCAAAAAACTTCTCAAACTCGCGAAGGAAATATTGTTGTCGGACTTCTCATCGGAGCAGTGATCGCACTTATTCCTTCCTACTACTTCTACACTAAGTATCAAGAAGCAAATAAGAAGCTGAAAAATCCACAGGCGGCAGCTCAAGAAGAGATCAAGGGTGTGACCGATAAGCTCGGCGTCCTTATGGAGCTTCCAAAAAATGAAACTCCTACTATTGCCACTGTTACTGATAAAGGAAAGTTGAAAGATCAACCGTTTTTCAAAAATGCTCAAAACGGTGATAAAGTCCTTTTGTATATCAATGCACGAAAGGCGATCTTGTATCGTGAGAAAGACAACAAGATCATTGAGGTTGCTCCCATCAACATTAATCAAAACGCCACTGGCGCAGCTGCGGTAGACCAAGGCGCAACAGAGCAGGGAACCACTCCTCAAGGAGTAACCCCGACCGGCGCAGCATCACCCACAGGTGCAGCGCAGCAATAATAGGCTGCAGCACATTGTGAGTCGGGCGTATGTTTGGCATATGACTCTAGGACATGGGTTCTGTGGATCTTGCACCCTTCTCATATGCACATACCGTTTCGGTTCAGAAAGAGCTTGATCTCTATGGTGATGTATTCTTGCCGAGGTTGGCTTCAGGACTGCAATACCGGCAGCACGGAGATCGGCTCAGTTTTTAGCGAGCTTTTGCCAATGAAAGAGTGTCATCAGAAAGAACTTTCACATGGTACGTAGATGTATCCAGAGTAAGGTTAATTTCTTTCTTTTTCCCCACTAATTGAGACCAGTATTCACCAGTCACATCATCTATGCCTTCAATGCTGATTGTCGTTGGATTGTACCAAAATCGCGTATTTTCAAGGTAAGTGGTTGGGTAGTTGGGAATTGTGGGAGTTGGTGTCGGGGTAATATTTGATGCATCAGGTTCTTTAGTCTGAATACCGCTGTTTACGGTAGTGTTTGTGATTATCGGAGGAGTTTGCTCTTTGTCTGCCTCATCTTGTCCGAACGTCGCAGATGACAATACCGTTACCGCCTCTTTCTCTTTTGTGACCACGGGGCATACGGAAATGGTTTGATCCTCGATGTCGCCGGTTGACTGCTCATCATTTTTTTCATAATGGGTAAGCAGTGCTTGTGATACAAACGGGGGTCGACATGCTTCTTGCTGATCAACAATGCTCGCCGGCCCCAGAGTATTTGTCGCGATTGCCGTGTCATCGAGGGTGGGCAGCACAAAGGTGTATTCAAATGTCTGCGATTCTCCGGCTTTCAGCGAAAGCGGCCACACGAGCTCTTTCTGACTCGTTGGCTGGGGAGAAACACGAGTCACATGTGGGTCAGGATCAATGAGTTGTTCATCTCCCCAGACCATTGCAAAATGCAAATGGGGGCCGGTTGATAGTCCGGTATTTCCCGAGATTCCGACAGGATCACCTTTTTTCACACGAGCACCCACTATGGTAGAAGAGCTGGAGAGATGTCCATAATAGCTTCTACCCCAGGTGTGTTGGATTGCAACAGTTGTACCGTAGCTATTTACTTCACGGTAGGGGATTATCTCACCGTCATCGACGGCGCGTATAATCGTCCCTACAGGAATGGCATAATCTGTCCCGTCATGATAGGGCATTCCCAAATGGTCAACTGGGTTTACATGACCAAACTCCAAAGATACCGGAAAATCACCGTCAAACGGCTTATGAAGATTTAAGAGTTCCGGGCGCTTGATGATGGAAGCATCAGTTGCGGTGGGCACTGATTCAAACGGAATTTTCTCAACAAAGCTTCCTTCAATAGATTGTTTTGCATACACGGTGATGCGTTCATGATAGGTGGTGTCAGGTCGAATAATTGTCGGCAATGTACTGCGGGTAACACTGAAGTCACTATCTACTGTTCCCGGGGTGTTCCACGAGAATGAGTCGGTAAAAAATGGTGCCTGGTCTGAGGTATTGGCAATGGAAAATACATATGTTCCGGCAGCAGGTGTCTGCTCGGGCTTTACATACAACAGCGTGCGAGATCGGGAAGTGTCGTATACCACTTGATGCTTCAGCGAAGTGCCGGTGTCTTGGTTAGTGAGTTGTGTATGCCACGTATCATCAATAGGTCTTTGTATGCGGTAGGCCGGAAGATCGTGCAAACTCCACGTAGATTTAAGCGGAACAATCGAGGTGCTTTGCGCCTGTGCAGGAGCAAATACGCCAAGCGCTACAAAAAGAAGCATTATGCAGATAAAAAAACGCACCCGAGAAAGGCTCATATAGTCAGTATGCACCATAGTTTGGGGCTTTGTCAATAGGCCGTTTGCCTGCTCATATATTTTGTACAGCAAAATAAGGCATTTGAACCATCAATAACAAGTTTAGATTATCAAATCAATATAAAACATGATCAAAAAATAGTAACAAAGACGTGGAAGCAGGAGAAAGCTACAGTATTTTTTGTGGTTAAATCGCTTGCGCCGCCTTGTCGTATGTGAGTACAATAAATAGAGTATATATAAATACAGGCAATGACTTTTTGGACATATGCACAGAATCGGACGTACGGCATTGGTGATACTATTGCTTTTTGTGATAGTCGGCATCCGTCAAAGCGCGCTTGGGTTTGGGTCGAACATCGCCAAGTATGTATATATCGGTGATACAAAGGCGACCGGCGGAGACATAATTGTGCTGACAGAAAAGGGTCTTGCGCGATCACGTTTGCCTTATGATGAAAAAGTTCGAGGAGTCGTGGTGGATAATCCTGAGATTTTTCTCAAACCGGATGAGAATGTGTTTGCCTCAGACTCGTCGAAGTTATGGCGTCCGGTGCTTGACTCGGGTGAGGTATATGTGAAAGTAAGCAGTGCAAACGGAGATATAGTGGCAGGAGATGGTGTGGCTACATCATCCACCCCGGGCGTCGGAATGAAGGCAACCCGCGGCGGATATATCGTGGGGCGAGCATTGGAGTCGTATAAAAACAAAGACGCCAAGGCGATCGGACAAATACGAGTCGCATATGAGCCGACGTATATGGATTTGCGGCCGAATCCACTGAGCTATTTGTTTGACGCATTTAACATATCTCTTGCAGCAGGAAATGAACGACCATTTACATTTTTCAAATACTTATTGGCCGGCGCGGTTGCGATCATGTCAGTTGGATTTGGGTTTTTGTACTTTGGACGTATCGCTATGAAGGGTGTGGAGGCGCTCGGGAGAAATCCGCTTGCGTCACGCACGATTCAGGCAGGAATTATGTTAAATGTGTTTTTGTCGCTTTTAGTATCAGCTGGGGGTGTTATTGTTTCGATATTTATTCTAAGATTATAAAAAGACCATGGACTACGCAGTGATCTTGTCAAACCCGCTGTTTGCATATGCAGTGCTTGCTGCAGGGGTTTTGCTGCTTGTCGGGCTTATCTATTATGCATGGCACATATGGATGCATGATGCGCCGCTGCAACCTCATCACACTTCACACAGCACACACTCCGCAACAGAGCTTGCACAAGCTGAAGTAGCCTCAGACCACATGGTGGTCAAAGCGCGTGATGTACTGGAGCAAAGCATTGAT
>CAZPAW010000006.1:0-12317 GCA_964584895.1 uncultured Candidatus Saccharibacteria bacterium
AGGTGATCCATAGAATAATCATTGCGAAGAAGTGGCTTGATATCATCAATCGTAACATTCATTTTTACGCCAGGATTCATAATATTGTGTGGATCAAAAATAGTTTTTATTTTGTTAAACACCTCATAGACTTCATCGCCATAAAGTTGTTTTAAGTACGGCGCACGTAATCGCCCATCATTATGTTCTCCACTTGTGCTGCCACCTAGAGAAATAACCAGATTATAGTATTCTTCAATAATTTTAAAAACTTTTTGCCGATCACCTACTTGGGATAAATCAAGGAACGGTTGCATATGCAGATTAGCATTGCCAGCATGACCCCAAATTGCAATCTTTAAGTTATTCTTTTCAAAGATTTCATAAACTCCGGCAAGATATTCGCTAAACTTGTCAACCGGAACTATGCCATCTTCTACAATTGGCAATGCTTTCGCGTTGCCTTCGGTATGCGTAAGAACAGAGGCAGCGCTATGACGAATTTTCCATAACTCTTCTTTTGCGTGCTCATCTTTCTCGATCTGAAACTCTGCTTGATGTTTTTTTAATATCTTTTGAATCTTTTTACTAATCCTGGATTGTGTGCGATCACTTTGGTTGTCTAGCTCTATCAGCATAATCAACTTTGGAAATGGTTTTTCTACTAAACCCTTTAAATAGGTCGGGTTATGCTCATCAATAAAATTAAGTAAATTATCATCAACCACCTCGATTGTACTAGGGATTTCTGGTAATTTTCGCAACTGGATAACTGCTTCGCTAGCAGATTGTATGTCATTGAACTGTGCAACAATTAACGTAGTGTTTGGGTTATACGGCTCGGTTCCAACAATAGCTTCAGTGACCACCCCCAAAGTCCCTTGAGATCCAACAAGCAAAGGAGTCAAATCAAAAGAACCGTTCTTTTGTTTTACTTCATTAATAGCATAGCCAGCAGAATTCTTAGTAACGTCCTTTGCCATGCTTGCTATACTTTGCTGATTTTCCTCAATCAATGTGTCTAGGGCTCGATATATTTCGCCTTCAAAATTTGATAACCCCATCTTTTTATTTAGTTCTCTTTTTGATAAACGTCTCGTCTCAATTACTTCGCCGTTTGCAAGCACGAATCGAAGCCCTTTAACATAATTACGCGTATTACCATATTTTACGGTTTTTTCACCTGATGCATTATTTGCAATAGCTCCACCAAGTGTCGAAAACTCAATCGAGCTAGGATAAGGCGGTAAAAATCTACCATGCGTATGTAGTGTCTGCTGTAACTTAGAATAGACAAGCCCAGGCTCAACTATTACATCCCCGCCCTTACCGTCAAACTCCACAATTTTATTCATATGAGCGGGAAAAACTAACATAATTCCAGAACCAATTGCCGCCCCCGCCTGATCACTGCCGCGACCTCTGGCCGTTATCGGCAAAATACGCCCTCTTTCAGCTAATTGCCAAGAAAATCTAGTTGTTTTTCTAACATCATTTTCATTACGCGGATAAACAATCAATGACGGCATTAACTCAAAAACACTACCATCGGTAGAAAAATACGTTCTTGCCTCTTGGGTAAACAATACCTCTCCTGACAAATGTTCTTGCAAATAATGTGCTATTTTACTCAAGATTTCCCTCTCTATTAACCATTAGAACTTCCTTGATATCAATAATATCATACTTAGAACATTTGGTTTGTTAAGGCTTATCTACAAAATCCTGCTTAATGGCCCAAGCTTCAACATTAGCAAATCTGTCGGTTGCGGTTGCTAATGTGCGAGGATGAAAATTAAACACCTGTCTTGTTGTTATATACAACAAACGTGGCTGATATAAAGAAATCGCTGGAGCGTCGTCTCTATAACTATTTAGCATTGGTTGGTATTTGATAGCCCTTATTTTTGGATCCGTCCTACTTCGACCACCTTCTAGAGATTGGTCAACAATCGTTGATTTATATTCTGCAAAATTTAATCTAGCTCCTGATGTAGCGTCTGCCTGCGAACTATGCCAATAAGCATAAACGTCAGGATCGTTGCCTAGGGACAAGCCATATAGCAAAACGTCATAAGTATGAAAAGCTACAACTGACTGTAGCTCTTCTTCGCTCAATAACTGTACATCTAATTTGACACCGACTTTCAGCCATTGCTGCTGTAACTCACTGGCTATCATTCTGTAATCAGGAATATCTTTAGAGAATAGACGCAAAGATAATAATTTACCGCCCTTTGTTCGAATACCCTCTGAATTTTTCTTACTCCATCCAGCGCTATCTAACAATTGATTGGCTTTCTTGATATTAAACTGGCGTTGAATAATTTTCGGATTGTAGCCAAGGTGTTTTTTTAACAAAATACTATCTGATGTTACGACTGGGTAATCAAGATTTTGGATAATTTTATTTGTGTTTGTTGCACTTATTATCCCCTGTCTAACCTTTTTTTCCTTTAATATTTCGTTAGAATTCTTTAAAAATACTGACACTTGAGCCATCAATGGCAAGTTAAACTCTTGCTCGGACTCAACTTGCTTTACGCTGCTATCCGGCACTTTATCTAATCCGACTACTGCTGTTAACTCTTTGTTTAGGTAACTAGCTAACATTTCATCTTGATTATGAAACGACCTAATGACGAATTTTTCGATTAGCGGTACGCCTTTATAATAACCTTCGTTTCGGACTAATCCGATTTGCTCTTGACGGTTTTCTGGCTTATCGCCCTCTACCTCAATCAGCTTCCATTTAAATGGTCCTGAGCCGACCGGATTAACAGTATTAAAAGAGACCGAACGCAATCGTGACGGTGGAATATTGTTAAGTAAATGCTCGGGTATTAAGCCTGTTGTTAAGCTTTGCGGGAAGGACGCCAAACTGTGCGGTAACGTAAACACGACTTTGTAATCACCTACCGCCTTAATCTTTACTTTTTGCCAAATCGACCTTAGCGGAGATTGAGCATCTGGGTCTTGAATGGTTTCGAATGTAAAAACAACATCTTTTGCAGTAAGTTTTTCACCGTCATGCCAATATACATCATCCCTAAGGTCAACCTTATATACTATCCCGCGTTTATCTGATTTTAAAGATTTTGCAACATCGCCAACAAGTTCGTTGTCGGTATCGTTTTGCATCAAGCTGGAAAAAAGCAACCTTGACGCCGTCTTATCAACTGGCGATGATGCATAAATTGGGTTTGCGTTAGAGAACCTTCCAGTCTGACCCTCAATATATGTACCACCGCTAACTGGGCTCAAATCTTGATAAAATGTGGACAACCCACGACCCTGCATAATAACGCCAAAAGTTAAAAGTAAAATAAGAATAACCCAACCGATCACAAAACGTCGAACAGGTTGGAATTTGTGCAGGCGTTTGAAGAAATTTTTTTCAATCGATTTTTCAGCATTTTTTGATGCTAACTCAACTTCAGTTTTTTTACGTTTTATATGTCTCCTGAATCGTAATCGCGTTGAACGATCTACCATATATAGTCCTAAAGTTATTTATGTAATAATGATATTTACCAAAATCGACGACGCAAAAATAAAAGCAAAGATAATAGTTAACTGAAAAATAGTTTTATCAGATCCACGCCTGACAGTGTTCACTTCACCACCTCCACCCATGCCGGCACCAAGGCTTGCGCCTCGAGTCTGAACCAGTATCAAGATAATCATAATGACAGCACTGATGAGAGTTGCGTAATTTAGTAAACTCATAGTATAAAGCTCTTCCTGTCTGATTTTCGTGTTGCATTAGGCTGACTCATTGTTTCTCCTCTAAAATAGTTGTCACTAACCAGTTTAGCAGACCAATGATGATTCCCGCTATAAGTGCGGTGCCAAATCCATCAACATCAAGCTTTGAATAAAAATGACTGGCTAGTAAAACCATCGCCGCATTAATTATTATCATGAACAGACCTAGGCTATAGAGTAAAAACGGCAAAGAAAACAACACAACAATTGGTTTAATTAAAGTATTGACAAGTGCCAGTACTAATCCGGCTCCAATAATTACCGATATATCGCCCTGATTTGTAATTCTACCATCAGCTAATATTTCTGATGCGATCCATAGACCAAGACCACAAACGAACCATCTAACTAAAAATCTGCCAAAAATACTATTCATAAGATATCTTTTTATTGTAGTTTAGTTAGGTAATGTGGGCAAGTTTGCGCTTAAGTTTTTGATGCCTGTTTTTGTGATTACCACATCATCCTCAATTCGCGCCCCGATACCTTCTTCGGATATCAAAATACTCGGCTCTACAGTAAGTACCATATTGGGTTCAAAAACTGAGGTATACCTATCCCCAACATCATGTGTATCTAGTCCTAAAAAATGTGAAGTGGCATGAGGAAAATAACGACGAATATTGTCACGTGATGTCGATTGAATTAAACCAAGGCGTTTTAAAACCCCTCCCATTTTGTTTTCTACCGCTAGTTCATAATCCCGGAAAGACAAGCCCGGCTTTAAAATATTAAATGCAATATTCTGAACTTCTTTAACCGCCTCTACAACTTCCTTCTGTCTTTGTGAAATATTCCCAAGCGAAAAAGTTCTGGCAATATCTGCCGCATAATTAGAGACTTCAGCCCCACAATCAACCAACAATAGTGCATTTTTGTTAAGCCTGCCATTGTTTGAAAGGTAGTGAATCGTCGTCGCATTTTTACCGCCAGCCACAATCGGCGGAAAAGCATGCCCCATCGCTCCTCTACTACGCATCCCTTCAGTTAGCGCAGCTTCAATCTGAAATTCGTAATCATATATATTTCGGTTTTTGATAATATCATTCAACGACTCGATAGATATATCAATAGCTTTTTGGATCATTTTTAACTCATCAGGCTGTTTAATAATTCTTAAGCCTGAAATAATTGGACGAAGATCTTCAAAACTTACTTTTTGTATTTGTATGACCTTTTCTTTCAATACTTTTCGGGCTGGGTTGGCGTAAAAACCGTATATCTCCACGTAATCCTCTGGAGGCTCTAATATTGCAATCTGCTTGCTAGCCTTTAATTTAGTTTGTAGCCTTTTCCAACCACTTTTATAATCAAGTACTTCATTGACGCCCGACCGATTGACCATTTTTTTTACATCGACAGGTTCGTCCATAATATTTTGCACATCACTACGACTAGTTAGTATCAAATATTCTTCGTTTTCATCGATTACTAGTAAAACGTCTGGCTCTTCTACCCCGCTAACGTACCAAAAATTACTATCCTGACGGAATGGATATGTTACATCAGAATTTCGTTGCAAAGTACTGTTGGCGGTAATGACTATAAGCTTCGATTTTACTAAATCACGTAATTTTTTTCGGTTATTTATAAAAAATTCTGATTTCATACTGTTACGCCTTACGTCTAATTAGTTTTTATATATTTTAACAATATCGCTGTTTTTTTAGCACCAATTACTTTGTCTAGCTCATCTTGATTTGCATTAACAATCTGCTTAGTAGAGCCAAAGTGTTTTAACAATTTTTTGCGAGTTGCCGGACCAACCCCAGGGATGTCATCTAAAACACTTGCAGTCTGTCGTCGCCTTTTTAATACACTATGATAACTAACCGCAAATCTATGAGACTCGTCCCTAATACGTTGTAATAACTTAACAGCGTTAGATGATTTTAATAATTCGACTTTGGTGAAATCTGTCGTTTTAGTTACAAAAGCTGACTTTGGTGGTTTTAGTTTTAAAAATTCATTGGTTTTCAACACGATCTCTTCCTCGCGTTTAGCCAGACCAATCATTGGAATTTCACTAAATCCTAGGCTATCACGTGCATTGCTAGCCGCACTTAGTTGTCCTTTACCGCCATCGATCAAAAACAAATCTGGTTTACCCCACTTTTTTATATTTGTTGGTGACAAACGTCGACTAATAACTTCGTTCATGTGAGCAAAATCATCATTGCCGGGGCGATTCATCTTAAACTTGCGATACTCTGTTTTATTCGGTATTCCGTTGGTAAAAACCACCATACTGGCAACCGTATCCGTACCGCTCATATGAGATATATCGTATCCCTCAATTCGTTTTGGTACTTTGATCAGACCAAGAAGTCTGGCTAATTCGCTTAGTCCCTCATCTTTACTGATGTCCATAAATTCTTGACGACTAAAAACAATACTTTTCTTTAGACCTTTAAGTGCAAATAACTGATTTCGGAGTCGTGTTGCCAATTCGTAATCCTGATTTTTTGCAGCTTGTTTCATCTCGCTTTCAATCTCGTTAACAATCTTCACTCGATTACCCTTTATGTAACTAATGAGTTGTTTTAGATCTTTTCGATAGTCCTCTAGGCTAGTTTTGCCATCCTCTAGACCTGGGCAAAGTCCGATTTGATACATCAGACAGGCTCGTTTTGGGATAACGCCGGTATGTGTCGAGTAAGGAAAGACCTTACGAAGTTGTTTTAACGCCGTACGGATCAGCACAGAATTAAAATACGGTCCAAAATACTCCGCCCCATCGTCTAGTGGTCGACGAGTAATTGTGACCGTCGGATGATTATTCTTTATATCTATCCTGATGTAGCTGGTACTCTTGTCGTCACGGAGCAGAATGTTATACCTTGGTTGATAACGTCGCACGAGTTCTGCCTCTAAAAATAATGCATCTATCTCTGTCTCGACTGTTATGTAATCTAGATCAACAATCTCATTAACTAGAGCCGTAGTTTTCGGATCAAATGGACGACTTTTTTGAAAGTATTGCCTAACCCGGTTCTTTAATACCGCCGCTTTACCAACATAAATAATCTGCCCCCGGCTATCCTTATATAGGTATACCCCGGGATCCTTCGGCAAATCTAATAGTTGTCTCTGAATATTATTCATCTTAGTATTAATAAGTATATTGCAATTATGATTTAGAATAGACTATTAAGGTAACTTACGTCGCCTAGACTCTTCATACACTATTCCATCATCTCTAAAAGAATACGTCCCAGCTTTATCATCATTTTTTTTACGAGCGTCTTCCCAATGCATTGAAAACTCTTCACCTTGGTGAGCCCAGATAAACTCGCCTCTTACAGTTGCTCTTCCGAGTGGGGGGACAACTACTCTTCGCTCAATTTTTGCTTGAATAGCTTCAATTGTAGTATCAAAAACATGTGCTAATCTATTCAGCCCTTCGTGGGATAAAACGTCTTGAAACAAAATAGCGCCGGGTGTTCGTTTGAGTACATCATCTAATTCAACATCTCTGAATCTACGTTTTTTACCATCTTTTTGCCCATATCTATCATCCAAACGATCATGGACTACAGATCTCAGACGCCAATCTACTATTTTGGTAAGTGCTTCATCGTCGGCTTCTAGGGCCCATTCCCATTCCTCAAAAGCTGGAATCGACTGTGGACCTAGTTTGTCTTCATCTAAATCACCTGCTTTATATGCCTCAACAACAGTTTCAAAAACAATCCACTCTAATTCTTTGGCTGTTAGTTCTTGGCTATTACTAACCAATATTGCATTATCAGGAGATTCGTTAACTAGCTCTAAGGCTTTGCGTAGATTCATTGGCAGATATTGTGCTAATTTTTTTGCCTGATCTGAACGTTCTTCACAAAACGCTACAGCAATATCAAATGTCGCGTACCTCAGCCATGTAGCCCAAGGTGAAAATAGTGAATCGTTGCCAGTAATATGAAGTCTTCGCCATTTCGTATAGTCGTCCAAGCATTCATCACGTAAATTTATGAGTGGCTTACTCTTGTAAGTTGTCCCTTCGGCTGTCAGATCAGTAATGTGTGGGCCTTTTTGGGATAGAGTAAATTTACCATCATCTCTAACGCAACCTGCGCCAAATAATAATGTTCCTCCAATCATGTGTACCAACTGAGGAGCTAGATTAAATACCTGCATATCCAATTCACGTCCGACTCGCAAGTTTATGTGGTGTCCAGAGCTTCCAAGATATCCATCGCTTACTCTTCGGATAACTTTTAAATCACTTTGTTGGTAACTCCCTGAGTCATTATTAGTTTTTAATTTTAAGTATTTATCAATTTGTAGTTTTAAGTGGTCTCCAGTTTCGCGCACTACTTCAACCCCCGCAAATTCAGAGACAGTACTTTCTAGAGCGCCGTAGGTTTCTGGAGAACAATATTCAGGATGTGACCCATGATCTAAATAATATCTGCTTCCGTTAGATAAATACTCTCCAACTGCTCCTAATCTGACAATTCCTGCCGGCAACGATGCTGACCTAACTAACCTTGATGCAGCAATATCGGAATCAAACGCTTCAGAATATATAGAATACTCTGTTTCACTTCCCATTAATCTCATAATTCAATTATATAACTTATTTGAATATTTTGGTACTTGTTGTCTTAGGTATTTGTTTTTTGTTTTTTGTTTTACGCTCTTGTTAACACAATCGGCGCACAGGGTTTTCTTCTTGCATTTATCGCACATTAGCACTAAACGATTGCATGAGATGTTAGCGCAATTTTCATAATTGCTGGTTTTGCCTTTGCAATGTATACACTCACCAATATCAACCGACTTACTAGAGAATCTATGCGTCATTCTATCGTCAAAAATATGTAAAGCACCTTCCCATAATCCATCATCACCGTACTTTTCGCCGTATTTTACCACCCCGCCGTCCATCTGATATACGTCCTTAAAGCCTCTGTTTTTCATTAAAGTCGTCAGGATTTCGCAGCGCACTCCACCAGTACAATAAGTCACTACAGGCTTATCTTTAATATCGTTGTATTTATCACTTGAGATTTCTTTTACAAAGTCATGTGTTGTCTTGGTGTCTGGTACAACCGCATTTTTAAACCTACCGACAGCCGCCTCATACGCGTTACGCCCATCAAAAAACACGACCTCATCACCACGTTCTTCAACTAATTTGTGTAGTGCCTCTGGTTTTAGATGTTTACCACCATTTTTTACACCTTTTTCATCAACTTCAACTTCATCAGGCGCGCCAAAAGCTACTAATTCTGGTTTTACTTTAACGCTGAGTCGCGGGAACTCTTCGCCCGTACCATCGCTCCATTTATAGGTTATACCTTTAAATATGACTGATCGATTCATCTCGCGCTTGTATTCACGCAAAGACTCGATATCACCACCTAATGTGCCATTAATCCCTTGATGACTGACAATAATCCTACCTTTTAAACCTAGGCGAGTGCATAATTCTCGTTGCCAACGCATAGTTATACTTGGATCATTAACCGGCACAAATTTGTAGTACAAAATCACCTTATTCATTCTGTTAGTTTACCAGATTATCTCTGTTAAGTCATCGAATCAGACAAACCCAGATCGTTGTAATTCATAGTTATTGACATATTATAATATTTCTGTCAGAATAATACTATGATACAACTTCAAAGACAAACTGTCGTCCATCACGGACATAGATATCTTCCCTCACAACTTGCGGGCCGTGATTTTTATATGCCTGAACGTACTGCTGTCGAGATAGAGGGCGAGTTAATAACAACTTCACCTGAAAAATTGGGTGTTAGTACTGACGGAAACGGAGGACGAGAACTCCCGCCAACCGTGCCAATACTAGGTCAAGAGATCCTCATCAAATTCGAAGATACTGACGCAGATTACTACCCGGGATTAAGCCGTAGAGGTTTCAGCAATACGTCTTATCCTTTATATACAGCTACTCTATTATATGGTGATGAGTCGCTCGACTTAACGTTTGATACGCCAGCATCTGACAAACCGGTGTTATTCACGGGTGTTAAGGGTAGTTTCTTGGCATGTGACCCAAGAATGAATGGCGACAATAGAGATTATATGGTCGTTGGAGTTGATCACGAAGCGTTGCAAGAAACACCCGGAAAACTCAGTTCAATTTGGCACGAACTAGGGCATATAGCTATCTTTGACAGAGAATTCGACGTCGATGCAACATATGCTGCACAATCAGGGAAGAAGGAATTTATTCCGAGACTGCCCCGAATAGACGATTATGTTGAGGAATTAAAACGTTCAGTAGCCTCTCATGACAGCTGGGTTACGACAACAGGTGATTTGTGGTTAAAATTAATTCCAAAGAGACTATCGATCCAAAAAGCCGTATTTTTATTACACGAGCATAAGGCTTGGGAATTCGGCAAACAAATGAAAGACAGCCTAGGGGCACCGGACGGCTTCAAAGACCCTGATTCGTACCGCAAATACGCTTACGCGTGCCTAGCCTCATATTCAAGATACTACCGAGACGAACGTTTTCATCGTGGTATGAAATATCGCAAATAAAAATGGTACTTTTTTAGCTGCCAATAATTTACTACTGGTAGCCGCCACTGCCGTGATTTACCTGCGCATAAATCTGAGTATACAACCTGTTAGCATCCGCTTTAGTTAAGGTTTTTTCTAGATGTCTAAGGGTTACTCTTACTAGAACATTTTTTTGTTCTTTTTTGATCCCAAGTTTTTCTTTTGCCACTTTGGGCAAATCCTCGTAGTTTGTCTCTGATAACACCTCGACGCTCTCCAATACATCTACTTCGTCACCAAGCGCATTGCGAATATATTCGTTGATGTCTTCTTCGACGTAACTTTTTGGAACGCTATAGGACATATCTCGCCTAATCGCTGGTTGATTAGAAACCTCACAATAAGGTTCTAGGTCTTTCATTTGTGCTGCAATTTTTGGATTTGTCGATCTTAGATATCGAATATCAGGTATAGCTTTTAAGGTCATAACTAGCCTATCCAGACCTATACCCGATGCCCAACCCGAATAGACTTTTGGGTCAAGACCAGCATTGGCTAGTATTTTAGGATTAATCAAGCCGCACTCTAGAATCTCAATATCACGATCATCTTTAACAGCATTCACCTCCATACCCTCAACAGTATAAGGATGGGGCATGTCGACAATTCGCAATTTCCAACCAGGCGCGGCTACATTGGCTATACCTTCAACTACATCCCTTAAATCCTGTCGGACAATTCGTTTGTTTTTGCATACACGCCAAATACCTAGCATCTGGATAGCTGACAAATGTTTTTTGTCTGTCACATCACGACGATACACGACTGCTGGAATCAATATAATTACGTCCTCCCAATCATCTTTTTTAGCCAAATCACGCAAAATACCAGGGATATGTGCCGTATCGTGCGTACGCAAAATATGAGTACTGTCAACATAATGAGTATAGGTTGATGATCGACTAATATTATCCGCATCAATCAGTAAGTTGTCGTAGTTGTCCTTGACTGTAACGATTGGGCTTCCACGATAGACAATCATCCGACTATTGGGATGTGTTGTTCGTATATATCTTTCGATTTTTTGGTACAACAATTTAACCGCATGCGGTTCTTTTGACTCTGTCAGATCTGGTATCGAAAGATATCGGTCCAACGCATCTTTATCGATTGGTTTTATGTACATTTTCATAGTTTTTTCCTTCGGTGTTATTCCCAATTTTTCCAGCTTCGTGGGACTTTCTCATCTAAGGACTGGCCCGACTTTGCTAAAGGACTCTGATGATCTGGCTCCACATCAAGTGGTTGTTGTACCTGGTCATCAATAGCCGTCGCTTCCAACATTGCGTGACCTAACTGTTCGTGCAATACAGGCAGAACAGGCTCCTTATCTCTCCCAGTTTCGCTTATCCACATATTTCTAGTTCTTTTTTCCATAATTTTCTCCTTTAAATAATTTTTTGACATAAAAAAACGCCCAGGAGTGATCCCCTGGGCGGTCATTGTTTTTATTCAATACTTAAACCAGCCGAGAATCACTCCTGGGCTGCATAAATGAGTTACTTAATTGTCTGATCTGAATTATCATAACCCAATCAAAATAACACATTGCTATTTATATGTCAAGTAATGTTTTTAGTAATTTGGCAAATTTTGTCGTTGATACTCGTCGCGTAGCGCCACAACGAAAGCTCCGCGAGTACTAACCCACCCAGGATTACCCCGATCTTTTTCGCGAGTCTGGATTAACTCCTCGTCAGTTAAATCTTGAAATCTGCCTGTAAACCGTTCGTACTTTTCAGTTAATGTTTCTTGTACCTCTGGATAAATTGGTGTCTCTATATAGTCCGGGGTTACCGGATAATCTTCACTACTCATTTTTATGCTCCTTTTAATTAAAATGATGAAAACTCAAAAAAAACCAACAAGATATGTTGGTTGTCATATAGTGTAGTGCATCATATCTGTCCCCCTTTCAAAAGGGCGAGAATTGGCACCGTGGCTTGGATAAGCTCGGTTGCCGGCGGTATCATCGGGCTCGATCCCTTCTCCGCACTCGCAATATTAATTGTTAAGTGATTCTATTATAC
>CAZPAW010000007.1:0-11927 GCA_964584895.1 uncultured Candidatus Saccharibacteria bacterium
GGTTGGTCTCCTATCTACTGCAGGCGTCGATACTTGAAGAGATTTGTCCCTAGTAAGTGATTGCTACTTTACAAAGAGATTTGTAATGACAATATGGCTTATAACGGTGAAGTCTACGTCAAATCTGGTTTTAGAGTTTTATACGCAACGGTCCAACGTGTATAAAACTCGCTTGAGGACCGGAGGCTTGATATGATAATACCGTGGGAAGTCGATTCAAAACTGAAATAGCATACATCGCGGGTTTCCTTGACGGAGACGGGAGCATGATGTTGCAGGTTAAACAGCGCAGCGACAGTGGTCGCGGCGTCAGGTTTATGGCAACACTCTGTTTCTATCAGGATACTCGCCACGCGAGTCCACTGTCGTGGATGCGTGAGGTTCTAGGAATCGGTTACATTTCATCTCGAAAGGATGGAATGTCCGAACTTAGAATCAATGGATTCGCTTCAGTAAGAGAAGTGTTAACTTCACTTAGACCGTATATTCGTTTCAAGACGATTCAAGCCGACGCTTTATTGCGAGCTTGTCTCATTCTTGAAAGCAAGAAAATGCGCGATCTGTGTGAAGACGAACTTCGAGAACTTGTGGATTTGATCTTTGTCATCAAAGAGCAAAACTACAAGAGTTCTCAAACTCTTACAAAAGAAGCGTTACTAGCACGTTTGAATTTGACCCCGTAACGACTTAGCGCCTTTGTGCGCTGGACTCATGTGTTGAGGAATCATTTCTTAGAAAATGACTGCTCATATGGGTAACATGCCATCATCCTACCGCCATGGCGAAGGATGAAGATATAGTCTGTGCTCCTGGAAACAGGGGAAGTGGCACTAATCCGCTCAATCTTTAGCTTGCCAAGTCCCGATAATTTCGGCTATGACTTAGGAAAAATTTTTCGACATATTCACATATGCCTCAAAATTTTTCCCTCGTCTCGCTCGAAATTCCCGAGACTTACAAGTAAATCTTGAGACGGATTAATGCCTCACGACGAGAGGACCGGGATGAACTGACCTCTGGTCTGTCGGCTGTCACGCCAGTGGCACTGCCGAGTAGCTATGTTGGGAATGGATAACCGCTGAAAGCATCTAAGCGGGAAGCCAACTCTAAGATTAGGTATCATTAAGTCCCCTCGGAGATGACGAGGTTGATAGGCTTTAGGTGTAAGCGTGGTGACACGTTGAGCCGAGAAGTACTAATAGGACGTATTTCCTGCAAGGAATCTTGTACGCCGTACCTCGGCGAAAAATTGTCGCATTTGCACTGGTTTCGGAAAAGTCGCTTGTCACCTTACGCTTAGTAAGGCTCCGGCGCAACTTTTCCTCCAACCAGCACAACTGCTGCCAATTTTTCGCCGAGGAGTAGCAACAATGCTTGTACGATTTTTACCCCGTAGTGAGACGCCAGTCTCTACTACCGGGGTTGAGTGGTGAACCTGAAGAAGATATGTATCCCGTACCAAAGACACTCGTCTTGGTATGGGATAAGCTTGGATATTCTGAATCGGTCCAGAGGGGGCCGGGAGCAGGTAGGCGAACACGCCGCCTGCTCCGTAAATTCAGTTTCGATGGGCTGATGTAGCTCAGAGGTAGAGCAGCGGATTGAAAATCCGCCTGTCGCTGGTTCGATTCCAGCCGTCAGCACCATCGAAAAGGTCGGCGTGTAGCTCAGCATGGTAGAGCACTACGTTCGGGACGCAGGGGTCACAGGTTCGAATCCTGTCACGCCGACCAATGAATTTGTTCAGTTTGTTCTTTTGAGTAAGTCGCCGTCCCATCCGGTTTTGCATCGGGGACGGCACCGGTTCAGAATATCCAAGTAAGATCACAAGTTGAACATTGAAAATTCTAAGTTGGTGACTTAACGCAGCGGGTACACCCGTTCTCATTCCGAACACGGCAGTTAAGCGCTGTAGTGGCGATGGTACTCCTTAATTGGGGCAGAGTAGCTAGTCGCCAACTTAGAGTTTTTAATTAAGAATCACAAAACCCGCGGCCTTGGCCGCGGGTTTTGTGATTTTATGCATGGTGGCGTGATACAATTTTCGCTATGAGAACGACGGTGATCTGGGCCATGTGGCGACGCGCGCAGTATTTCGCCGGCTTCGCTATTTTGTTCTTGGCGATCGCCGCCTGGGTCTATTTTGCTAACTTTTACCAAGAACCGACATGTTTTGACGGCAAGCACAACGGCGGCGAAGCCGATGTCGATTGCGGCGGTTCTTGCGTCCGTATCTGCGCCTTCTCGGTCAACCAACCCGAAGTGAAATGGTCACGCTCTTTCCGGGTCAGCGACGGTTTTTATAACGCCGTCGCCTACGTGGAGAACACCAATCGTGAAGCCGCCTCGGCGACGGTCGACTACAAGTTCAGTTTGTTCGATGCCGCCGGACTAATCACCGAGGTCGAGGGTTCGACGATCTTGCCTCCCGACGGCCTGTATCCGATCTTCGAAGGTCGAGTTCCGACCGGAAATCGCGTACCCACGCGCACGTTCATCGATATCGCTCCGGTGGAAGTGTGGCAACCATCTTCGACCGGTCGAGAGCAATTTGCGGTGACCGAACGCGAATTGGTCGATTCCGATTCGCGACCGCGCCTCGATGCCGTCTTGCGCAACAACGGTCTTGAAGAGGTGCGCGAGGTCGAGGTCATAGCCACCATCTTCGACGCCGCCGGTACGGCGCTCGCCACTTCGCGCACTTATGTCGATAATTTCGCCCCTCGAAGCGACACCAAGCTGGTGTTCACTTGGCCGGAGCCGATAGCCAAGACTTTGACGAGCTGTGAAGTTCCGACCGATGTGGTGATGGCCATCGATACTTCCGGCAGTATGAACAACGATCAGCCCGAGCCGCCGGAGCCGATCACTTCGGTCAAGGAAGCGGCGGCGAGATTCGTGAATCGCCTAGGAGAGAACGATCAGGCGGGCGTGGTGACCTTCGCGACGACCGCCGGGCTGGCGCGTTCGCTGTCTAAAGACAGAGCGGCTACTGCCGGTGCCGTCGCCGCTATCTCGATAGATCCGAAAGAGGAGACCGGTTACACTAACACCAGCGAAGGCATATCCTTAGCGGCGGCCGAGCTGTCTTCGGCGCGACACGACGACGACGCGCGCAAAGTCATGGTGCTTCTGACCGATGGATTGGCGACCGCGCCTGGGACCGAAAGCGAGGCCGAAGCGGCGGCTTTGTCGGCGGCGTTGGCCGCCAAGGATGCCGGCATGAATATCTACACTATCGGCCTGGGGACGAGCGTCAAAATGGAGTTTTTGCGGCAGATCGCTTCCGACCCTCAGAATTCGTTCCAGGCCGTGGGCGCCGCCGATGTCGATCGCATCTATCGCGACATCACTTCTGCGATCTGCGAGCAGGGACCGGCCGTCATCGATATCGTCCCTAAGTCCACGTCGGGATTCGTCCCCTTGCGTTGATGGTGTCTCCTGGGCCGCCGCCGAAGGCGGCGGCCTTTCCTAGATGCCGGTTACCAGATACCATATACCGGTGGCATCATTTTTTCGCAACCTTTTTTCCGGATTCGATATCTGGCTGTTCGCTCCGGCGTTAGTGTTGTCCTTGATCGGTTTGTCGACGATGTATACCTTTCATGGCGATAACGGTTTCTTCGGCCGCCAACTGGTATGGATATCTTTAGCTTTGACGGTCATGTTTTTGTCCATGGTACCGGACTATCGTTTCCTCCGGTCCGGACACAGTACGTTTTATATCTATCTTTCGACGGTGGCCCTCCTGATTTTGGTGCTCATTTTCGGCGAGGTGACCCTGGGCGCCAGGAGTCGCTTCGATCTCGGATTCTTCTCGTTCCAGCCGGCCGAGTTCGCTAAATTGGTGCTTATCGCCGTGTTAGCGAAGTATTTCTCCAAACGGCACGAAATGATCGGGGATTTCAAACATATCGTCGTTTCCGGACTATATACGTTCGCGGTTTTCGCTTTGGTGTTCGTGCAGCCCGACTTCGGCTCGGCACTCATCATATTGTCGATATGGTTCGGCTTAGTGTTGGTCTCCGGTATCAGATTGCGCCACTTATCTTTGGTCATCGGCGGCGGAGTGTTCGTCTTTATCCTGATGTGGAGCTTCGTGTTATTACCGTACCAAAAGGAACGTATCATGACCTTCGTCGATCCATTGGCCGACATCCAAGGGGCCGGATACAACGTTTACCAATCGATAATCGCCGCTGGTAGCGGGCAAGTATGGGGGAAGGGGATCGGTTATGGCACGCAGTCGAAGATGGAGTTTTTGCCGGAACATGAGACCGATTTCATCTTTGCCGCCTTCGCCGAAGAGTGGGGGTTCGTGGGGGTAGCCGTCCTTTTCGTTCTGTATGCGCTGGTGGTCTGGCGATTGTTGCGTTTGGCTCTCGGCGGCGCGTCGAATTTTGAAAAATTGTTCGCCGTCGGCGTAGCGCTTTTGATCATCTCGCAATTTACGGTCCATGTTGGCATGAACATCGGTCTGTTGCCGGTCACCGGTCTGACCATACCGTTCATGAGTTATGGCGGCACGCATCTTTTGGTCGAATTCATGGCTCTCGGCATCGTGATGGCCATGAGCCGCTATACCATGTTCCGCTACAAGAGCGACGAGACTATATTGAACTAAGTAGCGGAGTAAAATATACCTGTTAACAGGTATATTTTAGGCGTCATAAAGAGACAAAGTTCTCTCTAGAGTTTTCTCTAGAGAGAACTCTAGAGCTCGTTTTTGCGCATTCTGAGCCAGTTCTTGTCGCTTGGTCTCGCTTTGAACGAGCGAAAAAATGGCTTCAAATAAGGCTTTATTGTCGAGTGGTTCGGTGAGGATGCCGCTAACGCCATCCTCCACGACTTCCGGTATGCCGCCGACTTTGGTAGCCACTATCGGCACGCCCGCTTGTAGCGCTTCTATAAGAACGTAGGGTAGACCCTCCGATCGGGAGGCCAGCACGAACAGGTCCGCGGCGCGCAGATAACGCGAAGCTTCATCGATGCGGCCCAAGAGAAAGACATGCTCTTGGAGCCCGAGGGCGTCGATCTGCGTCCTGAGCATTTCCCGCGTCTCGCCATCGCCGATGATGAGGTGGCGAATGTTTACGCCGGCATCGGCTAATTTTTTCATCACCTCGATCACGGCTTCGTGTCTTTTGACGGGATGGAGTTCGGCGATGGTCATCGTCCAAAAATCGTTCTGGAAATTGCGCAAGCGGGGTTCCTTTCTTATGACGAAGGTCCGACCTTCGTCATAAGAAAGGAGATCATCGATGGCGCGGCCGTTATGAATGACGACGATCTTATGCTGAACGAGTGGCCAGTTCATTTGCATTTTCACTTGATTCGAGACCGCGATGGTCTGGTGCGAGAGTAAGACAGTGAGCCAGTGCAGGATCTTTAATAATAGCTTTTGCCAACCCGGGCGGCTCTCATTGAAGGCCCACCCGTGCGCCGTGAATATGATGAGAGGCACGCCGCCAAGCCGCCCAGCCAACGCGCCCAGGATGCCGGCTTTGGAACTGTTGACGTGGAGTATGTCAGGTCGTTCGCGCCGGACGATCTTCTGGATGTCGCGGAAAGCCGACCATTCTTTCGTCGGCGAGATGTCTCGCGTGAGAGAGGGTATGGGTACGACGCGGCAATGGGCCGCTTGGAGCTTTGCTCCAAGCGGCCCATTGCCGCCCACAGCCACGACCGTCTCGAATTCGCCTGCCGGCAATCCGGTCGCCAGGTCGTAGACGTAGCGCTGCGCTCCGCCCCAGTTGCTCTTTGTTATGAGGAATAAAACCTTTTTCATGACCCAATGATAACCCAATATGACGACTAGCGGTTACGTTTCCTCTTGTGGAAGTGTGTGCCAGTAAAACTTGCTTCGTGCCAACGCCAGGCTTTAATATTTCCCGTTTTTGCTATACTTTATTAGCATCTATGGGAGAAAGAACCAGGGAACTTTTCATATTGATAATCGGCGACGCCGTCTGTTTCTCGTTGGCTCTTTGGCTAACCTTGCTTTTGCGCTATCTGGAATGGCCCACAGAGGCCCGGTTAGACGCTCACTTAGGACCGTTTCTCCTCCTGTCTTCGTTATGGATCGTGGTCTTTTATATCGCCGGTCTTTACGATAAGCACACGGTGATGCTCAAGAAATTGTTGTTCGCGCGCATCATCAACACCCAGGTGTTCAATATCATCGTGGCCGCCGTGGTATTTTTGGCGATTCCGTTCGGAATCGCACCGAAGACCAATCTGGTCATCTATCTATTCGTCTCGATCGCGCTAATGATGGCTTGGAGGCTGTATCTGTTCAACTTTTTCTCGCCGAAGCGCCTGCATCGCGCCCTCCTTATCGCCGATGGCGAAGAGGCGGTCGAATTGGCTGATGAGATCAACAACAACGACCGCTATAATTATTCTTTCGTCCGCATCATAGACGAACGCGCGGCCTTGCATACGCCCAACTTCGAACAGAAATTATTGGAGCTCATCGATCAGGAGGGTATAGAGGTGATCGTCGCCAATCCTGGCGGCGAGCATATCGAACGCGTGTTGCCGGCCATCTTCGACCTGGCCTTTCTCAAGTTCGAATTCACTTTCTTGGACTTTTATAAGTTGTACGAGGACACGTTCGATCGGATTCCGATGTCTAGTTTGCGCTACGAGTGGTTCATCAATCACGTGTCGCAATCGCAAAGTCCGGTCTATGATCTTTTGAAACGCGTGATCGATATAGTCGGCGCGATCGTGCTCTTCGTGCCGGCTTTGCTAATATACCCGTTCGTCATTTTGGCCATCAAGCTCGAGGATGGCGGTCCAGTGTTCTATAAAACCGATCGGGTCGGCCAATTCAATCAGCCGATCGAGATGGTCAAATTCCGCACCATGACCGGTCGCGATACGGGCGAAGAGGCGTTAAAGACCAAACACACCGTAACGAAAGTCGGTGCGTTCCTGCGACGAACGAGACTGGATGAATTACCGCAACTTTGGAACGTACTCAAGGGCGATCTCTCTTTCATCGGACCGAGGCCGGAGATGCCTGCCTTGGTTTCGGTCTACGCCGAGTCGATCCCTTACTATAATATGAGGCACTTTTTGAAACCGGGATTGTCCGGATGGGCGCAAATACAACACCTCGACGCGCCGCGGCAGGGCGTGGACACGGAAAGGACCTTAAGGAAATTGTCTTACGATCTGCATTACTTGCGCTGTCGTTCGTTTTTCTTGGACCTGGAGATCATGCTGAAGACCTTGCGTATCTTAATAATGCGAAGCGGTACCTGATATGTTGGTAGATGGAAAGAAAATAGCCGCGGAGATCTATGCCGACATAAGGTCGAAGCATGAAGCGACCAGCTTTCATCCCTGCCTGAGGGTATTCACCTGCTCGCCGAACGCGGAGACGCGAAAGTATTTGGAATTGAAGCAGAAGCGCTCCATGGAGCTAGGGATCGATGTGGTGTTGGTGGAGCTGGACGAAGCGGTCACTACAAAGAAGGTCATCGATGCCATATCGGTGGGTCACGAGGGTGCCGATGGTTTGTTGGTGCAACTACCATTTCCGCCCCAGGTCGACATCGATCGCGTTTTGGAAGCGATACCCAAAGAGTTGGATGTCGACGCTATAAATTACCGCGGAGAAGAGACCGATATTTTGCCGCCGGTCGTCGGCGCCATCGCCGAGATCGCTAAGAGGCATGAAGTGCGTTTCGAGGGCCAGAACGTGGTCGTCCTTGGTCGAGGCAGGCTAGTGGGGAAGCCGGCGGCGTTCTGGGCCGAGGCGGAAAAAGCCATCGTTACCGTTCTCGACAAGGACACTCCCGATGTCGATCGTAAGTTGCGAGAAGCGGACATCGTCATTTCGGGTGCTGGGGTGCCGGGGCTCATCACTCCGGACAAGATCAAAGAAGGGGTAGTGATCTTCGACGCTGGGACCAGCGAGGACGGCGGCATCCTCAAAGGCGACGCCGATCCCGCCTGCGCCGATAAAGCGGCCCTTTTTACCCCGGTTCCCGGCGGCATCGGCCCTATCACTATCGCGGTCTTGCTTCGTAACTTGGTGGGCCTGACAAAGGGTGACCTGGATTGATACCCGCCGGTCGTGTTATAGTGGCCGGCGTATATGGAAAAGCAGACTGAGATCGGAAGTGCCGTTCGAATTTTCTACGCCCTAGTGACGCTGGTCGTTTCGGCCGCCGTCGCTTTTTTCGTTTATCAAAACGTAGCGACACCAGACGCGAAATATCCATTTAAACTAGGCCTCGATCTGTCGGGAGGCAGTCATTTGGTATACGAGGCCGATGTGACCGGAGTCGACGCGGCCGAAGTTCCGGAACTCATGGACGTTTTACGCTTGGTCATCGAACGACGCGTCAATATTTTCGGAGTCTCTGAACCGATAGTACAGGTAGAGTCTAGCAGTGTGGTCTCTGGTGAGCGCAAGGAGCGGCTGGTGGTCGAATTGCCCGGGGTCACGGACGTGGGGGAAGCCGTGGCGGAGATCGGTCGAACTCCGCTTTTGGAGTTCAAACTCGTAGATGAGCAGGCGTTGGCGGCCGAGCAGGTGCTGGCCGGTTTGTCCGCCGAGGGCGTCGACGGAGCTAAGGTCACGGCAGTGGGAGGTAGCGAGGCCTATACGGATACCGGTTTGACGGGGCGATATCTGCAGAATGCTCAGCTCCAGTTCGTGGGACAGGGCGGCGGCGGACTATCGAACGAGGCGGTCGTAGCCATCACTTGGAATGAGGAGGGCGCGGCGCTGTTCGAGAAGATAACCGGCGAGAACGTGGGGAAGCCATTGGCTATCTTTCTCGATGGGGAATTGATATCTAGCCCTAACATCAACGAGCGTATCTCTGGCGGGCAGGCGGTCATCTCTGGCGGCTTTACCCCTGATGAGGCGCGCGACTTGGCTCAAAACCTAAGCTTCGGTGCTTTGCCTTTGCCTATTTCTCTCGAGAGCACGCAAACCATAGGCGCCACTCTGGGCGGCGAGATCTTGGACAATGGGGTCAAGGCCGGCGTCGTGGGTTTCGTCTTAGTGATGGCTTTTATGGTCTTGTGGTATCGCTTGCCGGGATTGGTGGCGGTAGCGGCGTTAGGCACGTACGTCGCTGTCATGCTGGCGCTCTTTCAGCTGATACCGGTCGTGCTGACCGCCGCCGGTTTGGCCGGGTTCATATTGACCATCGGTATGGCCGTCGATGCCAACGTGCTGGTGTTCGAACGCATGAAGGAAGAATTGCGGGAAGGTAAGACCATGCGTGAGGCCGCTCGGATCGGTTTTCAGAGAGCCTGGAGCGCGATCAGGGACGGCAACGTCACCAGCCTCTTGTCGGCGATAGTGCTCTTTTGGTTCGGCACGTCCATGGTCAAAGGCTTCGCTCTGGTCTTCGGGATCGGAGTGTTGGTGTCCATGCTGTCCGCGCTGTTGGTCACTCGTACCCTGCTTTTGGCCCTGCCGGACCGCGGCAAGTCTGACGGTCTTTTAGGAAAGTTATACGACTCAGGATTCGGAAAATAACATGAAAATAATCCAATTCAAGGAAATATATCTGGCGATCGGCGTTTTCGTGATGGTCGCTTCGGTAGCCGTGGTGCTGATCTTCGGACTAAAGCCGGGTATCGATTTCACCGGTGGTTCTTTGATGGAGGTTTCGTACGGTGTTCTTCCTGATAAGTCGACGGTGGAGGCTTCGTTATCGGCGCTCGATCTAGGCGGTTTCTCTTTGCGCGAGTCCGGTGACGCTGAAGGCCGGCGCGCCTACATGCTCAGAACGCGCGATCTGTCCGAACCAGAGAGGGTAGCGGTCGAGGAGGTCATGGTCGCGGCGGGTACCGATGCCGAAGTGGAGAGGTTCACTTCCGTCGGTCCGGTCATCGGTAGTGAGTTGGCCAGTAAGGCAAAGTGGGCGGTGGGTGCGGTGGCGGGAATCATCGTGATCTACATCGCCTTCGCTTTCTTGGGGGTACGGTGGCCGGTGGGATCCTCCGTGTACGGAGCCATCACCATCATATCGCTGGCCCATGATGTTTTAGTACCTACCGCACTCATGGCCTTGATGGGACATTTCTTGGGGGCAGAGGTGGACGTTTTGTTCGTGATGGCGCTATTGGCAGTCTTAGGTTATTCGGTCAATGACACCATCGTGATCTTCGATCGCGTGCGAGAGAACATCGCCAAATACCGTCACGAACATAAAAAGACGGTCAGCGCCCCAGGTGGTATCAAGCGCGATGAAGTGACCTATTCTTTCAATCGACCTTTCGGGCAGATAGTCGGCTTGTCGGTGGAGGAAAGTCTTCTGCGGTCGATCAACACTTCTTTGACCACTGGCTTGGCTTTGTTGGCGGTATACCTGTTTGGCGGGGAGGTGACCAAGAACTTCGCTCTAGTCCTCTTGGCCGGCGTGGCCGCCGGTGCCTATTCCTCGATATTCTTCGCTAGCCCGCTTTTGGTATGGTATGCGGAGTGGAAAGAAAGGCGTTCTAAGGCGAGTATTTAATATCATGATAATCGGCATTACAGGCACCGACGGCGCAGGCAAAGGCACGGTGGTGGACTATCTAGTTCGTGGGAAAGGTTTTGAGCACTATCAAGCCAGAGCGCTGATTCTAGAAGAGATAGCCCGTAGGGGTGTCGCTGACGATCGCAATCAGATGCGGTTGGTCGGTAACGATCTCCGCCGACTTCATGGCAACGACTATATCATTCGCACTTTTCTAGAAAGAGCACGAGATCAGGGTGCCAAAAATGTCATCATGGACAGTCTGCGCACCGTGGCCGAAGCGGAGACTTTGAAAGCCGCTGGCGGCATCGTGCTCGCGGTCGACGCCGACCAAAAGTTAAGGTACGAACGGGTACAGAAGCGGCGTTCTTCTTCCGATCAGGTGACCTTCGAGCAATTTCGCGATCACGAGGAGCTTGAAAAGAACGACCCTGACCCACATGGCATGCAGAAGCAGAAGGTGATGGAGATGGCCGATCATGTGATCTATAATGACAATCACATGGATGAGTTGTTCGCGAACGTCGAGGTTTTTTGAAAAAATTCAAGCCGGATTAGTTCTTGATCAGCGTGCCTATGAAAGATCGGCCTTCGAGGTACTTTTTCAGCTCCTCAAGCTTGCCGCCATTGATGCAGGCTACTTCGATACCGCGAGCTTCGGCTTCGCGCGCGGCGATCGGATCGAAGGGGGAGGAAAGACCGGGGTCCCACTCTGAGGGAATCAGTTTTCGAAACTCACTCCAATTGATGTCTTTGATCGCTTCGGCCGCAAGGTCTCTTTTTGGGTCAGCGGTATAGACGTAGTCGATGTTGGAGAGGTTCACGACTTTCAGAGCGCCGACACGTTCGGCTATCTGAATGGCCCTAAGATCCGTTGAGGCTCCGGGACGGTATCCGGCGGCGATGATGACGCGCGTGTCCTGCGGCGTGTCCAATATTTCGTCCGGGTTAGTGATCATGGTGCGGTAGGCGATGTCTTTGAAAATGGTGCGCAATAGGTGTCCATTGAGTCGAGTGGCATGGATGCCGCTCCAGTCCAGGTCCTCTTTGTCCAGACCATGGAGAGAGTCAGCCGCTTCTTGATAGCGGCGGGCGGTACGCCCGCCGCCGGCGATGATGACGAAACGTTTGTCTGTTTCTGATTCTATGAATTGCCTTAGTCTACGTAAGAAATCGATGTCGATCTCTCCCGGCACGATGAGCGACCCGCCGACCGACATCACGATGGTTTCCATGGATTTTATTATACACAATACCGCCCGGTGCCTCCGCTCCGGGTAGTATGATAGTCAGTGAATATGACGGTCAGCCGTTTTACATTAAGACTTATCGAAATCGCTTTGGCAGCGATGGTATCGGCAGTGGCGCTAGTCGTGGGATGGTGGTTACTTTCGCTTAACACCGACACCGCTGAAGCCCAGATGAAAGCCC
>CAZPAW010000008.1:0-10729 GCA_964584895.1 uncultured Candidatus Saccharibacteria bacterium
ACCTGTGACGCCCGCCTTAGGACGGCGGCGCTCTAATCCACTGAGCTACCGGGGCTTACTACCAATATAATACCTTATAACCGTTGTTGGAAATATGCTATTGTTTGATATAATTAAATTGTTCAACAACAAAAATAAAAATGAATAAACAGATTAATCCAATTATTAAATTATGTATTGTTGTTTTTATATTCGTTTTCTTATTTTTGATCGTATTTAGTAGATCTTCAGCCAATATTAACGATAATATTGGGGTTAATAATAATCCAGCTACAACTTATGTAGAGTCTATATTCAAAGGTATAGATCGGTCTCCCGAGCTTGCTACTGGCAATAAAAAGGCTATTAATAAAACGCCCAAACCATCTGGCCAAACTCTAATAACCGTTAATAACCAGACAGACCTTGATTCTTTTTTGCAATCAAACGGCCTAAGTGAGTCTGATATACAAAAATCTAATGCATTACCGAACACATATATTGTTAATAAACCTAAAAACGAGCTAAATCCAGACAAGGTTAGTCTTGCAGAACGTAAAGAATATAAATCACTCTATGATTTTTCTACTCAAGATATGATATATCCTCAGTGGTATACTTCAGCAATAAGAGCAGATGATATTTGGGCTGAAACTACCGGTACCGATTCGACTACGGTTGCGGTAATCGATACAGGTTTTGGGCTAGAACACGAAGATCTAGAAGATAGGTGGGCTGATGGCGGTTATGATTTTTACAATAATGA
This sequence comes from uncultured Candidatus Saccharibacteria bacterium, assembly GCA_964584895.1. Lineage (GTDB taxonomy): Bacteria > Patescibacteriota > Saccharimonadia > Saccharimonadales > JAGQNJ01 > DAISWO01. Next base: position 746 of record CAZPAW010000008.1, read on the forward strand.
CTCAGATCCATCAGCTGGCACAAATAATGTTAATGGGGCTGGCGTATCGCACGGGACGATGGTTGCTGGGCTGATTGGCGCAACTGGAGATAATGGAGTCGGTGTTGCTTCTGTAAATTGGAAAACTAAAATTTTACCACTTCAGGTACTGAGTGATGATGGCTCTGGTTGGACCGATGATGTCGCTGCTGCAGTTAATTATGCAGTTCTTCAAGACGTTGATGTTATTAATATGAGTTTAGGGTCAAGTGGATATGACCCAATTTTAGAAGAAGCAGTAGAGAATGCTATTGAATCGGGAGTAACTGTTGTTGCGGCAGCAGGTAATTGTGGAGCTAGCAATTATGTCTATCAAGGCTGTTCTTATCGGGGCGAGGTGCTTTATCCTGGTGCATTTTCTAATGTAATTGCTGTCGGTGCTACGGATAGCAACAATAAGCGTGCTGATTTTAGCAGTTATGGCTCATCGGTTGATGTCGTCGCGCCAGGATATGGGGCAATCAGAAGTACGATGTGGGCTAACACAAATCGAACATCTTCATATAATAGTGTACTAGCAGGAACTTCGTTTGCATCACCGGTTGTTGCTGGGGTTATAGCGTTAAAAGTAGGACAGGATCCAACTTTATCGCCTGCAGAACTTAGAAATCAACTAATTTTGTCCGCGAATAAGGTGAGCGGTATGGGAAATAACTTTTTTGTAGATCAGTATGGATATGGGTTAATTGATGCTTTCAAATTGTTTCATCAATCCACATGTATTAATGATACTCATTCGTCCAACGGCAACGGTCAACAGATCATATCAGAGAGGCATAATGCAAAAAAAGCTACAACTCTGTGGACTATACAGCGCAACAATACGAATTCGTATTGTGAAGAGGCGGGTAGATGGAATAGCGAATATGATAAATGGGAGCACGTAGCAGTGACTAATGTTCCGACAATTGAATCAGACTCAGAAAAAATGCTTTTTGCGGACACTAACGGTGATGGTGCAAGCGAGCTAATCAGGATCAAATATAATAATCTTTCTGGATATGTGGTACTTAATTTTTGGGACAATACTTTGCAAGACTGGACAAAACAAATCACCACGAATCTAAAGAATAGTAATATGGCATATGGCGACATCCAGGCGATTGATACCAATGGTAACGGCATAGACGAACTCTTTTACATTAAATACAGCAATACTTCGTCAAGGAAAGTCGAGTTTTATAAATGGAACTCTAGTCGTACTTCTTGGTCAAAAAAATACATCTCTAGATTATCGGCGAGAAGCAAAAGTCAAGGAACAATTATCCCTGTCGATTTCAACGGGGATCGGATTGATAGATTTATGTATGTCCGTTACAGTGGCTCTGCTTCAAAGAAGGTCACTATGCATACTTTCTCGGCAGATTTTAAAACTTGGATATCGCAATATATATCCAATTTAGCTTCCTTTGACTCTAGTCAAGGTTTTGTAGTTCCTTCAGATGTAAATGGCAATAGAAAGGATGAGCTAAATTTTGTTGATCGGCAAACTAGAGAAGACAAAGTAATTATTTACAGATGGAAGCCTAGCTTTAAGTCATGGTCAGAGAAAGATATCTCTAATCTGGATGAGTATTAGATAGCTATGGGTTAGACTGTATATATGAGAAAAAAATCAAAAGATAAACAAGAACAGCCAGAGAAACTTTTTGAAGATCAGTTTGATGATGAAGAAGTATTGTTTGTATTTAGAAAACATCCAGTTGTAATGCGGAAAGGGCTAATCTTTTCTATGCTTGCAATACTGGCGGGCACAATTCCATCGTTAGTTAAACCAGAATTATCCTATTTTTTTATTGGTTTAGCGGCTGGTTTCGCATTAGGTATTTTGATATTTATGCCATATTGGATAGCGTGGTATTACAGTGTGTATATAGTTACCGATCAGAGGCTGATTCAGATATCAAGAAAGGGTTTATTTAGTAAAACGGTTGTCGATATGAGCCTAGATCAAATCCAATCGATGAACTATTCTGTTAGCGGATTACAAGAAACACTGCTTAAGTTTGGTACAATAGTCATACAAACATATATCGGAGATTTAGTTATTCATGACGTACATCATCCAGAGCACGTTCAGAAAACTATCGCAAAGATATTAAAAGAGCAAGGTATATCAACCAAAAATTTTGTTCAGGTTAGTAACGACGAGGATAGTTAATTATATGAAAAAGTTTATAAAAAAAGTTAAATCAAAAAAAGAAGAAATTCGATTAAAAAAATCTCAGCAAAACGAACCGCCAAAGACAGTTCCAGTTATTACCAGCAAAACAGTTCCTGAGCATCGTGATGAAGTGCTTTCGGGTGCCAGAAAGTATATATATCCACTCCAACATTCAAAACACAGAATTGTAGTAATCACTATCAGCATATTGTTAGCTTCAATAATAATATTTGTATCCTATGTAACATTAGCGTTGTATAGTTTACAATCAACGTCGACTTTTATTTATAAAGTTACGCAAATATTTCCATTCCCTATAGCCAGGGTTGGTAGAGATTTTGTATCTTATGAGAACTACTTGTTTGAACTAAGACGTTATAAACATTACTACGAAAATCAACAAAAATTAGATTTTAATTCTGATTCTGGAAGACAACAATTGGCCGAATATCAAAAGCGAGCCTTAGAAAAAGTAATCGATTATAGCTATATTAAAGAGCTTGCAAAACAGAATGATATTAGCGTTTCTGATGCAGAAGTTGATGAGCAAATCAGATTGCTAAAAGATCAAAATAGGTTAGGTAATGGCGAACAAGTTTTTGAGGATGTACTGCGTGATTATTTTGGTTGGTCGGTCGGTGAGTTTAAACGTTACCTAGAACAAGAATTATTAACCCAAAAAGTTGTAGCCGCCTTGGACAAGCAGACACAAAATCGCGCCAAAAAAGCTTACACAGAACTCGAATCAGGGAAAAGTTTTGCTAGTGTAGCAAAAAAGTATTCAGATGACCTCTCTAGTAAAAATAATGGTGGCGACTTTGGCTTCACGATTAGTCAGCAGAGTAGGGACTTAACCCCACAAGCGACCAATGTTTTGTTTCAACTCAAAAAAGGAGAGTATTCAAAAGTTATTAACACCGGATACAGTCTAGAGATTTTTAAATTAAACACGAAATCTGGAGATAAAGTTACAGGTTCTCATATATTGTTCAATTTTAAAGATATTAATACATATATAAATGATCTAAAAGAGCAAAAACCTGCAAAAAAATACATAACTCAGTAATTAGTTTTGGTGCGGGTAAAGAGATCCGCCAATCAGCGGAGAGCTCTCCTCTCGATCTTGCCTGCACTCCGTAGTGGTGCGAGATACGGGAATCGAACCCGTGTCTCCTGCTTGGGAAGCAGATATACTGCCATTGTACTAATCTCGCAAAACAACTACGCAGGATGTAGTAAGGTCGGATATTAACCACTATACGATACCCGCGTGGACGTAATTAATTATACATCTACCTCTGTTTTATTCAATTTAATCTGATAAAATATATCAAATGTGCCACCGTAGCTCAGTTGGTAGAGCAACACATTCGTAACGTGTAGGTCAGCAGTTCGATTCTGCTCGGTGGCTCCATGTTGCTGTTAACAGATAAAACTGATACGATATTTTAGTCTTTTAGACGATGCGGGCCCGTGGTGTAGCTGGCCTAACACGCCTCCCTGTCACGGAGGAGATCGCCGGTTCGAATCCGGTCGGGCCCGCCAGAATCAGAAAATCACCTTTGAGGTGGTTTTTTTATTCTGTTGGTCTGACTGGACTGGGAGCCGGACAAGTGTGTAAAGCGAACGACCGGTGCGGTGTAGTGAAGCCACGCACAGAAACTACCTCTTAGTTTAGAGCATGGCTGAGCGGAAAAGGACAAAGTCCGCTACCCGGTCGGGCCCGCCAAGCATTGCTTTAATACAACTTTTGTGTTATTATTTATTTGTTGAAAGAAAACAAAAAATGGCAGATTTTAATATCAAAGTAAACGACGAGGCCTTTCGCCAACTAGGTGTTAAGCCAGTTTTTGACGAAAATCTATATGGAAAGTTGATTGACGCGCACGCACAACAGCAAATCTCGCCTTTAGATGTAGTCGTAACGCCTAGTGCTCTATGGAGTGGTCGTAGCTTATTGCATCTATCGCAAAGGCTTCAAGATATTTACACAGGTAACGCCGTTCTTCCTGTAGGTGGATATTCTGGTAGTGAACAGTCAATCGTACTACCCGCTAATTCTGACCCTGCAAGGACTACAAAGCTCCTGTTGCACGAAACCAAACACTATATAGACCATATGAACGGCAATAGTGAAGAAAGTGCCGCCCTTATGAAGCTACACTTACGAGGTGCTGTTGCGCTTGCAGGAGCAGGCGTATTGCTAGGAGCTGTTACGGGCAAGAAGGGCCTGGCTGTTGCTTCTGCTCTATCACCGCTTGCAACATTACCAACTGCCTACTGGAAAGCACCACACGAAGTGGCAGCTAGACAGTTTGCTGACGACAAAGATATACAAGATGATTACGGCAAAGTAATCACATATAAGAGTTTATAGGCTAAGATTTTGGGGCCTGGCTTTTTATGAAATAATTGCACACCTGCTTTGCTACGGTGTACCAAAATCTCTAGAATATATTCCGATTGAACGCTATAATGGCTTTCGAATATGAAAATACCAAACAAATACTTTCATGATCGGGTAGTGTTATTTTTAATAAGTTTTAATAGTTTTTTTGCTGCCCTCACAATTTTATGGAACCTCTCTAGAATAGGTAGTAGCTCTTCCGATCTGTTTATTATTCAGTGTCGTTATTGTAGCGAGACATTCCCGCAACTTATATCAGGTGGCAGTCAAGAATTCATAGCATTTGTTTTGTTTGTGTTGATAGTTTTAGTGTCAAATATTGTGTTGAGTATGCGAATATATGAAGAAAAACGTCGATATGCTATCGGTATACTTGCGCTAACTACAGTATTGATAATTTTTGCTCTTGTGGTTAGTAATGCATTACTTGCTTTAAGCTAATCTATGACCAACATTGAAATACCACTACAAAAACAGAAAAAACTTCATTATAGGCTGTTCGAAATATTGCCAGGATTATTGACTTGGACAATCTTAACTGCACCTTTTTGGTTAAGTTTATTAGCCCCGACCGCTACTGCACTTATTATTATTACTTTTTTCTTACTTTGGTTAGCAAGGGCGATCGGCCTAAATATTCGTGTATTACAGGGTTATAACATGATGCAAAAGCAACTAAAACTAGATTGGGCAGCAATGTTAAAAGATATCACAAAACCAAATGGATCTTATAGTGCGATGCTTCCAAAATGGCATAACGATATCAAAAAACGCCTAATTGATAAAAAACCGATGATTGCTCCTGATGAGATTATTCATGCAGTTTTTATTGCTTCTTATAACGAGGGTGTTGAGGTTTTAGAGCCTACAATTCAGTCGGTTTTGGCTTCTAATTTTAACCCTAAAAGGATGATATTAGTTATGGCGTATGAGGGTAGGGATGGGGCTCAGTCAAAATCGGCAGTAGAGGCGATGATGAAGAAATATGGCGACAAATTTATGGTTGGGTTAGCATATGAACACCCACTAACAGAGGGTGAGGTGCGAGGAAAGGGCGGGAATATAACCTATGCTGGCCGACAATTACAAAAATATTTAGAATCAAAGCAAATTGATCCGCTAAAAGTTATGGTCACTACCCTTGATTCTGATAATCGACCACATAAAAATTATTTTTCGGCTTTAAGTTATGTTGTTGCGGCCACCCCTGATCCGGTTAGGGTTTCTTATCAACCAATCCCTATGTTTACTAATAATATTTGGGATGTGCCTGCACCGATGCGCGTGATTGCTACCGGAAACTCATTTTGGAATATTGTGCTTTCTTTACGACCTCATGTATTGCGGAATTTTGCTTCACATGCTCAGAGTATGAAGGCACTGATTGAGACCGATTTTTGGAGTACAAGGACAATTGTTGAAGATGGCCATCAGTATTGGAGGTCATATTTTAGGTTTGAAGGTAAATACGAAGTCTACCCACTCTATATCCCAATTTATCAAGACGCAGTGCTATCAAATACTTATAGAAAAACACTAAAAGCTCAGTTCGTGCAGTTGCGACGGTGGGCCTGGGGCGCTTCTGATGTAGCCTACGTGGCCGATAAGGCGTTCTTTACACCTAATAAAATTTCTAGAACTGATAGGTTATTTAAATTCCTGCGACTTCTAGAGGGCCATGTTAGTTGGGCGACAGCACCACTAATCTTGGCATTTGCTGCTTTCGTGCCTCTACTCATTAACCCAGATAATTACACTGCTAATCAGTTACCTTTGATTGCGAGTAGGATACAGACAGTAGCGTTGATTGGTATTTTTGTCACATTCTTTTTAAGTATTAAAACGCTACCCCCAAAACCAAAGCGTTATAAGGCCCACAAGTCTATTTTTATGGTTTTGCAATGGGTACTCTTACCAGTGACAACTATTATGTTCAACGCTATGGCGGCATTAGTATCACAAACTCGGTTAATGCTTGGTCGATATTTGGATAATTTTGACGTAACAGATAAAGTTGTTAAGAAGTAAATTGGTATAAATCAGCAATAATAGGCTCGATAGTAGGAGAGGGTGGCTTTATCAAAATTTTTGAGCACCTCTGTAGATAGGGTAGTTAGCGCCAATAAATCAATACTAGGTTCTGTGGTAGTCGCTAGCAATCGGGTTATTATACTTGCCGTAAGGCTTTCAGCGTCTTTCTCAGGGGTTTTGCGGTGTTTACACGATTCGTATATGCTGGCCAGAAGTTTCTCGCGAGAGAAGGCCTCTAATTGTCCGTCAGGACGCTTTATCATTATCACTTTAGATAGATCAATCGATTCGTTGGTAGTAAATAGGGCGCCACAGTTTAGGCACTTGCGTCTACGCCATACTTTATTTTGCTTTTTTTGAAATCTAGAGTTAATCACGGCTAATTTTTTATTACAATACACACAAACCATGTCTATATATTGACATATGGCTATTAGAATTACCAGTGGAAAAGATTATGAAATCTGCGGATAACTATTTTCGATTTTTGTATGAGCTTTAGATATAGCAATTTGCTACTTTTATTTAGTCAAAAGTAACCAAAACCAGCGGGCTGTCCGTTTTTCTTGATATGACTTCTGGTTAATGACTACAACAGGCTGCGGAACTCGCCAATCATAGATTGTCTTAAACAGTCCTCGCCTGATAGTTGTAACATTAACGAAGTCACTCAGGTAAAGCCGGATGCCCAGATTAGCTATGGGATTATCTTTACAAATGAAAAACCCCTTCATCTCTCATCTTGAAGGGGTTTTGCTCCACGTATGCATCTAATTATTTTGAGATGCAGCCGCTGTTTTTCGAGTACGCCTAACCCTGTTATAACGTTTGGGTTGAGCAGAAAATACTAACTCTTCGTAAAACAGCTTAAAATCTTCTAACGAAGATCGTCGCTTTATGGTACTCACACAGAGTGCCTCGTTTAACGTGTCCCATAGTATCAATGTGGGTGATTGCTGTCAAGAGCTGGTGGGTATGATGATACAATATATAACTGATGCAACCCACAATAAATAACAGAGTAATAAGCATAAAAGATATCAAAAATGGTGTTAGGATAGGAGATCTCCGAACAAGATCAGGGGTAGTCTATACGCCGTTGTTTATGCCTGTTGGTACTCGAGGTGCGGTAAAATCCTTAACGCCTGATCAAGTTAAGTCAACCGGCGCACAAATAATTCTAGGCAATACCTATCACTTGCATATGCAACCAGGTGAAAAGACTGTCGCACAATTAGGTGGTTTACATAAGTTTATGAATTGGGATGGCCCGATATTAACAGACTCTGGTGGTTTTCAAGTGTTTTCACTGGCTCATACTAGTAAAATTACTGAAGAAGGGGTTAAGTTTACGGATCCAACTAACGGAGACATTATTGAGTTAACTCCCGAGAAAGCTATTCAAATTCAACTTAATCTAGGATCAGATATTATTATGGCCTTTGACGATGTAGCGGGCCTTAATGGTGTCTCAAAGCAGAGAGGTAAAGAAGCTTATGAACGAACGCATAGATGGCTTGAGCGGTCTCTGAAAGCTTTTAAAGCTGGTACAAAAGGTCACGTCTTTGGCGAAAGGCCTTTATTTTTCGGGATAGCTCAAGGCGGTCTAGACAAAAAACTACGACAAAAAAGTATCGAAAAAGTGCAGTCACTGGATGTAGACGGTCTAGCTATAGGGGGTTTGTCAGTTGGCGAGGCAAGACCGGATATGTATGAAATGCTTAAGTTTATGGCGCCGATATACGATAAGGACAAACCACATTATCTGATGGGGGTAGGCGATCCTAAAGACATGCGCGTAGCCATAGAGAACGGTATAGATATGTTTGATTGTGTTTTGCCAACTCGAAATGCTCGCCACGGCTCGGCGTGGGTTAAAGGGGATCAGTTAATACATTTAACTAATGCAAAATATTCTAAAGATACATCTGTTATAGATGTAACTTGTGATTGCTACGCCTGCCGAGAAGGCTTTTCAAAAGGTTTTCTGCGCCATCAATTCAAGATAGGTGAGCCTTTGGCCGGAACACTTGTCTCAATCCACAACATACGCTACCTAGAACGCCTGTGTGAAGATTATCGCTAGATTATTTACAAAACATCGCTACAGTGTTATAATAATCTAAATGAAAGAGACGTTGGATCGTGAGTCAGCTACTTATACGATTGCATCTTGGCTGAAGTCTGAGCACGCCCGCTTACATGGTGGTGATGTTAGAGGACCTATGAGTATTGTGGAAATGATGCGAGAGGCTTCTGCACACGACTTTGATTCGATCAACAATATACCGGCTCGTAAGACCGAACAACATCTTACTAGGGCTCGTATGAGGCTTATGGCAACACAAGATGATTTTCGAGTCGAAACAGCCGGAAGAGGGGTTAGTGATGTATTGAAACTTATTGCCGGGCAACAGGTGAAACAAGCGCTAGCAATCTGTCACGATCAAGCAGATTTTAATACTTTGGTCCAGTATGCTTATCTCACTACTTTTTTTACCAAAACTGCTGTCGAACCGGTCTCTGAGAAAGCTACATTAGACCTGAAAGAAACATTGGACGTCTTAGATTTTAAGGTCGAGGGTTCACTGGCTGTTATTGCGGCGCGAGCTCAAGAAGGTTCGGACTGGGGTAAATCAACAAGTGATATGAGAACTGGTGCCTGGCTAGGTGAAGTCGCCTGTTTGGATGCTAGCTTTAGGGTTATTGATATTATTGCTGAACAAGTCGGTGCTTATGAAAAAGTGCCACTCCGTATGCCTGGCAAGGACGAAGAAACGACCTCGATTGTCTATCCATTTCTTGGTGGGCTCTAGAGGACTTGAACCTCTGACCTCCTCAACGTCAATGAGGCGCTCTAGCCAACTGAGCTAAGAGCCCGTGAATAACAGATAACAGAATAGCAAAAACTAATGCAAAAAAATAGTCCACAGAACTTTGTCCAAATAACAACACTAAAGTACTAGTATTATGATACTAGCCTATGTATACTTTGTAGCACTGGTGAAGTTTTAGGGGGTGGTTGCATCGCGAGCGTCGTGTTTAATTGCGAGAAAACACGACGCTTTTTGTTTTTCGCAAGTCATGCACCTCATGAGTCTGTTATCTGGCAGAGCCAGATATACTGCTCATGTTTTTGGCACTATAGTTGATTTTCTTTTTCGATGCTCAGGGCGCCGTATAGAACATACGACTTCTTCCGTTTCTCAAAAAGAAATCAACTCTGCTGCTCGAATGCAAGACTTGCATCTATAGGTAAGAATTAACCTTGATATGATAGAATATTTTTAGGTGTTGATACGGAGTCACTACCCGTGGAGCCTCGTCGGTGCGGTAGCAGAAG
>CAZPAW010000009.1:0-4198 GCA_964584895.1 uncultured Candidatus Saccharibacteria bacterium
TGGCATAGATGGGATACGTCAAATGAATAAATAATGCCCCAAGAATAGCGATAACACGAATGAGGTCGATGGTTACAGAATGAGTGGAATTTTTTGATGTTTCCATAGCTCGATCCTTATTCTAGATTGGTTTTAATACGAAACGATAAGTCCTGATGGTAATACTCTCATATGGAATTTTTTTGTTGAAGTGAGGTCCGAGGCTGTTACCAAACAATCTCTGGTTAGGTCGTAGGGAAGACGGGTTATTTTTGTTGTATATCCATCGCGATCAGTCAGAGCGTATTCGTATGGTGTTGCGAGATTCCCCTCAATAGTCAATCGAATTTGCGTTCCGGTAGATGAAATCTCTGAATGAATTTGCACCTTTCCATCTGGCCAAGATATATATTTTGAATAATTTTCATGAGCAGGATAGCGTGTATAAATTCTTTGTTCGCCGTGGAAACCTAAAATCTTAACCTTCGACGTTAGCAACTTATATAAGTCATCGATGCTGATATGAGTGCCACGTTTTGTATTTTCTGCACGTAATAATTCGATAGTTCTGTGATAACTATAAAAGAGAGTGTATTTTTCACCGGAGCGGTCGTTAACGAGAACACACACATCTCCAGGACTTAAGAATTCTTGTACGCTACCATCGGTTTTTATGGCGCCATTGATTGATTCAATCCGAGTGCCCAACCCTGTGATGTGGAGGGTATTGTACCCTAAGGCGGGCAGATCCTCCTCCCATTTACGGAGCTGAAACACTGAGTTACTACCTCCAGCAAAGTTTTCCACTCTAAACCCTGTGGGAGCGAGTAACTCACCAATTGTTACTCTAGATACAACATTGGGATTTGAATGATCTTTTTCCCATCGCAACTGTTCCAGCTCAAATCCCGTACCCAAGGTGCAACCAGCCTGAGTTGGAAAGTACTCAAACCGTGGAGAACTTAGGGTTTCTCTTTCATGGCTCATAGCTAAATCTCCTACACTCCTCTGAGTGGAACCTTCATTTACTCTGGTAGTCAGATCTTTTACATTCAGAGTAAAGGCTACAATTAGTCCGGAATCCAATACACGTAGGTGTGTCATTTTGGAACGACTTTTGTCTTCCACAATCACGTGACTGCCGATAGTTAATTCTTGAGAGTGCTCAATCGGCGTCAATGGAACATTTCCCTGCAAACTGGTAGCCACAAGCGACATCTCTAAGGCACTTGCAGATCGACTTTTAGTCAAAGTTAACTTTCTTGAAAAACTCATACCACAGCGATACTCCAGTGTGCCATAATCTCCCCAATGTATAGTTTTATTGAACTGTGGATAATCAGTAAAGCTGTTGGCTCTACTCAGCTCATCTGTCATGACGTACCCGATTACCTCAATACTTTCGAGCCCTCCAAATTTGCCGATGGCTGGTACAGTATGATAATCTGGGGTTGAGCCAGCCTGATTGGTGGCTACCAATTCAAATTTCTTAGTATACCCATATAAAAAGGTTGATGATAGATTTGTGGTAGTATCTATGACCGTGATTATATCGCCAGGTTTCAACACAGCAACGTTATCAGTAAAAGGTTTTGTGCCACCATTAACTATTAACCTGAGAGTTGCGCTAGATTCAATGTTGAGGAGTGGTGTTTCATCTGCGGCTGAGTTAATAGAAATGATCATGTCGGGGCCTGTATACGTTTGTCCAAAACCACCTTCAATTGGCCAACGAGACCCTTTTTTAAAAAGCACCTCACTAATCCATGGGCTTAATCCACTTTGATTATGCATTTGTACGCGACTACCAACTTCAGCCAGTGTTGATTTTGGAAGTTCTGATGTGCTTCTTTGTATACTTGGTTTTTCAGAGTTCGGATCTCTACCAAGCGGCCGAACTACCCGAGTTGATTGTACAGTAGCCGATAGGTATGTGGGAGAAGGAGCCGAGGGTTGGAATTCATGGGCTGGTGGTCTAGTTTGTCTCACATCAGGCTCAGTCTGGTCGCGGCCTGTTGTATCTTTAAGTGATGGTGAATTTCTTTCTGTGTATGTTGCGATCAATCCAGAAGGTAAAACTTTCAGGTGGTAGGTGATTCCCAACCTGCTGTCATGGGCAATCAGGTGAGTGTCTAGGTCTAGGTCTAGTTTAACTTTTTCAAGCTCAGCCTTGGTAAGATAGGCTTCTGGTACTAGTGGCAGAGATGTTTGGTCGAGTTTAAGGTAAGCATAGACGAAAGAGTTTGAAAGAGAAATCTGTGGTATGGCTAATTCTTGGTATTCAGCACTCACATAGCGATATTCTAGTAAACCGACTGGATCCCATTGCATAGTTTTAGTAAATCTTTGGATGTCAATGGTGCTCATACTACGAAGCAGATCATCCGTAACAACGTAGCCGATGACCTGGTACTCATTAGGAAGTCTGCCCACAGCTAGTGCGCTTGCTTCAATGGCATCATCTTTTGTATTGATTTGATTTGAGTACAACAACTCAAATCGATTTTGATAGCCATACACAAAAGTGGAGTGGTTATTTGTTTTTTGATCAAACAGACTAAAGACATCCCCAGGCCTAAGGGTGAGTTCAGCCGATTCCTTACCCACCGCCATTCCATTTTTTGATAGTGTGCAACTATCTGGACGCACAATGCGTACTTGCTGAATGTCGCTCGCTGTAGAAGGAGATTTAAAGTAAAAGATAATATCCGGTCCAAGATATTTTCTTCTGTATGCATCGTTAGAAGGCCAGGGCTGCCCACTCGTGAGTTTGAGGTGGCGGATGAGTCTTCCACCATTCATTTCGGTAACGGTCTCTAAATTTCCGCCAATTTCATTGAAATAAGAGGGGCGTAATTCGCTTCTTTGAATAGCACTGGAGGAATTTCCTGTTTCCTCAGCTTCTTCAGTAGTAATGTCTGCCAATTCTGATGTTTCTGCGGGTGAATCGTTTTCAATGTTTTCTCCAACCAAATATTTTCCCAAGTTTTGGAATTCTGCGACTATCTCAGCTGGTTTATAGTATTCGCTGCCGCCAACGGCCGCATCCTTAACCATAGTCTGAAGCAAAGCAGCTACATTCCTGGTTTCCATGGCTTCGTCTACTAGTGTATTTAGTTGTATCTGCAATGCGTTTTTTTCTGTTTTACGACCTTGATCCGGCTTAAGTCCATCCACACAGAAGTCTAATAGTTGTTTGGTAGAAGTGATTGATCTTTCAAGATCAGATCGAACTTTTTTCACAGTAGCGGTTACACTCCGTTTAGCTAGAAGCGATTGAATTCCATAAATCGATTTAATATGGTCAGACAACTGTTTAGTAATATGTTCAGTGATAACAACAATAAATTCTTCGGGACCGATGTGATAAAAATCAATAAGTCTACCTAAAAATGGCCTTCTCTCACCACCATGAATTGGCTCAATGTCTCTAAATAAAACGTCAATAAATCGAGATAGGAGCATTTCACCTGCGGGACCACTGTGACCTATGGCCGTATCTGTCTCATTACTTAAGGCTACGGTGAAGAGCCATGCCCTGCCAGTTTGAGGATCTCCTTTCACTGGAACAAGCAAGATTGTATCTCTTCCCGCGGTTACCACTTGGCAATTGGCTAGTCCGTTACAAAATGCTTTATCGGTAAGTAAGAATGATTTTCTTTCTCCATTTTCAATAACCGGAATCTCAAAAGTATCAGCACCATTGACTGAATCAATGTGTCTCAATGCCTCATTTGAATCAATGCGAGCGCAATAGGTAGTTGTGAATCCGTTAAAATCTATCGCAGGTAGCAAATTTTCTACGGTACTTTGCATCTGCCACAATTGAGTAGTCGCAGCAGATTCTGTAGGAAAGATGATTGACCCATCATTAATTTTTTTAACTAAAAACTCTTCTACTAACTCTGTGGGACTGTCTAACGGCAATAGTTTGAGATTGGTTGCAACGTCTGTTACTAGAACTCCTTTTTCTGGCGCATCAATACTACCAGAGTAAACCACTCCAAGTAACTGGGAGAGCGTGATTGATGTATTTTCTTCTTCTGCTGGCTTTGTTTCTTCTAAATTTTCTAGCATCACGTTTTCAATACTCCTCTATTATGACACAGGGTAACATTTTTGTGCAGAAAGAAAGTAGCAATGCCGGTATAATGCCAGAACTGTATGATACCGAAAACCATTCCCTTTACCAAAGCCAAATATGATGAAATGCAACGAC
>CAZPAW010000010.1:0-2853 GCA_964584895.1 uncultured Candidatus Saccharibacteria bacterium
AAATGTCAATCAATGGTTTTGATTCTTATTCTTTAAATATGACTGGATTAAATAATATTGAAGCTGATGAAATTAATTCTGATGTCATTTATACTAATGAATTATATGTTAATGGAATTCAAATAACAAATAATTATGAATCTACTACAATAAATATTGGATTAACTCAAACATTGCCACCAGGTCAAAATGCATCTGTAATAAATGTTGGAACAGAAACAAACGCTATTTTTAATTTTGGTATTCCACAAGGCATTCAAGGTATACAAGGAAATCAAGGCATTCAAGGCATTCAAGGATTATCTGGAACTAATGGAACAAATGGAATCAATGGTATAAGTTTTATTTATAGATATTTATATGACAGTTTAATTAATTATGAAAAAAATGATGTCGTTTCATTTAATGGTTCTTCATATATTTGTATCAATAATTGTCAAAATATTAATCCTGATTCTAATACTTATTATTGGTTTTATTTAGCTGTTAAAGGTGACCAAGGAGAACAAGGACCTAGAGGTTGGACTGGCTCAACTGGTTCAACTGGCTCACAAGGTCCAAAAGGTGATAAAGGAGATAAAGGCGATTCTGGCTCTTCTCCTGATGTTGATACAATTATTTTAGGTGTTTTAACTGCTTTAGGTTTTGCAGGTACTCAAGCTGAAATTTTAGCTCTTGCTTCATCTGTTGCTGGTTTAACAACTGCTATTACAACATTATCAGGTGAAGTTGATTTATTAGAAGGTAAAACAACATATCAAAGTGCTTCAATTGATAATTCTACTGAATTTAAAAGCAAACTTATTGTTAAAAATACATTAGTTGATAAAATTGTATTAAATCCATATGGTGCTTCTTCTTTTTCTGATGATGTTGATTTTAACCAAAATATTTCAATCAGTGGAAATATTACAAGCGATGTAAAAATGTCAAATGATTTAATTGTTGATGGTATAATTAATACTGGTTCAATACATTATGTCGCTAATGATACTATTCATACTACAATTCAATCATACCCTAATTTAGCCGGTTCAGGATTTGATAATCAAGGAACATTAAATTTAAAAAGTGATATGACAAATATAATGTCTAATAATGTTGAAATTGGTACTCCACTTGCTAATGTAATAATTAATGGTTACGTAACTATGCCATTAATGGATAGTTTATTTGGTTTTAAAGTTACAAATGGATTTATAAATCAAGAAATTTAATTTTTTTTATATTCTAATGATATATTATTATAAATTATGTCATTAACATATAATAATTTTAAATCAACCACTGTAAAAGGAAATTTTAAAAATTCTGATTCTTCTGATGGTACAATACCAGCTGATGGAATATTTGACAGAAATTTAACAATTAAAGGTAATATTTATTTAGGTAATGAAAGCATTAATTATGTTGACGGTATACCAACTGGTTATATTGATTCTGGAGGAATAATAAAAATAAAATTAAATAATATTGAATATAATATTAAACCTACTGATTTATGTTTATTAGATTCTGAAAGATTCGGATTAATTGCAATGAGAGATTGGGTTATTAATCAACTTAATCTAAAAGTTAGCGAATTAATCGGTGGTGCTCCTGGTTCTTTAGATACATTATATGAATTGTCATCTGCCTTAGGAAATGACCCAAATTTCGCAACAACAATCACAAATAATATTTCTAGCAAATTAAGTATTTCAACTGCTAGTTCAACATATGCAACCATCACAAATTTAAACACTAAATTAAATTTATCTAATCCAACTTATACAGGATATTTATATGCACCAAATATTAATGGAACTTATCCAAATTCTAACACTCATTTTTTATCAATTGCTGGAAATTTAAGCGGAGGCCACGGTGAAGGAAATTTTATCAATCCATATTTCAATATTAGTTCATCATCTTTAATGGCTTTTAATTTTTCTAAATTATTATCTGCTTCAACAAAATCAGATTTATTTAAAATATTTAATAATGGTGATTCAAATGTATTAGGTATTTTAACTGCATCAGATTTTAAAACATCTTCAATTAATTCTTTAAATTCAATTATTTCAGCATTACCAACAACTTATCAAACAATTCTATTATATGATTCAATACCAACATTAAATTCTAATAAAATGTTAAATTCTGGTTCTATTTATAATGCTTTATCAACTTATCAACCGTCTTTAAGTTATGATACTTCACCAACAATAAATTCAACTAAATTAATTAATTCAGGCAATTTATATACAACATTTTCATCATATGCTAAATTATCCAATTCTAATACTTTCACAAACACAAATATTTTTAATGGTTGGACAAATTTTAACAGTGGAGTTGTAATCAATAATCCAACAAATAATTCAATATTTGGAATCAATAAACAACCAACAGGTGGCGATTTATTTAATGTTTATGATAAAATTTCTGACAAATATTTGTTTTTTAATAATGAAGGAAAATTTGGTTTATATTCTACTCCTTTAAATAATACATTATGGCAAATTGACAATTTAGGAAATATTAATTGCAATAAAATAAACAATGTTACATCTGAAAAATTATCTTATTTAGACGCAACATCAAGTATACAATATCAATTTAACACAATTAATAATAATATAAATGATAATTACTTGACTAAAGTTTCAGCTGAATTAACGTATCAAAAAATTGTTGATATGCCTGATTATTTAACTATTTCATCTGCAGAAATAATTTATCAAAAATTATCAGATATGTCAAATTATTTATCTAAATCATCAGCATTATCAACTTATCAAAAAATATCAAATATGTCAACCTATGCAACAACTGATAATTTAAACACTACAAATAATAATTTAAACACTA
>CAZPAW010000011.1:0-1858 GCA_964584895.1 uncultured Candidatus Saccharibacteria bacterium
GTACGCTGTGTGGCGGATCAGTCATTATCGGAAATGGAAAATCTTCTAACGCTAGACCAGCCCTTGACTCGGTGGTGCTTTCCGGAGTCACTTCTTCATCGCTATCATTGTCAACCTCACTGTTAATTGACGATTTGGCACTACTCGTTGTGCTACTACCTGAAGTGGACGCGCTATCGTCGCTTTGTTTGGCGGTATTTGAAGCACTCTTCTTTTTAGTCGGCTTGCTAGTATCCGGTCTCAACTCATTACTGCCACCAGATTCTTCGACAGGTTCTGTTGGAAAATCAGTTGATTTTTCACCAGATTTTAAAGCTATTATCAGTGCGCAAGCGATCGAAACAATCATTAAAATCAGCAACAATATTTTGTGTTTGATTACCAGTTGTTTCAGCTTGATGATGACTACTCCATGGTTATTTGCATAACATACTTCTTATCTTTATTACTTGCTATTATAACAAGTTCGTATTGTATCTAGATATACAAATTGGTTGCGCTTGCCGCCTAATAGCCTCACATACTTTGTATCAATAACTAGAGTAAAATCCACCAAGCCGATCACAAACATAGATAAATTAATGCGCTTCTTTTAACACTTACTGCTACTAGCGGTTTTGGAATTGTTCTTGCAGCTTTTTGGTTTGTGCAGCAATGTCTGTAAAGGTCACAGATGTTGGAGGCTGGAAAAGTGATGCATCTTCTTCCCAATTCTCACAAGAGAACTTATATTTTTTCTCCGGATCAAATTGTTGACTCATTTGTTGCTGTTTTTCTTTTTTATAGGCAGACACATCAGCTTTATACCCAGTCTTTGAACCTTTTTGCCATACATACTGAGTATCGCCATTGCGGATCACATACGCCGTATTAGTGAAATCTTTGCTGCTAATTGTGAACTCCCCGTACATATTTTTACCACCAGAGAAGTACGCAGTTCCGCTGCTAGTGCTCTCACCGACCTTTACATTGTATGTACACTTCAGACTGGCATCTCGACGCAATAATTGTTCTATAGAAACAGTCTCAGCTGCCACAGAACTTTTATCAGAATTCACTGAGGCAGTTTGAGAATTATTTGTCTTATTTTCTTCATCGCCCAAAATCACATATGCGCCCACACCACCTACAACTACTAATAACGTCACAACACCGGCAATAATCCATTTCATAATTTATCCTCCATTAATCAATAATATTATACTCCACCACAGTTTTTTAAGACAAGTTTGTAAATATGATCTTATAAAAAGCACTTTCGAACTTATGCTCGCCTAATGCCGAGCGCTTTATTACTTCGTGGCCGACAAAGAGCCTCATACTTTCTCGGGCGTCTTGAAAAGTATGGCAAAGATGCCACCTCGGCTCAAGCCACACTATTTTCGTTCACTTATTATTTCCGTTTCTACGGAACGCTTGAGCACTCCCTCGTATAGTCAATAGTTTTTGACTCGGGAGTGGTCCTCGAAAATGATTCAATCAAAAACAAATTTGCTCTCTCGGTGTTTGAGAGGGGTTCTTAATTCGTGATATGCTGCGCTTATGGCATTTGATGTAAACCAAATCATTTCTTATAGAGAAATGTGTAATGAAGAAGCTCAGGAACAACTTCAGCGTGGGATGAATTTTAACATCAATGATGGTTACTCTGTTGTTTTAATGTCAGTAAAGCCCAACGCGCCGTATGCAGACAGAATTTCGGAAAATGGGCTTACGATTTACTATGAAGGTCACGATGTTCCTGGCGACAAAACAAAAGAATTCGATCAGCCTGGCGCCAATCCTTCTGGAACATTAACCCAGAATGGGTTTTTTGTGCAAGCAATTGATCAGGCCAAAAAGTCCGGCAACTTCCCTA
>CAZPAW010000012.1:0-1845 GCA_964584895.1 uncultured Candidatus Saccharibacteria bacterium
CCCTCTCCCCCGTCGCGCTCGCCGCGCCACTCCATCCCGTCGCGCTCGCCGCGCCACTCCATCCCGTCGCGCTCGCCGCGCCCCTCGCACCCGTCGCGCTCGCCGCGCCACTCGCACCCGTCGCGCTCGCCGCGCCACTCCATCCCGTCGCGCTCGCCGCGCCCCTCGCACCCGTCGCGCTCGCCGCGCCACTCGCAGCAGCGGTAACCCAGGCCATTTGACCACTCAGTACGTACAGCATGGCGCTGTGCCAAGTCCCAACGTGGCGGAGGATTCCAGTACGAAATTTGCATTTGCCGCCCAGGTCAATAATGTCGGCTGGCCGAACGCCGTACACCTGCCATACCGCATTCCAGATCGGCTCCTTATCGTGGCCAAACGCCAATCCCCAGGGCCACCCATGAATGCCGCCACCGCATTCAATCTTGGTGTTCCAATCCGGAGCCTCTACCACGCCGCCGACTTCCAAGGGATGTTGAAAGCCACCGCGGCTGCGCCCCGATAAATCCGAAAAGCGCAGAACCATCACCTCGTCTCCGCCATTTGTCCATTGGTGCGGTCTAATTTTTTGTTCTGGTGTCATTGGCCTCAATCCAAATCCATGCGGACGCAGCTAAGTATCTCTTGCGCCACCAGCAAGCCGAAACGGCCAGCGGTAAACGCAATGAACGCGAGTAGGCACACGTCCAGCATGGTCAATTCCTTTCCTTGGTTGTTCGTGGTGGTGTTTACGCCGCTAACGCGTAGCGGGCGAAACCTGGCGCGCCTCGCTGCGCCAGTTCCGCTTCAACGCGGTGGTTCTTGGAGCTTCTCTTGCCCCAGTAGACCGCCGAAATGTACCAGCGGCAGAAACCGATATCCTCCGCCAGTCTCTTAAGCACGCCCCGGTTTTCCCGAAGCCACATCACCTTGTCGAATCTTTCTTGCCGCGTCATCGAAATCGAAGTATGCCCGAAATGTTGACATAAGGTCAATAGCCCCATGCACAAAAAACTGTCACAGACATTTATTTAACGCGCATGTCATTGATTATAAAGAAGATAAAAATTTCAAAGTATTTTTAGTCTTTAGGGATTTCTCCCCGAAGCGCCCTGGACCTGCTGTTGATCTGCCGGCAGACCCCTATTGAGCGATTGAAAGTGGCAGGAAAGCGGCTATTCTCGATCTATTCTCTTTCTTTCCGCATACTACGAGAATAAGCGGGGATTCGTAGATTCTAGTGGTTAGGTTGTGAATATCGAGGTTGTTCTCGTATTCTCGTTCTTTTTTGAAACTCTCTTACGGACGCGCGTTTATAGTAACGCGTGCGCGATATATAGTAACGCGCGTCCGCGTAGAATGTTTGAAAAAGAACGAGAATACGAGAATAGACGGCGTTTTTTGGCTGCAACTGTATGAAAACACGAATCCCTACTTATTCTCGTAGTATGAAAAAGAAAGAGAATAGATTTTGACTGTTTCCACAGGATAAACCATTGAAAAATACAGGGTTGGGTCTATTCTCGTTCTTTTCTCGTTCTTTTTGGGAAGATCGGGAACGGAAGGTTGGGCGGACGATTCGCCACCAGGCTACAGACGCAGCCGGGTGCCATCGGGCTGTTTTGCCGTGCACCATCGCCCAGCAGGATAGCCGTATTTGAAGCCTGGGGGGGCTGCTTTGCGTCCGTGGGTTACGGGTGGTGGTTTCCCCGACTGGATTGGCCCCAACGAGTTGCGGGCGGCGCTGTTAGGGCAAGCGTAACGCTCAAAATAATCATGGGGTCCATGCAGATTTCTCTTGACTCGCGTATTCAGTTGGGGTATTGTGAAAGTGTAAGGCAGAGAGAAAAAGGAGCAAGGTAATGA
>CAZPAW010000013.1:0-1542 GCA_964584895.1 uncultured Candidatus Saccharibacteria bacterium
CCCCAAGGTCATGCGTCCCCTCTCTCACCTGCTCGCAGGACCGCCGCACCTGGGCCAGCGCGTCCTCGGTGTCCTGCACCGCCACGCCCTCCCAGGCGTGCGGCTCGGACTCGTGCAGGCACAGCACCCGCCGCGGCTCTCGCTGGAGCGTCGGATGAGCTGGGCGCCAGGCCCAGCCCTCATCGCCGCCTAGGTGGTCGTCCACACGCGCGAACCCGTGGCGCCGCAGTAGGTCCCGCGCCTCGGTGAGGTGCCGCAGGTTGGAGGCGCGGCGCCAGGCGCGGTGGGGGGCGTCGTTGGTCATCGGATACCTCGCCGATCCAGCGCGTGGAGAATCAAGGGGCCCAACACCTCGCGGCACAGGGTGAGGTAGGCGACCGCGTCCATCGGCAGCCCCGCCGCCGCCATCGCGCGGGCCGACGCGGCCTCCACCCGGTCGGGGGCCCCGGCCTCCCATAGGTCGGTGGTCTCCAGCATACGCCGCAGCTCCCGACCCTGTTCTACCGCACCGACCTCGTCCAGGCGCCGGAGCGCGGTGGTGCCCACCCGCCAGGCCAGCCGGGCCACGCTTAGCCGGGGGTCGATATCCAGGCGCGCGGCCAAATCCCGGAGCCACGACGGCTCGGGGCAGTTGGCGACCAGCTCCGGTAGCGGTCGGTCGCGGTGCGCGTACAGCCATTCGAGAGCGGGACACTTGTCGTCCTCGCCGCCCGCGAGGACGCCGTAACGCAGCATACCGTAAAGCGCACCCCCGGCACTCACAGCAGCCACCCCAGGTCCTCGTCCCCGAGCGGAGGAATCATCCCCGCGTCGGGGTCCTCGCCCCGCGCGATGGCCGCGTCGCGCTCGGCCTCCTGCTTGGCGCGTCGTGCCGTATCTTCGGCGGCGGCGCGCTGCTCTTCCGCCGCCAGCCGCTCATCGCGGCACAGGCGACACTCCTCGTGATGGTCGCCCTCGTAGTAGCACCGACACTCCGAATACTCCCAACCGGTCATGCGAGTAGGTGAGGCGAGGCGCGATGATCGTGATATAGCGCGCGCGACCTACTCTCCCAACGGTGCGCGGACAATCGACACGCGACACAAAAAAAACAGTGGACGAATCCGGCTAGGTGCCGATATATGGAGGCATGAGCAACGTGATCAACCTCGAAAAAGTCGCCCGCCGGTTGTATTTCCGGAATGCCCCGTTCGGGGCGAAAGACCGGATCAAGGCCCTCGGGGCCAAGTGGGACGCTGACGTCAAATGCTGGTGGATCGGCACCAGCCAGGCCGCGGCAGCCGAGGCGTTGGTGGCCGAGTTGACCTCCGCTTCGGCCCCTGCCGCCGCGGCTGCCCCCGCACGCGAGGCCCCTGGCCTCACCGCCCGCGTCTGCGGGAACTGCACCTATAAAGGCAAGACCTACTACATGGCGGCCCGCGGTGACAGCAACGCCTTCGGGGCCGCGGAGCCCGTCCGGACCAAGGACGGGCTGAAAGTGCTCCTGTATTTCCGCGATGGTAGTTCGTCCTTCTGGGCCTCGCGGAGTGAGGTCCAGGTAGG
>CAZPAW010000014.1:0-1454 GCA_964584895.1 uncultured Candidatus Saccharibacteria bacterium
CTAACGCTGCTAGACCAATAATTACCTGCTGCACTTTGATCATATGATATACCATTACTACGATCTCTATAGCCATTAAGCGTCAACTTCAAGGCTGAACTATAAGCAGTAGCTATACTAGTGATATTTTCGGCTGCAAGTACAGCCGTCCACTCTGCTCTAGTCGGTATTCGAAAACCAGTGGGGCAAACATTATTAGTGCCGCTAAGACCTTGCCATAAATTATCATTTTGCGGATTACGCCAATCATGTGGAGCTAAAGATGTAGTAATAAAATTACCATGACCTAACGTATCCGATGCACTTAAGTCAGCCGTTGTTCCACTATTAGTTAATTGATGACCGTCACTTGATCTACCCCACTGATAGAGATAGCCATAAGCTTCACTATCGCCAGCTGCATTAGCTACTCTACCAGCACCCAAATTCCTATCTAGCCAACATTCGCCATCAGCAGCTGCAACCGTACCATAAGTAATTGAATCTAATACAACTGAATAATCACCGCAAGTCAAAGCTGTCCACTTAGCGTAGACAGTGGCATCAGCCGTCACAGCTGTGCTAGCATCAAAAGTGCTACCATTACCATCAGCTTGAGTATTCCAACTGTGAAAAGTATGTCCAACTTTAGTTGGTGCGACCGGTAAAGTAACAGTAGTATTGTAGTTAGTGGTTCTAGTTGTAGGATTTGCTTCAGTGTCTCCAGTATTTTTATCAAAAGTAATAGTATAAGTGTTTATTGCAAAATTAGCACTAACGCTAATATCCCCCAGCACATTTAAATCTGTCCTAGGATTATCCACTAAGCTATCTGACCAATCTACAAAATGATAATTAGAGTCAGCTACAGCTGTCACTGCCTGACCGTTAGACCCTCTAGAAACCACCTGACTAACACTACCAGAAATTGACCCATTTGCAGTAGCTGAATAATTTAAAGTATAAGTTATGGTGCGCGAACCAATAGGCTTATAGACAAAAGGATTTTCATGTAAATTTAGGCCGCAGGATATTGCTATATTAGTAATATTGCTATTGCTTATAGTGCCATTATTATTAAGCCAATAGCACAGTTGTTGAGGATGCTTAGATTCTACAGTAATACTATAAGAAGCCCCCTGCGTTAATTTTTTAGGAAACACAAAATTACTGTCATCGCCTGGCTTAACACTAATAATATCTACATTATTATTTTTTAAAATCACCTCGGCAACTAAGCCAGTGATATTACCGCCAATAGAATAATATTGACCAGTGCTCTGCTCATAACTTGGATCTTGATAAAAATTATTATTTATAAAATTTCTAGTATCAAAAAATAAATTGCCCAACTCCTTATTAAACTTTTGTTTATCTAGAATATTTGTTAATTTATTATTTTGAAATTTTATTAAAGCTACTTGAGTCAAATTACCAAAAACATTCGTCT
Organism: uncultured Candidatus Saccharibacteria bacterium; assembly: GCA_964584895.1. Taxonomy (GTDB): domain Bacteria; phylum Patescibacteriota; class Saccharimonadia; order Saccharimonadales; family JAGQNJ01; genus DAISWO01. The sequence goes on from CAZPAW010000014.1 coordinate 1,430, forward strand.
CCCTGCCAGGAGAGCCAGGTCCACT
>CAZPAW010000015.1:0-1272 GCA_964584895.1 uncultured Candidatus Saccharibacteria bacterium
TTGGTATCGCTAATAACATTAACCCTCTTTTAGAATCATTCCAGAGGTTAAAGGAAACAACAGGATCAACAGGAACGGCATTAAAATCTTTGGTTTCTGGCATGATGGGGCCAGCCGGTTTAGGGTTGGCTGTTGGTGTGGTTTCGTCTTTATTGGTTGTTTTTTCTCAAAGGTCATCTAAAGCAAAAGACAGCACTAATGAATTAAGCGAAGCGGCAAAGCAAGGAAAAAGAGAGCAAGAGGAATTTCAGTCTGCAATAGACGCAGCGTCAAAGTCTGTAATATCTCAGGCAAGGGATATAGAGGATTTAAGGTCTATTTTAATAAGCACTAACACTGCTACAAATCAGCTAACACAATCAACGATAAATCAGGGTTTAGCCCGTTTCCTTTTTGACCAGAAAAATACTGAATTACAAAAAGTATTATCTGCTGAGATTGAAAAGCAGTTAATATTAAGAAAAAGATTTGTTGGTATTTCTGGTTTGCCTGAATTTAAAGAAGATCCAGAATTAAACAGGTTAAAGAAGATAAGGGAAGCAAGGTTAAGGGTTGGCGCACCTACTAATGATTTAGATAGGGATATAAAGAGGATTGAAGAATTAAACGCTGTTATATTTGAGTCTGGCGGTTCTGTCAATTTAATAAACGCAGTTAGTAAAGGATTTGAAAACCTATTTAAGTCATTCGTAGATAAAAACAACTCATTAAAGAACACAAGCAACGGTATCAAGGAAGTAATCAGCGATATGCTGACACTTGACCAATTGCTTAACAGGGTTTCGAATGCGCCAAAGCAAGGCCCGATAAATGATGCCATAGAAAGGTTTTACAGTAGTAAGCCTTTTACTATCAGCCCCGACAAGTTTAATATCGGTAAACCAGATGTAAAAGCCCCAAAGGGTTTAATTCCACAGGAAACAATTAAAGCAACTGATGACCAATTGCAATTTATAGCCCGTACGGTGGGTAATGTTTTGCAGCCTGCATTTGCCGGATTATTTGATGCACTCGAAGAAGGTGGGGACGTTGTTAAATCATTCTTTGACGGCTTTATTGATGGTATTAAGCGAATGATTGAACAGTTATTAGCAACGGCGGCCATATCAGGAATACTTGCATTAATAACCGGCGGAAGTTTTAACTCTATATTTTCCGGTGCAATAGGATTATCTCCTAAAAAGAGAGCAGCAGGTGGGCCGGTATCAGGTGGGTTGCCTTATCTGGTAGGTGAAAATGCCCCTGAGTTATTTGTACCATCAACAAGCGGAA
>CAZPAW010000016.1:0-1190 GCA_964584895.1 uncultured Candidatus Saccharibacteria bacterium
GGCTGCACGGCGCTGACGGAACTTCATGCTCCGGTGGCGAAGTACATCACCGCCATCGGCTGCACGGCGCTGACCGGCATGATCCACGGCGGCATGGATAGCCGGGGCTACCACTTCTTCGGCTTCCCCCAGAACGGCGAATACAGGATTTTCGCCGGGTGCAGGAACTTCACACTTGAGGAAGCCCTCGCCCATTGGGGACCGGGTGGGCCAAGCGACAGGTCAGATTGTCTGGCACTGGTGCAAAAGATCATCGCTGAAATCAAGATGAAGGAGCAGGCGTGATGAGCAAACAAGATGAATACATCATCATTCATTTTATCCGGCCTGGCACAGGAGAGCGCATTTCATACCCGCCGATGACGCACAATGAGGCGAGGCAGGTCTGGGACGCGATGCCCCACGCGCTGCGGGAAAGCGCAGTCATCGAGGCAAGGGAATCCCTATTGGGTGGGGAGCAGGCGTGATGGCAAATTATTTCACAGCGTGTATTAGATCCCAAGATGCCATCAACCGTCTGCTGCTCGCAGCGTGGACCAATGACGACTGTGATAAAAAATGGCACATCAATGAAGCCATCTTGCACCTGATTTCCGCAGCCGATGCTCTCGGCTACGACATGATCAAGCGCCAGCCAGCCGCACCAGCCGAACCGGCCATGACCGGGACCGATGCGGCAGTCCGCGACGTGCTTCGCGCCACCGCCGATGCAGGCTACATGCGCGCCGCCGATTACGTGGCGCTCAATCAGGAGCCGCCCGCCGTGACCGGGCAACCCGGCTTCGATGGCCGCGACATCACGATGAGGGACAAGCCATGAACAACACACACCGCAAGGGAGACGCACGCTATTGGCGCGCTGGCAAATGGCTTGGTTTTTCGATCTGGCCAAATGGCGATTGGAGCGTCTGGGGTTTTGGTCTGTCAATCTGCCGCGTGAAGTGGCTCGCGCCACATCTGCTGTGGAACATCGGCCCATTTGTCAAGCGCGGCACCTATGGCCTGCATGTCTGCCGCCTGGTGTTTGTCCCGGCATGGCGCCGCGACTGGCCGGAAAGCGAGGCGCGCTACCTGGCGCGCAGGCTGGTGCAGTCGAGGAAGCCATGACTATGCACATGACCCACACCACCCCATCCCCGGTTCGCCGGGCATCGCAAGGGCGCAGCGGTTGCGCTCACACAACAGCAAGG
>CAZPAW010000017.1:0-1120 GCA_964584895.1 uncultured Candidatus Saccharibacteria bacterium
TTTTGGTGCTTTGGGCCGCGCTTCTTGGTGCTAGATCCTGACGAGCAACAGGACGCGCGCATCGACGCGCTGGAAACGAGGGTAGCTGAGTGACTACACACGAACTGAAATGTTGGCCGGAGTACATGAGCCTCATTCGCCAAGGACGCAAGACTTTCGAGGTTCGTGACAACGCCGACAGGGTTTTCCGAGAGGGAGATACCGTGTATCTGCGCGGTTGGAATCCAGGGACAAATACTTACACCGACGAACCGGATTTGGTTGCGACCATTGGCTATGTCTTGCCGCCCGGTTCATGGGGATTGCCTGCCGAGAAGACCGTGTTCTCGCTGCTGTACGTGGAAACGAGGGTGGCTGAGTGACTATCGATGTTGCGATGCTGCGGGAACTTCACTACCAGTATGATCCCGGCTTTGAGCACACGCCCGTGTACTGCTTCTCCTGCATGGACAACGTGATGGAACTGGAAGATGCGGAGTGGCCCTGCCCCACGACCGAACTCCTGGACGCCTACGAGGAGCGCGACCGGCTGCGTGAGATTCTGGAGCGTCTCCGTACCCGTATGGCAGAGCCGCAACAGCCCATTATCCAGTGGGATGCAGGGACGTGGATTGAACGCATCGATGCCGCACTGGAGGGACGGGAATGACTGAAGCGAAGGACTACCTGGACCTTCTAGAGCAGCATCGCCTGATGGACGACGCACAGAAGTACCCGCTGGCGGTTGAGTACGCACGGTCTTGCGAAGCTGAGATTGCCCGGCTGCGGGCGGCACTGGCGGAGCAAGGGCTTCTCCAGAAGAAGCCGGGCGGGGGGATGGTATGGCACGCCCACGACTGCCCTGCCTCGTTCGATTTCGCGCAGTGCAACTACCGCTGTCGGGTGGCGCGGGAAGCGTTCGCCATAGCAGGTACGGAGCCATACGTCTCACAAGAGACCCGAGCGGAATCGGAGGTGTACGAATGAAAGTGACCCAGACCAACAAACTTGAATTTACCGTGAACACGCCGCCGATGATCTCGGAACTCGAAGGCATGCTCGAAGCGGCACTGAAATACGGCTTCTCTCGGGAGACTCCTGTCTATATCCGTGCGGGCACAGACGAGCGCGACCACGATTA
>CAZPAW010000018.1:0-1080 GCA_964584895.1 uncultured Candidatus Saccharibacteria bacterium
TAAAAAGACTTTCTTCCGCTTGGCCCAAAACATCTTCTACAGATTCTCGCATCTCTTCCCGCATCTCTCTTACTTCTGGCTCAAAGCCTCTGACTTGATTTTCAAGTTGCTTGTACTCGTAGCGTAGTTTCTCCATGGTTGACCGTGGTTAATGATTAATCACAGTAAGCATGTACCGACGGCCATTGCCCTGCATGCGTATTTTACAATAGAATTTTTAGTTTTTACAACAAGAAAACAATTCGCATAAGCCCGTGTTAGCGGTAATGCTAAAACAACAAGTCAATAGTTTCTTTGTCATAATATCTGACCGTGTTTTTGCTTCCACTGGTCATAAGTTTTCTGACTGACAAACATTTTATTTTGAGACTTCAACATTATGACCTTATGAACTTCCTGCATTCTAAAGTTTTCTCTATGTTTTGACCACTTTTTTCTTATTCTAACCTTTTTACTTTTAGGGAAACGATATTGCTTCAACTCGTTGCTTATGCAAGCCATATCATTGACAAATACTTGAATGCCGAAAGAAGGCACAAAAGATAACATTTGCTTGCCAAAAGGCGGGGTTTGGTGGTTAATTGAAGTTTGTGCCATTGTATTAAATTAAGTTGTTAAGCAAAGTTTTGTGCGTTGATTTCCCGCCCGAACGCCAAGCCGCTGAACGTTATGTGCCATTATCGTACAGCGTAGTGTTCCATAGCATACTCCTTTGTAAGCATTTCACTATTTGTTTCTATTCTACCTATTTTGACAAAATCATTTACAACTCCATTTGTTGAGCCATATTTTAAAGAAACAGTATTGTTTATTGGTTCGTTGTAATCTTCAAATGATCTTGCTTCTGTCATTGTAATTACGCTGGCTCTTGGGAATATATCACCATCCCTTTTCTCCATTGTATAAATACCATCTGCATAGTGAAAATGGTTATTAATGCCATTGTATTCAGAATAGAAACAAATATCTCCTTCCATAACTTCTGAACCATCTTTGTAAAAATAACGGCACATAACATCGGTTTTGTGCAGGTGGGGCTTTTCTGCTGTATTCATCATTTGTGCCATTATATTTAAATTA
>CAZPAW010000019.1:0-1057 GCA_964584895.1 uncultured Candidatus Saccharibacteria bacterium
GGTTCAGCGACCAGGACATGGGCGAGCAACTGCGTCGCTACTTCGCCGGCATGGCCGCCTGGGAGCGCTCGGTGGCGGGCTACCTGACCGAGGACGAGACGGCCCGCGTGACGGCGGCGCTGGGTGGCTCGTCGACGCGCTACGGCTTCGGCGAGGAGCATGGTGACTTCGCCGGCACACTCGGCCAGATGACCGCCGACCGCGCCCGGATCATCCTCGACGCCGTCGACCCGGTGCTGGCTCAACTCGTGGAGGGCTTCCAGGGTACCGGCGAGGAGCTGGGCCAGTTCGTGCTGTCGCTGCTGGGCATGCGGCAGGCGCTCGCCGAAATGAACGTGACCGGCCTCAACATGGAGACGCTCCAGCTCATGGGGCGCGCGGGCGAGACCCTCGAGCAGACCTTCCAGCGCGTGGCCGGGACGTGGAGCTGGTTCACGCAGAACTTCTACACCGAGGCCGAGCAGCTCGAGATGGCCACGACGCAGGTCACCGGCGTCTTCGCCCAGCTCGGCCTCGAGATCCCCGACAGCGTCACCGAGTTCAGGCGGCTCGTCGAGGGCCTCGACCTCTCGACCGAGGAAGGCCGCCGCATGTGGGACATGCTGATGGGCGTGGCCCCGGCCTTCCTCACCGTCACCAACGCGGCCGACGGCGCGACCTCGGCCACCAACGACCTCGCCGACGCGCTCGCGCGGCAAGCCGAGATCCAGCGCCAGATCGAGGAGAGCGTGCGCAACTCCCGCGAGAGCCAGCTCGCCGCGATCGTGGGCGCGCGCGGCGGGCTCGCGGACTTCCTCGACCGCACGGCGCTGGGCGGACTCTCGCCGAAGACGCCGCAGGAGAAGCTCGCCGAGGCCCGCCGGCAGTACGAGGAGATCCTCCGAGCGGCGCAGTCAGGCGACCTCGGCGCAGCGGGGCGCCTGGGTGGCGCGGCCGAGACCTACCTCCAGATCGCCCGCGAGATGTTCGCCTCGGGCTCCGGCTACATCTCGATCTACGACCAGGTGATGGGCCAGGTGCGTGGCGTGGACGCCCGCCTCGCCATCGACGAGCAGAT
>CAZPAW010000020.1:0-1012 GCA_964584895.1 uncultured Candidatus Saccharibacteria bacterium
TCAAATCCGAAATTTTAAAATGTGCATTGACAAGTATGTTTAACGCTTCTGTGTTGTCGGTCGGCTGTTGGCGACCGAATATACTGAATGAGTTATTATTCGTTGTCGTTATTGTCGCATAATTGCCCATGATTATCATGTTGTAATTAGTCTTTGAAATGGCAATCATTCTGTTTACATAATATTTGCCGAACGCAAATATTGGTTTGCCGGTCGTTTCGGATTGCTTCACTGCCATCTGCCACGCAGCCCAATCAATCATGTCTGTTGTTACTGCTCCGATGCCCGGATAGTTAGCATCAACCCATTGCTGTGTCCTGCCTTGTTGTGCAAAGGTGGTGTTGTTATGCACAGCACCAAATAAATCAGGTGACAAATACATTGCAACTTCTGTACCTGTGCCACCAGTGCCATTGCTACCATTCTGACCGGGTATTCCCTGAATACCTTGCTCACCTTTGTCGCCCTTGTCACCCTTATCGCCTTTGTCACCCTTCAATCCTTGTATGCCTTGTATGCCTTGCGCTCCGGTATCGCCTTTGTCACCTTTATCACCTTTGTCGCCTTTCGTTCCTGCGCCGCCATTACCTTCAATGGATAATTTCATCCAACGTTGGTTGTAATAATTTCCATGCTGCTTGTAAATAGAAAATTTGTTGTCGGCAGTATCAATATAAAGTGTCGTCTTTGCGTTAATTGCCGCCCGGCTGCTTGTAGTAATCTGTACCGGAGCACCTTTGCCCATGAAGATATACGAACCTGATAATTGCTGCGTTTGTGCAAATCCGAAGATGCACATCATGCTTAATAATAGCGTGAATAATAGTTTTACTTTTTTCATTTTATATAATTTATTTTGTTGTTATCAGAATTAAATTTTGGCAGATGATATTTCCTGTTTTACTTTTCTTAAATTCAGGTCTTATTCGCCAATCACAATTTTTTTTCTCACGAAAAAACAATGCACAATGATTCCGCAATGGGCATCCTATGCCGGTGCATGATTCTTTAT